>JAZRZS010000001.1:0-2189 GCA_045601505.1 Acutalibacteraceae bacterium
CCGCTTGGCCTCCGACTTAATTTGTGTTTTACTAATTGGAAATAATGTGTTACAATATATTGTAATATTTTACATTTGGAGGCTCAAAATGGATTGGACCGAAATTATAATAAGCGTTGAAGCGGCATTTTCTGATACCGCCGCGGCTATTGCAAATATGGTTGTGCCTTATGGAATATATATAGAAGATTATTCCGATATGGAGTTTGAAGCACCCAAGATCGCTCATATTGATTTGATTGATGAAGCGTTGCTCAGAAAGGATAAAACGCGCGTTAATATTCATATATATATTGCAGAAGAGGAAAACGCCTTCGAAGCGGTAGCGTTTTTGCGTGAGCGTCTTCGCGCAGAGGGTATAGATGCACAGGTAGAAAAGACATCTGTAAACGATGCCGAGTGGGCGGAAAACTGGAAAAAGTATTTTAAACCGACAGAGATAGGCAACCGTCTTGCTATATGTCCAAGTTGGGAGAACTATGCTAATATCGACAACCGCAAAATATTGAAAATCGACCCTGGCGCCGCTTTCGGCACAGGCACCCACGCCACTACAAGTATGTGCCTTGAGGTTTTGGACGAATATATTAAAGGCGGGGAAACAATACTTGATGTTGGTTGCGGCAGCGGAATTTTAAGCATAGCGGGTGTCCTGTTGGGCGCAAAGAGCGCTGTTGGCGTTGATATAGACGCCCAGTCTGTAAAGGTATCGCGCGAGAATGCCGAGATGAATGAATTAACGGATCAAACGGAATACATCTGCGGAAATCTTACAGATAAGATAGACGGTAAGTTTTCGGTTGTTTGCGCTAATATTGTTGCAGATGTTATAATCTCGCTGTGCGAAGGAATAGATAAGTATATGGACGAAAATGCGCTGTTTATCTGTTCAGGTATAATTGATTTAAGGGCGGAAGAGGTAAAGGATGCATTAAAGAAAAACGGCTTTACCATAATAAAAGAATGCGTTAAGGAAAATTGGAACGCATTTGTAACACGAAAGGTGCAATAGAATGCTGGAGTTTGAAGAACAAAAATTAAAACTTGAGGGACTAAAACCCGAGCTTGACGACCTTAAAGAAGCGCTTATGCTTGATAAACTGAAAGCAGAAATAACCGAACTTGAAAGCAAGGCGGCACAGGAAGGCTTTTGGGATGATGTTGAGAACTCCCAAAAGGTGCTTCAAAAAACCAGTCAGTTAAAGGCGCGTGTTGAAAGGTATGATAACCTTGCTTCGAAATATGATGATACCTTGACGCTTATCGAACTAGCCGATGAAGAGGGCGACTTGTCACTACTTCAAGAGGTACTTGAAGATGTTTCGGCGTTTGAAGAGCAATTGTCGGCGCAACGGCTTGAAACACTGCTTTCGGGCGAATATGACAGCAAGAATGCAATTTTGACATTTCACGCGGGTGCAGGCGGAACAGAGGCGCAGGATTGGAACGAAATGCTTGTGCGTATGTATACCCATTGGGGCGAACGTCACGGCTTTAGCGTTAAGATGGTAGACTTTCTTGACGGGGAAGAGGCAGGACTTAAAAGCGCTGTGCTTGTAATAGAGGGACTAAATGCCTACGGTTACCTTAAAAGCGAAAACGGTGTTCACCGCCTTGTTCGCATTTCCCCCTTTGATTCATCGGGTAGACGCCATACATCCTTTGCATCAATAGAAGTTATGCCGGAAATTGATGATGATGCCAATATAGAAATAAGAGAAGAAGACCTTAAGGTAGATACCTACCGTTCGGGCGGAGCCGGCGGACAGCACGTTAACAAAACCGAATCGGCAATACGCATAACCCATCTGCCCACAGGAATAGTTGTTGCCTGTCAGAACGAACGCAGTCAGCACCAGAACAGAGAGGTTGCTCTCAAGATGCTCAAATCCAAGCTTATAGAGATTAAGGAAAGGGAACATCTTGAAAAAATTGAGGATATTAAGGGTGTTCAAAAAGAGATTGCCTGGGGTTCGCAAATCCGTTCTTATGTGTTTATGCCATATACACTTGCAAAAGACCACAGAACAGGGTATGAGAGCGGTAACATAAACGCTGTGATGGATGGCGATATAGACGGATTTATAAACGCCTATTTAAAAATGAATTCAAAATAACAAAAAAGCGACTATTTCTGCGGAAAAAGTCGCTTTATAATTTTTTTTGAAAAAGTCCTTGACACTTGACAA
>JAZRZS010000002.1:0-2949 GCA_045601505.1 Acutalibacteraceae bacterium
TTGGCTTAACAGATATAAACTTCCAGCAAATAAAAGATCTTGCTTTAAAAATTGCGGAAGACTATTGGAGCTGTATAAATTCGGGAGCTACGGAAACAGCATTGACACTAAAAGAACTGCAGCTTTACGACGAGCTAGTTGGAAACACTCAGTAAGGAAATTTTTAGATTAAATATAAGGAACTCGCATGGATATAGAAAACGCGATAGACTATTTGAATTCTCTTGACGATATATTAACGGAACTAATCCTTAATAGGACCTGTTATCTTGATTTTAATAACGCATTGATTGAGCAAAAGGCCAAACAAAATAACTTTATATCATGGTGTCTTAGTAATTATTATAAGGTTACGGTAATAAATTTATGCAAGTTATTAGAACCAAGGGGGAGCGATAATAATAAAAGAACTCTGCAGTATTTTGTAAATTTTTGGAAAAAACAAAAAAATTATGAAGTGTTGAAAAGTTGTATGGAAAACGCTGTTATTGAATGTCATGAACCCGATACGGGTAAAGTATATACTGAAGATATAAGTCAAGATATGCTAAGATACTTGGCAAGTATTAGCCTTGAAAACGATTTAATTAAAATACAAAGCATGCACACAAAATTAAAAACGTTAAGAGATAAAAAGTTAGTACATAATGACTATGTGGATTTTGATATCGACTCTCCACGCATTGTAGAGTTGCATAACTTTATAGACGAAGTAGAGGCAATGATAAAAAGTTATTACGGGTTGTTTCGTCAAGGAATTGTATATGAGGATTTAAAACGTTCGCCAAGATATGGCAAATTTACCTTGTGTTTAAAGTAGTTTGAATCATCTTATTGGTTGTTTTTTATACATCCTCCACAAATCTTCAAACCGTTTGGTGTATTCTTGTGCGGGGTGGGGCAGGAAGATGCAGTTTTCGCTGTTATACTTTGTGGCGGCGGTGGTCCAGTTATAGGAACCGGTCACCATGCGCCGATTATCAAAGACGGCAAATTTATTATGTTCAATCTTGTGCCGGCGATTGGTGCGGACGGGTATGCCGGCGGCCACCAATTCATCAATCATAGACGATTTATGTCCGGCCATAGTTCGGTCGGTGATGATGCGGACACGGGCGCCCCGACGGTGGGCGGCGATAATGGCGTTCGCAATTTTCGGATTGGTTATGGAATAGACGGCAATGTCGATTTTATCGGCCCGACCCAGTTCTGCAATTATGCGGTCTTCGCATTCGGTGCCGGGGGTGAAATACGCCCCTATGTGTGCGGGTGCGCTGGCGGGCGGGGTGACCGTCCGTGTGTGCGATTGCACCCCAACGCCAACCCCAATGACGAACGCAATCGCAATAACAAAAGTCCATTGTCTGACAAACATACAACCCCAAACAAAAGACCACTCAATGGAAGAGTGGTCGGGAGTTAGTCAGTTCACATACAGAACTCCGCGCTTTCAGGATAAATCCCTATGGTATGGCAACGGCATCCCGACCATTGTCGGGACATTAAAAGTTATGGCATGTGGGTGACTAAACCCGTTCGCACTTATAATGTCTTTGTGCAATTACTTGCACACACATATTCTACACCATTTTCCACAAAAATCAACAATTGTTATAATGTTGCTTTGATTTGGTTCCTATGCGTGATACAATTTCTGATAAAAAGGGGAAAATATGGGGTTTAGATTCAGAAAATCAATCAGGATAGGCGGTGCAAGAATAAATATAAGTAAGACAGGTATAGGGTGCAGTTTCGGCATTCCTGGTTTTCGAGTGACAAAGCTGGCCAATGGCAGAACCAGAACAACGGCATCTATACCAGGAACAGGAATTTCATATGTTAAAGAAACCAGTGGGGCCAAAAGAAAAGCCAAGATGAAGGCGCAACAATATACAGGAGAAGAGTTTTCGCTACAAAACAAGCAAAAAGAAAATAAGTCTTCCGGTATCGCTTATCTTGCTCAATATGAAAAACAAATGACGAAAAAAACTAATAAAACGGCACCAAAAATCGCAAGTCGCGACACGATAAATGCAGTAATAGTTAAAGTCGGAAAAAAGATTTTTGATTTATTTAGATGGTTCTTTGGGATGGTAATAATGTTTGCCGCACTTTCAGAGTTTAATATATTCGGAATATTGTGCGGCTTAATAACAATTCCAGTCAACTATAAGTTTCTTAGTGGAAAGTGGCGTATTATTTTGGGCGTGCTTACTTTCTTTGGCTTTTGCCTGACATTGAGTTAATAGGTGCTGGTGATAACAACAAATTCTGTTATTTCTGAATAGGAATAAATGTGTGAAAAGTACTTCAATAAAGTATTTCTACAAATGCACAACTTCTATGTCGGGGAATTGTGATGCGATGTATTCAGCGGCCAAGCGGCGGTGGCATTGGTGTGCGGTCTTTTCAGTGCACATCAGGCATATGCGGTCCAATTCATCCGGATTGCGCCCCGCCAATGGCGCACGCCCCGCAATCAGGCGTCTGTAAATCGGTTCGGCATCCGCCCAGGTTGCCTTTTTATCCTTGAACGCGGTCAGCATTTCAAATTCAGGCGCAAATTCCGGGTGGTATTCATATCGGTCGCCCAAGACAGTCGCCAGATTTTCGCCACTGTAATATGGGACATACTTGCTGACCCGCCACAGGCGAATGTCCCAGACACAGCGAACACGCGCCGCATCCAGCACCTCCAGAAATGCTTCGGGGCTTTTACCACTAAAACCGATTGTAAATATCTTTGGCATGTAATAACGATAGCCGATTTAAGACAAAATCGCAACAGGGGATTGTACCGTCGTGTCCATATTCAAGAATCCCAGCATTTTTGCAATATGTTCAAAATATGTAGATTTTTTTATGGGTTGTGAAATGGTAAGTTATTCATCGGACTGCGGACAGGTTGCGGACCTGTGTAGCTGCTGTGTAGCCAAGGGGTTAAATAGT
>JAZRZS010000003.1:0-15690 GCA_045601505.1 Acutalibacteraceae bacterium
CGGATAATTGAAAGTGTATGCAGTAAAAGTCCGCCGCGAATAGCGTGGTGCAGTTTGTAAGCCGCAGGCCAGAAAAGCAATTTTTCTTTGTGCCTTTCGAGCAGAGTTACGGTAATTTTGCGTAAATTTTCGTCTTGGAAATCGTTTGCAATATTAAAAATTTCTTCGTACATTCTTTCGCCCGAATATAGCGAAGACTGTACAAAATCCTCAACAGATACATTGTCGGACGGTAAAACAGGTCTGATTTTATCGATGCGCAACTGGTCGTTGCCTTGATATTTTTGAAGCGTACCGCGAACTTTAACAAGGTCATCTATAGCATATTCGCCATACTCGGATTCGCTATAATTCCAGATTTTTGCGTTGATTTCACCCGTTTTGTCGGAAAGCGTAAGGTCTAAAAAACAGTCGCCCTTTTGTGATGTTTTTTTGTCACAGGTTTTAATAAGGCAAAATGCCTCAACAGTACCTCTATTATCAATCGGTGTAAAGTTCATATCGCACCCCCGAATATTATTTTTAAAATATTATACTATAAAATTTATAGTTTAGCAACAACTGCGTTTGACTTTATCTTATAATTATCGTATAATTATTAAAAAATTTGTATGGGAGAACATAAATGAAAAAAATTGTTACCCTTTTTATTATTATAATAATGCTCTTTTCTTTTGCCTTTTCGGCATCAGCACTCTCGGTGCCTTCCGCCCCCACGACAGAGGCGGATTTTTACGCCGCAGATTATGCGGGTGTACTGTCTGATGCTACTAAAGCGGCAATTGTTTCGGGCAACCAAACACTTCGTACCGCAACGGGCGGAGAAATTGTTGTCGTTACTGTCGATTCAACAGACGGCAAAGAAATATCAGAATATGCAAAGGAACTCGGCAACCTTTGGGGCGTTGGTTCGGCGCAGTATAATAACGGTATGGTTATGCTTTTAAGCATAAAGGACGATAATTATTATGTTGCGCTTGGTACGGGCGCAGAAAACCTTGTGGAAAAACTGCAAAATTTGCTTGATACCCAACTCGAGCCTGACTTTGCCGCTAAAAACTACGATGCAGGAGTGCTTAAATGCTTTAGCGCACTTTGCACACTCTTAAATGAATCGGGCATTGGCGGTCCGCTTGATTATTATAAGGAAAGCGGCGATTATACATTTATAGGTTACCGTCAACACGCCGCAGGTGGAATGAGTGCATCGTACGGCAAATCGTTTACCATATGGGCAATAATATTTTTTGTATTTTTAATTGTGGTTATTTTACTCATATCGCGTTCTTGTGTTTATCCCGCATACGGGTACGGCGGTTTCCCGTTTATGCCGTTCTTGTTTATGGGCCCGTTTTATCGCAGACCGTTTTTCTTTCATCACGGTCATCACCATCACCACGACCATCATAACCATTTTGGCGGTGGCTTTGGCGGTGGCAGAGGCGGCGGTTTTTCGGGCGGTGGCTCGTTTGGCGGCGGTGGCGCAGGTAGAAGATAGTTATGCAGAAAAAAATTATAAAACGCGCTTTTTTAGATACCCTGCCTGTAATGGCAGGGTATTTGGTACTAAGCATAGGCTTCGGCGTTATAATGCAGTCTAAAGGGTACGGAATAATAGTACCACTTTGTATGAGCTTGTTTATATACGCAGGGTCTATGCAATATTTGGCAATAGATTTACTGTCGGGCGGTGCATCACTTGTGGCTACCGCACTGACAACACTTGCTGTTAACGCCCGTCATCTTTTTTATGGTATATCAATGGTTGGCAAGTATAAATCGGTGGGCAGGGCAAAACCATACCTCGTTTTTGCCTTGACGGACGAAACATATTCTCTTGTGTGTGAGGAAAAGGAAAAGGACAAAAAATATTATTTTTTTGTCTCGCTTTTTAACCATACATATTGGGTTGTCGGTACGCTTTTAGGCACTATGTTGGGGGCGGTTACGAACTTTAACACAAACGGCATAGATTTTGCACTGACAGCGCTTTTTATAACTGTATTTGTAGAACAATGGCTTAACACCAAAAAGCATATTTATGCTATAATCGGTGTCGTGTCTTCGCTAATTTGTCTTTTCGTTTTTGGTAAAGATAATTTTCTTATTCCCACAATGATTATAATCACATTAGCACTTGCAGTTTGCAAAAAGGTAGGTGCTGAAAATGAGTAACACATATATATTTTTGGCGGTTGCAATTATAGCGGTTGTAACGCTGCTATTAAGGGCGCTTCCGTTTTTGGTTTTCTCATCTCAAAAAATACCGCCTTTCGTAACCTATCTTGGAAACACTTTACCATACGCTATAATGGGAATGCTTGTAATATATTGTCTTCGCACGGTCGACTTTTTGTCATCGTCACACGGCATACCCGAAACTCTGGCGGCTTTAGTGGTTGTAATTTTACATATTTGGAAACGCAAAACGCTTTTAAGTATCATAGGCGGCACCGCCGTTTATATGGCGCTTGTGCAGTTTATATTCTAATAAAATAAAAAACACCCCGTAGGGTGTTTTTTATTTTACAAATATTTCTTCATAATGTGCAAGTGCGTCTTTAATAACCTCAATTGCGGCATCTCTGCCGTTAACCTCACCCGCAACCGTTTCCTTATCTTCAAGCTCTTTGTAGACCTTAAAGAAATGGCGCATTTCGTTGAAAATGTGTTCGGGCAGGTCGGATATATCGCGGTATTTATTATATGTTGGGTCGGCAAAGGGAATAGCAATAATTTTTTCATCATTGCGTTTGCCGTCCAGCATAGAGATGTATCCAATAGGATAACAGCGCACAAGTGTCATAGGTTCAAGCGCTTGCGAACATAGTACAAGCACATCAAGCGGGTCCTCATCATCGCCGTAAGAACGGGGAATAAAGCCGTAATTAGCGGGATAGTTTGTAGATGTGTATAAAACGCGGTCGAGAATGATAAGCCCTGTTTCCTTGTCGAGCTCATACTTTTTCTTGCTGCCTTTAGGAATTTCAATAACGGCAATAAAATCTTGCGGCGTAATTCTTTTTTTATCAATATCGTGCCAAATGTTGTTCAAAAATATCACCTTAGATATATAATTATTCTACCGTAACAGCGGGAGCCTTTATAGAATTGTAGAACTGTGCGTGAGTTGCCTGATGATAGGGCGCAACCCAAAGAGTACCAACACCAAGGCAAAGAGAGCCTACAATGTACCAACCGATAAAACTGAGGTCGAGAATGAATAGGTCCATCTTATGACCTTCCATAAGCGCCATACTTGCCTTTAAGCATTGGTTGGCGGTAAGTTCGGGGTTATCAACCTTGATGTAGTAAGCCATAGCATATGAGTAAGATTTAACAATACCGGGTATAACAAAAAGCAATGACCAGAGTGCTACAAAAATAGAGGTTAACAGTCCAATTAAAAAAGAATCAGCAAAGCAGTCAGGAAAACCACAGAACATATCGCCGATGTTCATTTCCTGACCGTCACGCGCTTGTTTTAGGAAAAGCCTTAAAACACCGTATGTGATGGGACCTGTTACCAAAATAGAAGCAACAGCACCAACACCCGGAAGGGTGGAAAGAACACCTGTAATTGCACCGAAAATCAGAATAACTACGAGTGCAATTAACCAGTTGTGGCCGAAAATGTTGTTTCCAAGCTGAGCTTTAGCCCGTGCTTTTAATTCTTGTCTTGTCATAAGTTTTACCCCCAATATTCGATTTTTATATTTCAAGTGAAAAACACTTAAAATTCTGCACTGCCCGTAGTTCTCGGGAAGGGAAGAACATCACGGATGTTGCCAATGCCGGTAACATACATAACAAGGCGTTCAAATCCAAGTCCGAAACCTGCGTGACGGCAACTGCCAAAACGGCGCAAATCCAGATACCAACTGTACTGTTCTTCGTCCAAACCGAGTTCGCGAATGCGCTCTGTTAATAAATCAAGGCGCTCTTCACGCTGACTTCCGCCAATAATTTCGCCAATACCCGGAACAAGCAAATCCATTGCGGCAACGGTTTTGCCATCCTCATTCAGTCGCATATAAAATGCTTTAATTTCTTTGGGATAATCGGTTACAAACAGCGGTTTGCCAAAAACCTTTTCGGTTAGATAACGCTCGTGTTCAGTCTGCAAATCACAACCCCAGAAAACAGGGTAGGAGAATTGGTCCTTGGCTTTTTCTAAAATTTCAATTGCCTCTGTGTAGGTAACACGGGCAAAATCAGCCTCGACAATATTGCTAAGACGTTCTGTAAGTCCCTTATCAAAATGCTGTTCAAAGAATGCGAGTTCGTTTTGACAGTTTTCAAGCAGATAACGGAAAACAAATTTGAGCATACTTTCCGCGAGTTCCATATCGTCACAAAGGTCGGCAAATGCAATTTCGGGTTCGATCATCCAAAACTCTGCCGCGTGGCGAGTGGTGTAGGAGCGTTCAGCTCGGAAGGTAGGGCCAAAGGTATAAACCTTGCCAAAAGCGGTTGCCATACATTCAGCCTCTAACTGACCCGAAACGGTAAGGGATGTCTGTTTGCCAAAGAAATCCTGTGTGTAATCCACCTTGCCGTCCTCGGTCAAGGGCAGGTCGTTATAGTCAAGCGTAGTAACGTGGAACATTTCACCCGCGCCCTCGGCATCGCTACCTGTTATGAGCGGTGTGTGGGCATAAATGAAACCGCGTTCGTTGAAGAATTTGTGTATTGCAAAAGCACAGGCGGAACGCATACGGTAAGCCGCCAGGAATGTGTTTGTGCGCGGACGCAAGTGCTGAATAGTGCGCAAAAACTCAAGCGAATGACGCTTTTTTTGTAGCGGGTATTCGGGAGAGGATTCACCCTCAATCACCGCAGTTTCGGCGTGTAATTCAAAGGGTTGACGCATTTCGGGCGTTAAAACAATGTTGCCCGTAACAATAACGGCTGCTCCAACGTTCTGTGATGTAATTTCTTTATAGTTTTTAAGTTTGCCCTCTTCCAAAACAACCTGAAGACCTTTGAAAGAGCTTCCGTCATTAAGTTCCAAAAAAGCAATACTTTTGGACACGCGAACGGTTCTTACCCATCCGCAAACGGTAACTTTTTTATCTGCAAAACTTTCCGCATCAGCGTAAAGTCTTACTATTTCGGTTTTTTCCATAAACTAACACCTCTTATTTGTTATTATATGATAAAAAAGAATGTAAATCAAGAACAAATTAAGATTGATATAGAACGGGTGATGGTGTATAATCATAAGTATCTTATGTGGGAGAGAAAATATGACAAACACACAAAAATATTTACACATACGCGATAGCATAATAAAAAAAGATTTTTCGCGTATGAATGATATGCAATTTCAGGCTGTTACAACGGTGGACGGACCGCTATTAGTACTTGCGGGTGCGGGGTCAGGCAAAACAACTGTACTTGTAAACCGCATTGCCTGTCTTATGAAATACGGGGCCGCATACGGCAGTGATACTGTGCCGTACGGCGTGAATGATGAGGTTATCTCGGCAGGTGAAGCATATCTTGCGGGGGAGAGCGATTATTTACCGCAAGATGCGTTTTCGGTAAATGCACCAAAACCTTGGGAAATCCTTGCCATTACCTTTACTAACAAGGCGGCGGGAGAACTTAAAGACCGAATTATAAATATGCTCGGTGAAGCGGGAAACGATATCTGGGCGGGTACTTTTCACTCGGTTTGCGGCAAAATGCTTCGCCGCGATGCTGACAGAATAGGTTACGACCGCCATTTTTCCATATATGATACCGATGACAGCAAACGCGTTATGAAGGAGTGCCTTAAGGAAATAGGTGTAGAGGAAAAACATCTTCCTGTAAAATCGGTGCTTTCAGCCATCAGCAGTGCTAAGGATTCGCTTATTTCACCCAGTGAGTATGAAAAAAGTGTCGGCAACGATTTCCGTATGAAAAAAATCGCTTTAGCTTACAGGCTTTATCAAAAGAAACTGTATGATGCCGATGCAATGGACTTTGACGATATGATTTATAACACCGTGCGTCTGCTTTCGGAAAATGAGGATATAAAGGAACATTACAATAGAAAGTTCAAATACATAATGGTGGACGAGTATCAGGATACCAACCACGCTCAGTATGTGCTTGTGAAACTATTAGCAGAGAAGTATGAAAACCTCTGCGTTGTGGGCGATGATGACCAAAGCATATACCGCTTCCGCGGTGCAACCATTGAAAATATTTTAAGTTTTGAAGATGGTTATGAGAATGCCAAAGTCATAAGACTTGAACAAAATTATCGTTCTACAGGCAATATTTTAGATGCCGCAAATGCCGTAATATCTAACAACAAAGGCAGAAAAGGCAAAACACTTTGGACTGATGCAGGTAACGGCGAAAAAATTGAAATTTATACAGCAGAGGATGACAGGGGAGAAGCGCGTTATATTTCCGAAACGGTGCTCGACAGCGTGTCGGGGGGCGGACGTTTTTCCCAAAACGCAGTTCTTTATAGGATGAACGCGCAGTCACGCTCGGTTGAAAACGCCTTTGTCCGCAGCGGTGTGCCCTACCGTGTAATCGGTGGTACCCGATTTTACGAAAGAAAGGAAATCAAGGACATTATTTCTTATCTTTCTGTTATAAATAATAGAAACGATACTCTGCGCCTTACACGCATAATTAACGAACCCGCAAGGGGAATTGGACAAACCTTGCTTTCTCGGGCGACAGATATTTCGGTGCGTGACAATATACCGCTTTTCGATGTTTTACGAAGAGCGAACGAATACACAGAACTTTCACGCTCTGCGGGTAGGATGCAGGATTTCACAAATATGATTTTAGGTCTTTGTGAACTCAAGGACAGTGTATCATTGCATGAACTGTGCGAAAAACTGCTTGATGAGAGCGGATATATGCTTTACCTTAAAAATCAAGGGGACGAGGGAGCAGACAGGGTAGAAAACGTTAAGGAACTTCTTAACGGTATATATCAGTACGAGCAGGAAAACGATATTGTAACCCTTTCTTCATATCTTGAAGATGTAGCCCTTTTCAGCGATATTGACAACTATGACACTGAATCCGATTCGGTTGTTTTAATGACACTTCATTCGGCAAAGGGACTTGAGTTTGACAATGTGTTTTTAATTGGTCTGGAGGAGGGAATATTCCCTGGCAACCAGACAATGTTCGGGTCGGAAGAGGATATAGAAGAAGAACGCCGATTGGCGTATGTCGGTATAACACGCGCAAGGCGCAAACTTCATATAACAAACGCTTATCAACGAATGCTTTATGGCAGCACAAACCGAAATAGGCAGTCACGTTTTTTGAGTGAGGTGCCAAAAGAGCTTTGCAATATCCGCAAAGCACAGCTGCTTAATGATTTCTGGTCGGAAAGGTCGTACGGCGGTGGATTTTCTTCCTATAAACAGGATAACGATTTTTCGTTCGGCGCGTTTAATGATCCGCCCAAAAAGCCTACGCCACAACCACAGAGTAAACCCGCCGCACCCAGTCTTGAATGTTCGGTGGGGATGCGCGTTCGCCACAAAACATTTGGAGAGGGAATGGTGCTTAGTGTAACACCAATGGGCAATGATACGCTTATTGAGGTTGCGTTTGACACCATTGGCACTAAAAAACTTATGTCTAACTTTGCAAAACTTACAAAGGTAGAATAATATTGATTTTTTTGAAAATAACAGTATAATTAAATGTAAAGGTGGTGATTGAATGCCGGGAAATACGGCGGTTAAAAGCACAGCCCGTACCGCACTAAAAGGTTTTTGGCCACAGGCGGTTGCCGCTTCGCTTTGGTTTTTGGCGGTTTGCTCAGTACTTATGGTTTTGCTTTCTGTCAACAGCACACTATTCGGCGTTCGCGCCACAGTGCTTAATATAATTTTAGGGGTAGTGTTTGCTTTCCTGTTTGCCGCACCATGTTTTTTGGGGCTTCTGCGGTTTTTTCGCCGTGCAGTTTACGGTAATACAGATAGTTATAGTTCGCTTTTTTATTATTTTTCTGACAGACATAAATATAAAAAAACGGTTTGGTTCTTTTTAATGCTCGTCTGCAGAATAGGTGCGGTAGGACTGCTTACCTTTTCGCCATATTTCATTATTCGTATTATAGAATTATTGCCGTTCAGGTTTGTTGCAGACTCACTTTTCTTGCAGTTTTCTGTTATAAGATTTATAATGTACCTAATCGGTGCAATATTCTTTTTGATTGCAAATCTGCGTTACTATATTGCACCAATGCTGTTTGTCAGTTGCGATGATATGCATTGGACAGAGATAATATATGTGTCAAAGCATATCAGCCGTTATTCGTCAGGACCTTTTTTGGTGCTTATAATTGGCTTTTCGGGTTGGTTTTTATTGTCGCTTTTTGGTGTTACTTTAATATACACAATGCCCTATATGCTCACTGCGTATGTGGTGCATTGCCGCTTTGCTTTCAGCCATTATAATCATAATGTCGAACTTATGAAAAAAACGGATTTTCCCAAATATCGCAGTACTTTTTAGAAAGGATGTCTTGTTATGCGTTCAAAAAAATTAATGGCAGTTTTGTTTTTCTTTGCCATGTTCACTATGGCATTCAATATGTTTGGCACTCTTTATGATTCGGTATTTTACAACATAGAAGATGTACCAAGCGGACAACTTGTGGCAGAATGTGAATCACCAAACGGCAAACAGAAAATTTTGTGCTATAAGGTCGAAACAGTGCTTGGAAACGCCGTAAAATGTTCACTATCAGACGGAAAATCCGAGCGTAATATATACTGGAACACAAAAACAGACGAGCATAGTGTGTATTGGGCAGACGACAAAACCGCCGTTATAAACGGTATGTGGATAGACGTTGAAACGATTGTATATGACAGCCGCGGCGGAATTTATGACGAAAATTTGTCTAAGTTTTAAGTATGAGATTAAATAGTGAAATTGATTTAGAAATCACCGCCGTCACAAACGAGGGATGTGGCGTTGGCAGAGCCGATAAAATGGCAGTTTTTGTGCCGCATACCGTAACAGGAGATGTTGTTCGCGCAAAAATAAATAAGGTAGGTAAAAACTTTTTATCAGCCGAACTTATTAAAATTATAACCCCCTCAAAATATCGAATAAAAGAAAAGTGCAGCCAGTGCAGTGAGTGCGGTGGCTGCGCCTTTTGGCATATAGATTATGAAAAAGAACGCGAAATAAAGCGCGGTTTCGTGCGTGATGCTTTTACGCGTATAGGAAAACTTTCTGTTCCTGTGAATGAGGTTGTGTTCGGCGCGGATGAGCATTACAGAAATAAAGCACAGTACCCCGTAGCGCAGAATGGTAAAACGGGATTTTATGCTAAACGCAGTCATAAAATAATCTCCTGTGACGATTGCCTTTTGCAACCTGTCGAATTTTCTAAAATACAAAAACTTATAGAACTTTTTGTGAAACAGTACGGCATTAGTGTGTATAACGAAAAAACAGGCAAAGGACTTTTGCGCCACGTTTATGTTCGCACATCACACGCAGGGGATATTATGGTCGTTCTTGTCATAAACGGTGAAAATCTGCCCCATAGCAATACGCTTATACAAATGCTTTTATCCGTATTTGCGGAAAAACTCAAAAGTGTAATGCTCAATATAAACCGCGAAAAAACCAATGTCGTGTTAGGGTATAAAGAAAAAGTGCTGTATGGGCAAAGGTTTATTGAGGATACGGTCTGCGGTGTACGCCTTCGTGTATCTCCTCTTTCATTCAGTCAGGTTAATCACAATATGGCAGAAAAACTTTATAGTAAAGCGGCAGACTATGCAAATCCCGAGGGGAAAACCGTCATAGATTTGTACTGTGGCACAGGCGCAATAGGACTTTCTCTTGCAAATCGCGCCAAGAGCGTAATCGGTGTAGAAATCGTGCCCGATGCTATAAAGGATGCGGAATATAATGCGGAGCAAAACGGCATAAAAAACGCAAGATTTATATGTGCAGATGCCGCAAAGGCGGCAGCAAAACTGCGTGACGAAGGCATAAAAAGCGATGTGGTAATCGTTGACCCGCCACGAAAAGGCTGCGACCGCGAGGTGCTTGAAATAATAGCAAATAATTTCTGCCCCGAAACGCTTGTTTATGTTTCATGTGACCCCGCCACCTTAGCACGAGATTGTAAGATTTTATCAGAACTCGGATACAAAGTTGTAGAAGCCACGCCCGTAGATTTATTTCCAAGAACTACACATATAGAAACCGCCGCACTTTTAGTTCGGACGCTTTCAGCGATATAAATCTCTATCTAGGTTTTCGATACATTCACCTATATGTTTGAACGCCTACATATTTTATAATCCGTCGGCAAAGTCGACACCGAAGCTTTTATCTCTTATCTTTTAGTTGGAAATAACAATTTTAGAGAAGAGAGAAAAACGAACAGAGAAAAGTGAAAAGAACAAAAAGAAACGACAACTTATCAATCGATAAATTGTCGTTTCTTTTTGGTGGAGCTTAGGGGATTCGAACCCCTGACCCCCACACTGCCAGTGTGGTGCGCTACCAACTGCGCTAAAACCCCATAAATTGCAAAAGAAATTTTAACACAACAAAATAAAAAATGCAAGTATTTTTTCAAAATATGAATATTTTACTTCGTTTCTACACATTTTAGACTTGACAAAAGAAAAAAAAGTAATATAATAGACAATGTTAACTATCTATTGAGGAATAGTGTAACGGTAGCACGACAGACTCTGACTCTGTTTGTTGGGGTTCGAATCCCTATTCCTCAGCCAAAAAGAAACGACAATTTATCGATTGATAAGTTGTCGTTTCTTTTTTTGTTCTATCTCTTTCCTAAAATTGTTTTTTTCAAATAAATAAAAAGAGAGAAGATAGACCTCTCTCTTTTACATTGATTTGATGAATTCACCTATTTTTTCAATGGCTGTTGTAATGTGGTTTATAGAGTATGCGTAGGATATCCTAGCAAAACCCTCGCCCGATTCGCCAAATGCGGTACCCGGAACGATGGCAACACGTTTCTCGTTAAGAAGACGTGTGCAGAATTCTTCGCTCGTCATACCGAATTTTTTTATGTTGGGGAATGAGTAGAAAGCACCCTCGGGCTCGAAACATTCAAGACCAATTGATCTGAAACCGTCTAAAATAAGACGGCGGCGGCGGTCGTATTCGTTTCGCATATATTCAATATCTTCATCGCCATTTTTAAGCGCCTCAATAGCCGCAAACTGACTAGTTGTAGGGGCGCACATAATGGCATATTGATGGATTTTATACATCTGCTCGGTAATCGGCGCAGGTGCTAAAATATATCCCATACGCCAACCCGTCATAGCATAGGCTTTTGAAAGACCGCTTGCAATAATGGTGCGCTCACGCATACCCTCAAGAGATGCAATAGAACAGTGTTTTCTGCCAAATGTCAGTTCAGCGTAGATTTCATCAGATAATATGAGTATATCTGTGCCACGCAAAAGTTTGCAAATAGGCTCTAAATCCTCTTCGGTCATAACAGCGCCTGTGGGGTTGTTGGGGTATGCTAAAATAAGCATTTTTGTCTTGTCTGTTATCTTGGCTTTAAGTTCTTTTGCTGTGATTTTAAAATTATTTTCGTTTTTAAGGGGAAGTGCAACGGGTGTTCCGCCCACAAGGGTGACAATGGGTGCATAGCAGACAAAACACGGTTCGGGAATAATAACCTCGTCACCTTTGGATACTGTTGCTCGAATTGCTAAATCAATAGCCTCACTTCCGCCAACCGTAACTAGCGTTTCGTCCTGTGGATTGTAGTGAAGTGAAAAACGGCGCTCCATATATTGACAGATTTCCTCACGCAAGGGGGTTAATCCCGCGTTAGAGGTGTAATACGTCCGTCCTTTTTCAAGGCTTTCAATGGCAGCCTCTCTTATATGCCAGGGCGTAACAAAGTCGGGCTGACCAACCGTCAGAGCCGTGACATTATCCATCTTTTCAGTAAGTTCGAAAAATTTTCGTATACCCGATGGCTTTATTGAAACGGCAGTTTTTGATAATATTTTGTTATAGTCAATCATATCATACAGTTTCCTCGTTCATCTATTTCACCCGTACCGTAAATAACGCCTTTGTCCTTATATTTTTTAAGCACAAAATGGGTGGAGGTGGAAAGGATAGAATCAAGCGGAGCCAATTTGGCTGCAACAAATTGAGCAACCTCACGCATAGTGCGTCCCTCTAATACAAGATGCAAATCATATGAGCCCGACATAAGATAAAGACTTTCAACCTCGGGATAGGAATAAATCTTTTCGGCAATTTTGTCAAAACCGCAGTCGCGTTGCGGGGTAATTTTAAGCTCGATAACGGCGTTAACATACTCGCGGTCGGTTTTATCCCAATCAATGAGTGCCTGATAGCCTAAAATTGTGCCGTCCTTTTCATAATCATTAATTGCTTTTTTAATATCACCTTCATCACATTGGGTCATAACCGCAATCTGTGCGGGGGTAAGACGCGCGTCTTTTTCCAAATATTCCAAAATATTTTCCATATGCAAACTCCTTTCATTAGTAAGATAAAGCTTTTTCAAGATTATATAATAATTATGCCAAAAATCAAAAAAAATAACACTTGATTTTTTTGTCACACTGTGATATAATTCTCTAGCATTTGATTTCGCCCTATCCTTACGGGCGGCTTGAGTGCCGAAATTCGACATTGAAGCGGGTGGTCCTCTGTCCCTTGTGGTTATGAACATCTGATATTGTTAAGGAGGAAAAAAGATGGACGCTGTAAAGCAACTTGCAGCAGCACAGCTTCGTGAAGATGCTCCTGCTGTAGAAATCGGTTCAACCGTACGCGTACACGTAAAAATTCGCGAAGGTGAACGTGAGAGAATTCAGGTATTTGAGGGAACCGTTATCGCAAAGAACGGAAGCGGCATTGCCGAAACATTCACAGTACGCCGTGTTTCTTACGGTGTAGGTGTGGAGAGAGTATTCCCCGTACATTCTCCGAATGTAGCAAAGGTAGAACTGGTAAGAAACGGTCGTGTTCGCAGAGCAAAACTTTACTATCTGCGTGACCGTGTAGGTAAAGCGGCAAAGGTTAAAGAGCAAATCTAAAAGCCTTGCGCCCTGCCAAAAAAACGAGAAAAAGGGGCTTTTTAGCCCCTTTTTGTTTTTTAAAAGAGGTATAATATGGATTTTTATACGGGAGAGCATATATCCGAAACGGAAGCACCTAAAAAACAAAACAAGGAAAGTTTTAAGGTTTCATTTTTTGATTGGATTGATGTTGTTGCAACATCGGTCATTATTGTTGTGCTTATATTTACCTTCTTTTTTAGGGTTGTTACAATAGACGGCGATTCAATGCTTGATACCCTTATAAGCGGTGAAAAGGTCGTTATTTCTAACATTGCGTACACTCCAAAACAGGGCGACATTGTGGTAATATCACGCAATACCGATAATTTATTAGACCCAACGGAATATGCAACGCCTATTATTAAACGTGTTATAGCTGTTGCTGGACAAACGGTGGATATTGACCATGAGAAAGGGATAGTGTATGTTGACGGAGTTGCCCTTAAGGAACCTTATACAAAAACTCCCACAACCGCACATATTGAGGATGAGATAGATTTTCCTGTATACATTCCCGATAACTGCATTTTTGTAATGGGCGATAACCGCAATTGGTCGCTTGACAGCCGTTCGGCACGTATCGGTCAAAACGGAATGATAGATGCAAGGCATGTTTTAGGAAAAGCGATATACAGAATATACCCCATATCAAAAATCGGGGGGGTTTACTAATGGCAGAAATTCAAAATATTCAGTGGTTTCCGGGCCATATGGCAAAAACGCGCCGTCTTTTAAAAGAATGTCTTCCGCTTATAGATGCGGTGGCAGAAATTGTTGACTCACGCGTACCATCGGGTAGCCGCAACCCCGACTTATCGGAGATTATTGCGGGAAAACCGCGTATTATTTTACTTAATAAATGCGATATGGCAGATCCCGCTGTTACAGAAATGTGGATAAAACATTATAGGGCAGAGGGTGTTACCGCTATACCTGTTGATTGCAGAACGGGTAAAGGACTTAATGTGTTTAAAACCACAGTTAAAGAACTGCTTTCTGACAGGCTTGAACAATACCGCCAAAAAGGAATGGTGGGCAAACCGCTTAGGGTTATGGTGGTGGGCATACCGAATGTAGGTAAATCCTCTTTCATAAACCGAATGGTTGGCGCTTCACGCGCGAAGGTGGAAAACCGTCCAGGCGTAACACGCGGTAATCAGTGGTTTAAAATTGATAATGAACTTGAACTATTAGATACACCCGGTGTACTGTGGCCTAAACTTGACGATGCACTCGCAGGGGAGTACCTTGCTTTTACAGGTGCTGTTAAAGATGATGTTTTGGATACCGAGTGGTTGGCTGTGCGTTTGCTTGAGGTGCTTTCTGATAAATATATGCACTTGCTATCATCCGCTTACGGCATTGAAAAGGATGAGCCTTATGAAATGCTGTGCGCCTTTGCAAAGAAGCGCGGAATGCTGATACGCGGAGGGGAGTATGATACTGCCCGTGCCGCAAATATATTGCTTTCGGAATTTAGAACGCAAAAGATAGGCCGCATAACGCTGGAGGTGCCCAATGCCTGATTTTTCTTATGAAAACAACGCAAGACAAAACGGGAAAAGTTTCATCTGCGGCGTTGATGAGGCAGGGCGAGGCCCCCTTGCGGGACCTGTCTGTGCGGCGGCTGTAATTTTGCCTTTAAACTCTGAAATTGAGGGGCTTAACGACTCTAAAAAACTCACCGAAAAGGCAAGGGAAAGGCTTTTCCCTATAATAATGGAAAAGGCCGTAGCTTTTCATATAGCTTTTGCTACGGTTGAGGAAATAGAAGAATATAATATTTTGAATGCAACATATCTTGCAATGAATCGCGCGATAAACGGGCTGTCGCAAAAGGCAGACTACGCGCTGATAGACGGCAACCGTGTGCCGACAGATATAAGCGTTCCTTGCGAAACGGTGGTAAAGGGAGATTTCAAGTCTTGCTCCATCGCGGCGGCGTCAATTCTCGCCAAGGTATCGCGTGACAGGCTTATGCTTGAGTATGCGAGGGAATATCCGCAGTATAACTTTGAAAAACACAAGGGATACGGCACGGCAGAGCATATAGCACTTATAAAAGAACATGGACTTTCGCCCATTCACAGACCGAGTTTTTTAAGGAAGATTTTGTTATGAACAAGGTCAAAAAAACAGGTGATAAGGGCGAGGAATTGACCGCAAAGTATCTGCGTGAGCGTGGTTTTATTATTACAAAACGCAATTTTCATTCCCGTTACGGCGAAATAGACATTATTGCGGAGAACGAGCAATATATATTGTTTGTAGAGGTGAAAACCCGTAAGAATGACGCCTTTGTTTCGGGGCTTTCGTCTGTAGATATACATAAGCGCAGAAAAATAATTGCAACGGCAGAGCAGTATCTTTCAAAATCATTCACGGCTTTGCAACCAAGGTTTGATGTTGCGGAAATAACCGTTTTCGGTGAAAAAGAGCGTACGGAATATAAAATGGATTATATAGAAAACGCATTTTCATCGGAGGGGTATAATTGAAGTGTTTTGATTTGCATTGTGACACGCCATATGAGATTTACAAAAAATGTGTACCGTTAAAAAACGGAGACTGTGCAGTAAACGCT
>JAZRZS010000004.1:0-6183 GCA_045601505.1 Acutalibacteraceae bacterium
GGGTTGGTTGGAATAAACAGTGACGCGTGTTGTGTCTTCAACGCGGTCAACATAGCGTTTGCCGCAGATGTGGACAAATGGCTCATCCGAAAGCCAAGCCTTGTATGCATAGAAAGCATCCTTTTTGTACTTGCGGTCGATGGTGATAAGACCTTTGTGGTTTTGTCCGTTTTCGCCGCCCTCGCAACGTGCGTCGGCACCAAAGTCAAACATATTCCAAACGTGTGTTGCCCACATATATTTGCGGCTGAAGAATTGTTTTATAAGTTCTTCGTGGTAATATGCCTGATATTCTTCGGTGTAGTCGCCTTGTGTCGGGGTAGAGGTGTGCCAGTTAAGTGCCTCGCATCCGTACTCACTGCATCCAATCGGAATATTCGGGTGCATCTCGTGGAACTTATCAAACCACGGGCCGTTCATATCGGTCTCGCCGCCGTACCAACCAAAGTAATGGTTGTATGAAACAACGTCGGGAATCTGCAAATACGGGTCATCCATTTTGCACATAGAAACAGCCGCGATAGTGGTAAGACGGGTTTTGTCCATTTCGTGACACATATCGTTAAGGATGCGGTGATTTTCAAGCAAATCCTCGTCCGAACCGCCAATGCCAATTTCATTAGAAAGTCCCCAAACCACAATAGAGGGGTGGTTGTAGTTTTGTGTGATAAGTTCTTTCATTTGGCTTATGGTATTTTCGCGACCGGTGGGCATGTGTTTGGAAATATAGGGGATTTCAGCCCAAATAACAAGTCCGTACTCATCACACAAATCATAGAAATACTGGTCGTGCTGATAGTGTGCAAGGCGAATTGTGGTGGCACCCAATTCGTAAATGAGTTCGATGTCTTCCTTGTGGTCTTCGGGGGATAGGGCATTACCCTTCTGCCAACGGTCTTGATGGCGTGAAACGCCACGAAGCGGATATTCCTCACCGTTTAATATAAAACCGTTATCGGGGTCAATTTTGAATGTGCGGCAACCAAAACGTGTAGACACGTTGTCAAGCACCGTGCTGTTTGAAAGAAGCTCAGCCTTTGCGGTATAAAGATACGGGTTGCGTCTACCATGCCACAGCGTAACATCTTTAATGGTAAGTGTTGCCTTTGTGTTGTCAGTGGTAGTTTCGGCAATGGTGTTACCCTCTTTATCCTCAATAACATAGTGAATGCTTTGTCCGTCTTTGATATTTGTTACAAAAACTTCAACCTCTACATTAGCGTCAGCACCGTCAATGCTTGGGGTTACGGCAATTCCGGGACCGCCGTAATATTCAAGACAGAAGTGTGAATCGCTTACGCAGATGATGTTAACATCTCTGTAAAGTCCTCCGTAGAAAGTGAAGTCTGCCATTTGCGGATACACGCGGTCATTTGCCGAGTTATCAACGGTAATAACAAGCAAGTTTTCGGCCGAAATCGTATCGGTAATATCAACACGCCAAGTAGAATAACCACCGTCATGTGTTGCAAGTTTCTTGCCGTTAAGATAAAGTTCGGCAGAGGAGTTTGCGCCCTTTATTTCAGCAAAATAGCGCTCACTTTCGGGCAAATCGGATTTTTTAAAAGATTTTGCATAATGGACGGTACCGCGGAAATAATCGTTTCCACCGTCCTGTCCGTCAACGGCATTAAAACAGTGGGGAAGATTAACATTTTCCCAGTCATTTGGAAAAGCGGAGGGTATTTCGGTTGTCTGTTTTGTAAATGCCCAGTTGTCGTTAAAATTAATAACAGTTCTCATTTCTTTTCATCCTTAATAATAAAACCTAAATTTGTGTGACAGTATCCTCGTTTTCTTGGCGACCAAGGTCGCTGTTCATCTTGGCAAGAGTCTTCTTGTCAAGGTTATAAACAAGGGAAAGACCGATAAACTGAAGTATTGCAGAGAACATATATGTTGCTGCAACAATATATCTCATATTAATAGCAACCTGCCATGCCTGATTACCTTCGTCAGCACCAACATAACCAAACGCTACCATTATGATAAGCACAAGCGAGGGACCAATACCCTGCGCGAGTTTGCGGAAGAAAGAGTGCAGAGAGTAAACAGTGCCCTCTTCACGTTTGCCTGTTTTCCATTCATTGTAGTCAATAGCATCACCCATCATAGCCCACGAAACGGTAGAATAAATACCAAGGCCTAAAGCGAAAACAAGTTGGCAAACAATGTAGATAACAAGGTCAAGATTTGTGTTGTTGGGAATTACAACAAAAAGTCCTAATCCTGCAACCATTGATACGATAGAGCCAAATGTGGCAAGTTCTTTTTTACCGAAACGGGCAACAGCCTTACGCGCAAGGGGAGTAAACACTACAATAGGAATCATTGCAAAGAGTTGGACGATGCCCGAAATTTTTACATTGTTGTAGTAGGATTGGAAAATAACCGTAACTGCGGTTGCGGCACCCTGCATACCGATAAACATACCCATAGCGGCAAGAGTTGCGCCAACTGCGGGGCGGTTCTTAATAAAGTTACCAAAAGCGTTAAAAATATTAAATTTCGGCGCCTCTTCGCCAACCTGTACATTTGTATCAACGCGGATTTCGGTGTTTCTAATCATAAGTTGGAAACAGATGAAACCAAGAATACCCATTATAAGAGCGGCAATGAAAACACGTTCACCAATAAGGTTGTCATTTTTATCGTAAATGATAAATGGGAGAATAACCATCGGTAGCATATTACCGAAAATAGAACCAACAGAACGCCAGGCCGAAAGCGATGCGCGGTCCTTAACATCGTTGGAAATGAGCGAAAGCAAAGAACCGTACGGAACATTAGCAACGGTGTAGAAAGCATCCCAAACAACATAACCTGCAATAAAGATTATAAACTTTGCCCAGGTCGGTGCGTTGGGGAAGGGCAAGAAGCAACAAGCACCGCCAACAATAAGGCCGATAGAACCTGCCCATATGTATGCAAGGAATTTGTTGCGTTTGTACTGGTGGCGGTCGGCATCAATGATAGAGCCGATAAGGGGGTCGTTGATAGCATCCCAAACCTGAACCACAATTAGAAGCAGAGCATACCAAAGGTCCATACCCATAAACTGTGTCCAGAAAATAGACATAGTGCTCTTGAGTGCAAAGCTCATATTACAGCCAAGGTCGCCAAGAGCGTATGCAATGCTGTCGCGGATACCAAAGGGACGTTTTTTGCTATTGTTATCCATAAACTTTTACCTCTTTTCAAATTATAGTGGGATTTGCCTGCAAACATTATAATATAATCCACAAAATACAGTTAGCACAATTTTAATGTGTTTTTGCACAATTTTTATGTATATATCTGTAAAATGCTTGAAAATACATATA
Organism: Acutalibacteraceae bacterium; assembly: GCA_045601505.1. GTDB lineage: Bacteria > Bacillota > Clostridia > Oscillospirales > Acutalibacteraceae > SIG589. Next base: position 3,324 of record JAZRZS010000004.1, read on the forward strand.
ATATGTGGTATATTTGCGTTAAGCAAAGAAAAAAATTGTATTTTTTATACAAAAAAGGAAAGCGGTAAAATATGTTTTACGATAACGAATTGCTGATGTTGCAAAAAATGCTTAAAAAGAGCCACCTGCAAACAAGGCTGATAAATCCGAACGACAGTTCAAACGAAATATTCAGTTATAATCCATGGCGTGTTTTCAGTAAGGATATAACATTTTACGATGTTTTCCCCAATATGCGAAAAAACACAGTTTACCGAGTTACAGATGCTTTTCTTTGTTGTTATATTTTTTTGCTTTTACCGTTTTGCGATGAAGAAAAAATATTGCTGATTGGTCCATATAATAACATAGACTTTACGCATGAGCGTGTGCTTGAACAGGGAGAGAAGCTTAAAATATCGCCTAAAATGTTCAAACAGTTAGAACTTTTTTACGCTTCTATCCCTGTAATTAAGGAAGAAAAACATATATTTTCAATGATTAATACATTTGCCGAGTATATTTTCAGTGGTGAAGAAAACTTTGAAAATGTAGATATTGAGCATAGTGAAATGATAGATGCCTTGGCAACAGATAAAACAGAACTAAAAGCACCTCAAAACGATATGTTTAATATCGAGGCAATGGAAAAAAGGTACGATTACGAAAACGAACTTATGAAGGCGGTTTCAGAGGGTAATACACATAAGGCGGAAATGATGATAATGAGTTTCTCGTCCCTTTCATTTGAAGACCGCGTGACCGATAAATTGCGTAACATAAAAAACTATTGCATAGTAACAAACACTTTGCTTCGTAAAGCGGCGCAAAACGGTGGCGTACATCCAATATATCTTGACAGTGTATCTTCAGATTTTGCACGAAAAATTGAAAATTTGCGCTCTGTATCCGCGGCACTTGATTTTATGCCGTATATCGTAAAAACATATTGCCGTCTTGTAAAAAAACATTCAGTCGGTCAATATTCTGGACTGGTGCAAAAGATTATAATAAAAATAGAAAGCGATTTAACCGCTGATTTGAGTTTAAGCGCCCTCTCTGATATGTGTAATGTAACACCTGCGTATCTGTCTGGGGTATTCAAAAAAGAAACAGGGCAACCTCTTACCGACTATGTTAACAAAAAGCGTATAGAAACGGCCAAGCATTTGCTTAAAAACACAAATTTACAGATACAAACGGTGGCGCAACACTGCGGAATTTTAGACTTGCATTATTTTTCGCGAATGTTCAAAAAATATGCGGGGCAAACCCCAAGCGAATATAGGGCAACCCCGCAGTAATTAAATATTGATTTGTTTGCGTACCGCGGCCGGGCTTACGCCATATTCTGACTTAAAAGCGCGGTAAAACGAGGTATAATCAGAAAAACCGCATCTATGCGCCGCCTCTGCCGCTGCCGAGCCGTCAAGCAGTAAATCATAAGCATTGTTAAGACGCTTTAACATTATATAGCGATGAACGCTTGTGCCCACCGCTTTAGAAAATTCGTGCGAAAGATAATATTTGCTAACAAAGAAGTGTTTAGACAGACGTGTTAGTGACAGTTCCTCGCTTGTGTGTTCGCCGATATACGCCAAAACTTCGGCAATAAAAGTTGGAGTGCGATATTTTTCACCTGTATTGTCACCTTTTTGTAGCGAAAGCCTGTTGATTTCTGTCAAAATCTGCAATAAAATGCCGTATGAACTTATCTCAGAGGCAAAATCACTGCTGCTGTATTCGTGTAAAAATTTATAAAACAAATCAAGCATTTCTTTCTTTTGAAGTGAAGAAAGACGCAGAATTTTTTTGTGGGATATTCTTTTCTCATCAAAACACCCCTCAAAAATGCCGTTTTCTATTTCGGATAAATACGACTTGTTAATCCAAAGTACTATGCGCTCGTAATCTGCGGTATCGGAAAGGGGAATGGGCTTATGTAGCTCGGCGGGACTTATCAGCAAAATATCACCTGAACGCAGGTGGTAAACCGTGCCGTCAACCCAATAATCAACCTCGCCGTCTAAAAAATAAAAAATTTCATAAAAATCATGGTAATGCGCTTCCATGTGGCGTGTTTTTATGTCAAGATAATGAAAAACCTCAAAACTGTCGCCCTGCATATTTTGTCGGGGGTCAAATCGTTGCGCCTTTGGTCTCACAAAATCACCTCTATATGATGCTACAGCAATATTTGCAATATGTCAAGCAATTTATGCAATTTTCATTGTAAAAAATTGTGATATAATTAAACTATGAAAAGGGGAGATATTATGAAAGAATTTCTTGGAAAAGACTTTTTACTTAGCACAGATACCGCAAAAAAGCTCTATCATACCTATGCGGCAGGTATGCCGATAATTGACTATCATTGCCATATAAATCCAAAGGAAATATATGAAAACAAACAGTTTTCCAATATATTCGAGGTTTGGCTTGCGGGCGACCATTATAAGTGGCGTCTGATGCGCAGTAACGGCGTGGATGAACGTTATATAACGGGTGACGCTACAGAGCGTGAAAAGTTCCAAAAATTTGCAGAAGCGCTTCCAAAAGCCATCGGCAACCCGATGTATCATTGGTGCCATCTGGAACTTAAAAAATATTTCGGTTACACGGGTGTCCTAAACGGAGATACCGCTGAAGAAGTTTGGCAGTTAGCGAAGGAGAAACTCGCGCTTCCGTCAATGTCTGTGCGTGGTATTATAGCACAAAGCAATGTGTCCTTCATAGGCACAACCGATGACCCTGTAGATACGCTTGAGTGGCACAAAAAAATAAAGGAAGACGCAAGTTTCAAGACAACCGTTGCACCAACATTCCGTCCTGATAAAGCACTTAATATTGATAAAGCGGGTTGGCTTGATTATATAAAACA
>JAZRZS010000005.1:0-3564 GCA_045601505.1 Acutalibacteraceae bacterium
AGGTCAATTTTTGCCTTTTCAGCAGCCTCTTTAATACGTTGCATAGCCATTTTGTCGCCCGTAAGGTCAATACCGTTTTCAGCCTTGAAAGCATCGGTAATCCATTTCATAACGCGGTTGTCAAAATCGTCACCGCCAAGACGGTTGTTACCTGCGGTTGCCAAAACTTCTTGCACACCGTCACCCATCTCAATGATGGATACATCGAATGTACCACCGCCAAGGTCGTAAACCATAACCTTTTGGTCATCTTCCTTGTCAATGCTGTATGCCAATGCAGCTGCGGTCGGCTCGTTTATAATACGCTTAACCTCGACACCGGCGATTTTACCCGCATCCTTCGTTGCCTGACGCTGTGCGTCGGTAAAGTAAGCGGGAACGGTAATAACAGCCTCGGTTACAGTTGTGCCAAGATACGCCTCAGCATCACTCTTAAGTTTTTGAAGTGTAATAGCAGAAATTTCCTGAGGGGTGTAATCCTTGCCGTCAATGTTAACGGTGTAGGATGTACCCATCTCACGTTTTATGGAACTGATTGTGCGGTCGGGGTTTGTAATAGCCTGACGTTTTGCAATCTGTCCTACCATACGTTCGCCTGTTTTAGAAAATGCAACAACAGACGGTGTGGTTCTTGAACCCTCTGCGTTAGCGATAACAACGGCTTCGCCGCCCTCCATAACAGCAACGCAGGAGTTAGTTGTTCCTAAGTCAATACCAATAATTTTTCCCATAATAATAACCTCCGTATATGAGTTTTTGTTATAATATTTTTATATGTTAGTTAGCCACCTTGACCATAGCAGCGCGTATAACCGTATCGCCAATGCGGTAACCTTTTTGAAAAACTTGTGTAATAGTGTTTTCTTCCAATCCTTCGCTTTCTTCGTGCATAACCGCCTCGTGTAAATTTGGGTCAAACTTTTCGCCAACCGCACCGATTTCCGTAATACCTAACGTGTTTACAATCTCTTTGAGTTGTTTAACAATCATCATGGCACCTTTAGCATATTCGGCACTCTGTGGGTCGCATTCTTCCGCCCTATCGACATTGTCAAAGACAGGTAAGAACGCTTTGATTATGTTTGCCTTTGTGTATTCAGCAGTCATAATGCGCTCACGCTCAGTGCGTTTTTTATAATTGTCAAATTCCGCAGCCGTGCGCAAAAGCAAGTCTTTTTGCTTTGCAAGTTCTTCCTCTAAAGAGGACTCAGTTTCTAATACCTCTGGTGAAACATCAGGGGTTGCTTCGGTCTTTTCAGCCTTTTCGTTTTTCTTAGCCATTTATATTCCTCCTATCATACTAAACTCTCGCTTATAACCTCGCTCATTTTTTTTGCAAAATATTCTAGACTTGGAATCAGCCGTTCGTATGACATTCGTGTCGGACCGATAATTCCAATCTGACCGAGAGTGTGTTCAGCAGTTCCGTATTTTGCTAAAACAATGGTTGTGGGTTTGAGCTCGTTTATATCAGTGTCGTTTCCAAACAACACGCCAACAGGCGATTCGACACTTGAAAACAGTGAAAGCATAAGTTCCTTTTGCGATAAAAGTTCAAAAAGTCTAAACACCTCGCCGTCATGATTACAGCAACGGAAAAGTTTTGATTCACCACGCAGTATGATTTTAGAACTTTTTGAGTCTTCGATAAGTTCAAACAGTGGTGCTATAAGCGAAATAATAGAAATATCATCGGTAAAAGTAATCAACTGTTGTAAATATGTTTTTGTAAGGGATATTAGCGGCTTGTTTACAATATGCTCTTCACAAAGATTTCTTAATTGTTCTATAATTTGGGGATTAGAATTAATATCACATCTCAATGAAGTGCTTTTAACAATTCCGTTCTCGGTCATAAGTACAATCAAAATAGCCTTAGCACCCAAGGGCATAAATGCAACACGCTTTACTCTGTCGGATAAATCAGCAATGCGAGAAGTGATAACAGGCATACCGGTCAGCTCTGATAAAATCTGACTCGCACTAAGCGCAATGTCATCAACGCCGCCCGAAATATTTGAAAGCATAGAATCAATAATTAGTTTCATATCACCCGAAACGGCGTCACGCTTCATAAGATTATCAATATAAAGTTTATATGCTAAAACTGTAGGTATGCGTCCTGCAGAGGTGTGTGGCTGTTCGAGATATCCAAGATGGCATAAATCGCTCATTTCGTTTCGCAAGGTGGCGGAGGAGAGTGTGAAATCAAGCATATCGCAAAGCGCTTTTGAACCAATCGGTTCGCCGTGCTGGGTATAAGCGTCAATAATCGCCGAAAGTATCGCGCGTTTGCGTTCGTTTAGCTCCAACCGAATCACCCCTTGCAGTTAGTTAGCACTCAAACACCGCGAGTGCTAACTATACTTTACCACTACTGTACGGGTATGTCAAGAGGTTTTGGCAAATTTTTCAAAAAATTTTTTGACTTTTCCTGACCTTTACAAAGTTAACTGCAAAAAACGTGTCTGCCAATGGTGGTTATAACAGGTCGGCTGCGTATCCATTTGTTGGTTGCTGTAACGGGATTGTAGTAGTATATAGCGTTGCCACTTGGGTCCATTCCGTTAAGAGCGTCACGCGCCGCACTGTAACTGGAATCGGCAACAGGCTCGTAAAATTGCCCGTCATAAAGACAGGAAAAAGCGCCCGATTGATAAACTACGCCGCTAATGCTTGAGGGGAATGAAGGGTGTGAAACGCGGTTAAGCACAACAGCTCCAACCGCCACCTGTCCAATATATGGTTCGCCGCGCGCCTCGGCAGATATAAGTCGGGCAAGTAGTTCGTAATCAGCAGATGAGTAACCACCACCTGTAGTGGTTGTTGAACTGCTTGTTATTCCAAGCGCTTTTAGTGTTTTCGGCCCTGCAATACCGTCAGCCGTCAGACCGCTATGCCTTTGAAAATGTTTAAGCACGTGTTCTGTACGTGTGCCAAAAATTCCGTCAACCGTCCCAATGTAGTATCCACGTTTTACAAGTGCGTTTTGAATTTGCCGCACTTCTTCACCGCGTGAGCCGATTTTAGAAAGCGAAAAACAGCACGGCGCTATACATATTATATATATAAGGGTGATGGCAATTGTTTTGATAAATTTTTTCATATAATCAGTCCTTTATAGTTGTCTGTAAAACAATTATTCCCATCTTGCAAAAATAGATACATAAGGCGAAAAACACTCTAAAAAATTTTTTTGAAAAAATTGAAAAAAAGTGTTGACAATGGGGGAAGTATGTGGTATTATAATCGGGCGCCCTAAAGGAAAGGGAGCGCTTTGGACCTTGAAAATTAAACAACGATAAGAAAAAAAGGACCCGACAATTCTGAGGAAGACTCAGAGTAAAGAGGACAAAAAATTGATGCGTCAGCATTGATGAAATGAGCTATAGAAAATGGCTCTAAGATAGGTATTTACGCGAGAGCGTGGATATAAAATATTTTAGAGAGTTTGATCCTGGCTCAGGACGAACGCTGGCGGCGTGCCTAACACATGCAAGTCGAACGGAGTGTTACGCTGAAATGATAGAAGCTTGCTTAAGGAATTTCTTGTGACACTTAGTG
>JAZRZS010000006.1:0-4621 GCA_045601505.1 Acutalibacteraceae bacterium
GATAACGAAGGTAAACAGATGCTCATTCTTGCAACCCACCGCCATTTTGACCATGTAGCAGGTATATATGATGCACATTTGTTATCGGGTGCGGCGGTTGGTATAGGTGCGCTTGATGCGTGTGGACTTGAGAGCAGAGAAGATAGCCTTTCTACAATGTTTGCGGTAGAACAAACCGAGTTTACGCCCCACTATCTTTTTTCGGATGGCGATGTAATAAATATCGGCGATATAGCTGTGCGCGTAATCCATACACCTGGACATACCGAGGGTTCGGTATGTTATCTGGTTGCCAATGTAATTTTCAGCGGTGATACTCTCTTCAAACAGTCGGTGGGCAGAACCGATTTCCCCACAGGCAACCGCCAAGCGCAGAAAGAGTCGCTGAATAAACTTTTCGCACTGTGTGATGATTATACAATCTATCCTGGACACGATGCTCCAACAACATTATTTTATGAAAGAAGTTATAACCCGTATATATGATTTTAGCTATCATAAATAATAAGTTTAATTACGAACTTGAAAAACTTTGCCGTATCTATCTTCCTTTTGAAAAGATTGAAATAGTAGATAATGAATGTGATGCGGATAATATTGCAGTAGCCCGTCTTATAAAAGGTGATAAGGAAACTGTCTTGATGGCAAGTCTTTGTCTTGACGGCAAAAAATCCACGCATGAGGGTCGTGTGCAGAATGATTCGGACGATTACGATTCTCTATGTGAACTCACACTTGCAACCCAGCTGCTTTATTGCTTTTATGACATTACGGGATATATTTCCCCTTGGGGAATTCTAACGGGTGTGCGCCCTGCAAAACTCTTTTCGCGCCTCGTGTTGCAGAATGGAGAAGCGGCGGCTGCAGATTATTTTAAACAAAGTCTGCTTGTATCGGATAAAAAGATTGAACTTTGTAAAAACACAAGAAAAGGCGAGGAGAAAATCACTTCGCTTTCAAAACCAGAGTCTTTCAGTCTTTATATTTCAGTACCGTTTTGTCCAAGCCGATGCACCTATTGCTCGTTTGTTTCTCATTCGGTGGAACACGCAAAGAAACTCATACCTCAGTATGTAACACTTCTTTGTGAAGAACTGCGCATAACGGCAGAGTATGCGAAAGAAAACGGTCTTAGGCTTGAAACAGTCTATGTAGGCGGCGGTACCCCGACTACATTAAGTGCCGACCAACTTAAAACTGTACTTTCTACGGTTTTTAAATATTTTAATACAGATTCACTTCGCGAATTGACTGTTGAGGCGGGCCGCCCCGATACAATAACAGAAGAAAAACTTTCAGCACTTAAGGAAATGGGTGTAACCAGAATCAGCATCAATCCGCAGACAATGAACGATAGCGTTCTTAATGCCATAGGCAGACGCCATACTGCGAAAGAAACAGTTAATGCATTTTTACTTGCAAGAAAACTTGGATTTGATAACATAAATATGGATTTGATATCAGGTTTACCGAGCGATACATACGAAAGTTTTGAACACACCTTGTCGCAAATAGTTGCGTTAACCCCAGATAGTGTTACGGTCCACGCCCTTTCTATGAAACGCGCTGCGGCACTTAGTACAGGCAATATTTTACCCGATACCACAGTAGGAATCACCGCAGCAAAAATGGTAGACGCTGCCGAAAAAACGCTATCACAGAACAAAATTTTACCATACTATATGTATAGACAGAGCAAGACTGTCGGCAACCTTGAAAATGTTGGGTACGCTAAAGAGGGCAAAGAATGTCTTTATAATGTTTATATAATGGACGAAACGCATACAATATTAGCCTGTGGTGCATCGGCTGTTACAAAACTGCGTCAGCCCAACGGAAATTATATTGAACGCATATTCAATTATAAATATCCGTATGAATATATCACCCGTTTTGATGAACTTATGAGCAGAAAAGCGAGGATAACAGAGTTCTATGAAACTTACGGCAAGCGGTAAGTATGAATGATTTTTCTTGAAAAAATACGGCATTTATGGTATGCTAAATAAAAAGTGAGAGGAAGGTTTTTTATGGAATTTTTTGATGATGTAATAAACAAGACCCGCGATGCAATTGATGTTGCGTATAAAAAAACCAATGAAGTCGTTTCTATACAGAAACAAAAGTTTGATATAGCGTCAATGGAGTCCAAACTCGGCAAAGAGTTTCAGAAACTTGGCAGAGTATGCTTTGATTTTATAAATGAAGAAAAAGAAGTATCGGAAGAGGCTAAAATGCTTGTAAAAGAAATTGTAAAAAAACAAGCAGAAATTGAAGATGCGAAAGCACAGGTTTCACGTGCACAGGGCAAAAAGTTTTGCAAAAAGTGCGGAATAGCCAATGTGAGTGAGGCGCATTTTTGTTTTGCCTGTGGTGAAAGTTTTATAGAAGAAAACTAACATTCAAGCGCTCGGAGAATGGAAGCTTCGGGCGTTTTTTGGTATGAGGTGACCTATGAAAACACTAAAAATCGGCGTTGTGATAGCAGACGATATGGAGTATGCACCGCTTAAAACCTTGGGCGGACAAGAAAATGCGTTCTTTGGACGTGACGGACATATATTCACCTATAAGAACGAAGAAAAAGAGATAATAATGCACTCTGTTTGTTGTGGAATAGGCAAAACCAATGCCGCCGCCGCAACAATGTATTTGATAAACAACGGTTGTGATATAATACTAAATACAGGACTTTCTGGCGGTATGAGTGGTGTCTTGCGCGGTGAAATCACCCTTTGTGATAAATACATAGAATATGATTTCGATTTAACACCACTCGGTTATAAAAAGGGTGAAAAACCGTCACAAAAATATCTTTACGAAGCTGATGCGAAGCTACTTAATTTCTTTAAGGATTTGTTGCCGAATGCCCGTGTTGGAATGGCGGTGACGGGTGACCGTTTTGTAAGTGATGTCACTTTACGAGAAGAGCTTATGAATGACTATTCGCCTATGAGTTGTGATATGGAATCTGCCGCAGTCGCCTCTGTATGCAGTATGGCAAACGTACCTTTTTTGGCTATAAGACGAGTGTCGGACGATGCGGGGGCAGATGCTTCGATCAGTTATACCGATATGAACGAAAACGAAAAATTTGACCTTGCGCTCATTGTCAATAATGCCGTAAAATCAATGCTTTGTAAAAATTTCTTTTAAGAAGGTAATTTTATGTCCAAAAGACATCAACAGACCTTTGCAGAGGGTGCAGCTATACTGATAATAGCAACTGCCTTTTCAAAGATAATCGGTGCCATTTTCAAAATTCCGCTTAACAATATAATAGGTGATTTAGGTTTTGGATATTATTCATCCGCCTATGACTTGTTTTTGCCCATCTACGGTGTTTCTTTGACAGGTCTTCCTATGGTTGTATCGCGTATGGTGGCAGAGCGTGTGGCAGAGGGACAACATCAGTCGGCAAAACGCGTTTTCAGGGTGTCAATGACGGCGTTTGCGCTGTTTGGCATCGTTATGACCATCTTAATGCTTTTGTTTATAAAACCATTCTTAGCGCTTACCGATATGACAGGCTCAACCTACTACAGCCTTATTGCAATAGCACCTGCTTGGCTTTTCTGTTGCATAATTTCGGCATATACGGGATATTATGAGGGTTACGGAAATATGTATCCTACCGCTGTTGCGAGTGTAATAGAGGCGCTTTCAAAACTTATATTCGGTTATACCTTTGCATACCTTACGGTTAAGCTTTGTAATAATGTGGCATACGCTGCTGCTGCGGCAATATTTGGTGTTACAATCGGTGTCCTTCTGGCAACGCTTTTTACAATGGTTTATTATAAATTTAAGAGCAACTATGTGCCAAAAATAGAACTTCGCACCGATGATTCTAGCGAGTCAAGGCGCGAAATATTAAAAAAGGTAACTCTTCTTGCTATTCCAATTGTAATAAGTTCGTTTGTTACAAACATTGCATCCCTTGTCGATGTTATAACAGTTAAATGGCAACTTGGAAATCTTGTGTCACAACACACAGAGGTTTTAGAGGGGATGTATAGTGCATCAATAGCGGATTATAACAGCAGTTCGGATAAATTATTGTCGGGAAATACTTTGCCTACGTTTTTATACGGCGTTCGCAGTAAAACCTATACGGTGTATAATCTTGTACCCTCGGTTGCATCGGTGTTGGGTATAAGTGCTTTGCCGTCACTTGTGGGCGTTTGGTGTTCGAAAGACCGTAAACAAGATGAAATTAAAAACTGTGTAAACTCTGTTCTCAAGGTTACATCAATTATTGTGTTTCCTGCGGGTATTGGTATGGCGGCGGTGGCACCTGATATTATGGCACTTTTATATGAAAGTCACGCTTCAGTAGAAATTGGCGCACCGCTTTTGCGAATTTATGGCATAGCGGCTGTCTTTTCGGGACTGTGTGTTCCGCTTGTCAGTATGTTACAGGCGGTCGGCAAACCCTATGCACCTGTACGCAATATGCTTATAGGTACGGTAGTTAAAACTATACTGAACATAATTCTTATTTCCATGCCGACTATAAACATTTACGGAGCTGCATACGGAACGCTTGGCTGTTTTTTCTGTATATTTATTTTAAATTATTATAGCCTTTGCAAATACACCCGTGTAAAGCCCGATGTTT
>JAZRZS010000007.1:0-2436 GCA_045601505.1 Acutalibacteraceae bacterium
TGGAGCGGATTACGGGGCTCGAACCCGCTACCTCCACCTTGGCAAGGTGGCGCTCTACCAGATGAGCTAAATCCGCATAAATGGTGCCTCCGGTCGGAATCGAACCAACGACACGGGGATTTTCAGTCCCCTGCTCTACCGACTGAGCTACAGAGGCGAAATGGCGACCTGGATGGGGCTCGAACCCACGACCTCTAGCGTGACAGGCTAGCGTTCTAACCAACTGAACTACCAGGCCAGGTGGTGGGAACAACAGGGCTCGAACCTGTGACCCTCTGCTTGTAAGGCAGATGCTCTCCCAGCTGAGCTATGCTCCCACATGCCTTGAACGCCGTGTCTTGTTGCTACCGTAACTTTACCGGCGACAAGCATTATATTACCATATCACACCGCATTTGTCAACATTTATTTTCAAAATTTTTTAAGTTTTTTTATTATCCCCGTTCCCTTATCATTTCGCGTATTTCTTCGGGCGTAAATTTATACTTTTTGTTGCAAAAATGACAATCTACCTCGATTACCGGCATTTCATCTGCCATTGACTGTAACTCCTTTGCTTGTAATGAGGACAGCACCTTTTTTACTCGCTCACGCTCACAATTACATTTATATGCGGGAGTGCTTGTATCAAGTACCTCTATTTCAAATCCGCTGAGTGCAAGGTTTATTATTTCCTCTATAGACTTTCCCTCCAACAGCATTTGCGTAACGGGACGGATATTTTTCATAGTTTCTTCGATTTTATCGATAGTCTTGTCATCCGCCATTGGTAAAAGTTGAATTATATATCCGCCTGCGGCTTTAATACTTAAATCAGGATTTACAAGCACGCCGAGTGCGCATACCGTTGGCAGCTGTTCGCTTATTGCATAATATGCCGTTATATCCTCTGCTATCTCGCCCGAAACTAGCGGCACAGAGCCGCTATACGCCTCTTTCAAGCCTATATCTTTAATAACATACAAGCTACCATTTGTGCCAACCGCGCCCGAAACATCAAGTTTGCCGTTCGGTTTAAGCGGTATTTCTACAACAGGATTCATAACATAACCGCGTACATTTCCGCTTGAATCTGCCGTTGTTATGATAGAACCCGTAGGTCCGTCACCCGCAAGTTTGAGCGTTATTGTGTGGTCTTTGCCCTTAAGCATATCACCCATCATTGAGGTTGCTGTGAGCATTCTTCCAAGCGCCGCCGAAACAACGGCAGAGGTTTTATGAATTTCCACTGCTTCATTTACAATATCCGTTGAATCTATTCCAATTGCCGTAACGGCTCCGTCCACCGATATGGCGCGTACTATTTTACCCATTTTTACACCTTTCTTGTTACATATATAACTCTCTCACTCGCAGGGGTGCTATCTTCATACGACATATCGTCAAGAACAGCCTCGATTTTAAGCCCTGCCACACTCAAAATTTCTTCAAGTTCTTTATGTGAATACGCTCGTTCACAAAAATCCTCGCTGTACCTTTTATATACTCCACCTTGCTCTACAAAAAAGTCAAGATTAATTTCTGTGATATTATCGTCTTCCAAAAAATTATTGCGCCAGGTACAGAAAGCTCTGTCATCCTCAATCACAAAGGTCTCATTTCCCAATATGTTTTTATGTTTATATAGTGTATTAACGTCAAATATAAACAGCCTTTGCGGTTCCAAAAACAAGGAAACTTTGCAAAATGCCCTTTGCAGTTCCTCTTTATCTATTATATGGTTAACACTATCAAGACAGCAAATGGCACCGTCCACAGTTCCATAAAGTTCAAGTTCATCTGCATTCTGGCAAAGATAAAGTATATTATTGCCCTGCTCTTCGCTCTTTTTACGGGCAACAGAGAGCATTGACTCAGACGCGTCAACGCCGATTACATCTATTCCGCGTTTTGCAAACTCGTTACTAAACGAGCCCGTACCACAAGCCAAATCAAGCATAAGTGTCGGTGTGCGGTCAAAACGATTAAAAAGGCCAAAGAGATATTCTCCGCGGCCTTTATAATCTACATCTTCTGTTAAAATATCATAAACGCAGGAAAAATCACCGTAACCGCTCATTTTATTTTCCCATTCGTTTGAAAACGAGTTCATATCCGTTTGAACCGTAGGAAAGCGACCTATTTACACGGCTGATTGTGGCAGTGCTTGCGCCAACCTCTTCAACTATTTCGCTATAAACCTTCTTATCGGTCAGCATTTTTGCAACAGTAAAGCGCTGTGCTATAGATTCAAGCTCCTTTACTGTACATACATCTTCGAAAAATTTATAACATTCGTCAACATTTTCAAGCGTGAGCACCGCCTTGAAAAAATCATCAATATAAGCATTTTTTAACTGTTTCATAGTTTTTATCCTTTCGCATCAGCGATTTATCACTTTAATATTTTAACACTAAAAAGAGCAAAAGTAAAGTATATTTTATTGAAATTATTTT
>JAZRZS010000008.1:0-22101 GCA_045601505.1 Acutalibacteraceae bacterium
AATACTATAAGGAAAACTGCCTTGTTGAACAGCAGTTTGTTATGGATGGCGATGTTACAGTCGGCAAGTATGTTGAAAACACTGCAAAGGCACTTGGCGCCAACATTAAAATTGCAGACTTCGTTCGTTTTGAGCGTGGCGAAGGCATTGAAAAGCGTCAGGATAATTTCGCTGAAGAAGTTGCCAGTATGGTAAAATAATAAAAAATATTTTAAAAGCCGTTTCGTTTGAAACGGCTTTTTCTTTTTGCTTTAAAATTAATTGACTTTACGGGTGGTATATTGTAATATATATATAAATAATATTTTATAAGGGCGTGGTGTGTTTGTCAGCAGCATATAAACGTGTACTCTTAAAACTCAGTGGCGAGGTACTTGCCGGAGATAATAAAATGGGTTTTGATTTTTCTGTTGTAAATAAAGTTTGCGAGACGGTAAAACGTTGTGCCGATATGGGAGTGGAGGTTGCTATTGTTATTGGCGGCGGAAACTTCTGGCGTGGCCGTTCAAGCGGTGATATGGACCGCACCCGCGCAGACCATATGGGAATGCTTGCAACTGTTATAAATTCTTTGGCACTTTGTGACGAACTTGAAAAACTCGGCACTAAGGCAAGGGTATTAAGCGCAATCAGTATGCCGCAGATTGCCGACCTTTACACAAAACGTGACGCAGTAGAGGCTTTAAATAAGGGTGAGGTTGTTATTTTCGGTTGCGGAACGGGAAGTCCATTCTTCTCAACCGATACTACAGCGGCACTTCGTGCAGCGGAAATCGGTGCCGATATAATTTTCAAAGCAACCAATGTTGACGGCGTGTATGACAGCGACCCCAAGAAAAATCCAAACGCTGTAAAGTATGATTCGCTTGAGTTTATAGATGTGCTTAAACAAGGCTTGCACGTTATGGACAGCACAGCTGCATCACTTTGTATGGATAACAATATTCCTGTACTTGTCTTTAATCTTAACGATACCGAAAACATAATTCGCGCTATCGAGGGACAGACGGTGGGAACAATCGTAAAATAAAGGAGAAAGATTATGGATACAGTATTACTTACATGTGAAGAAAAAATGGAAAAATCAATAGTTGCGCTTGAAAGCAATTTTGGCACAGTCCGCGCGGGACGCGCTAACCCCTCGGTGCTTGACCGTGTAAGTGTTGATTATTACGGCGCACCAACACCCATAAATCAGATGGCAGCAATTTCCGTACCCGAACCGCGTCTTTTACAGATTCAGCCTTGGGATGCCTCAACACTTAAGGATATTGAAAAGGCAATCAACACATCGGATATCGGTATTAATCCTCAAAATGACGGTCGAGTAATCCGTCTTGCATTCCCGCCACTAACAGAGGAACGCAGACGTGAACTTGCAAAAGAAATTCGCAAAATGGCAGAGGATAGCAAGGTTGCTGTTCGCTCTATCCGCCGTGATGCTATTGAAAAAATTAAGGCTCTTCGCAAAGCGAACGAGATTACCGAGGATGACCAGTCTGCTGGTGAAAAGGATGTTCAGGAGTTGACAGATAAGTTCTGCAAAGAAATTGACGTCCGCACCGAAAAGAAAGAAAAAGAAATAATGGAAATCTAACCCGACAGAAAATAAATTTGTTACAAAAACCTTATTCCCACCGGATAATTTGTCTGGTGGGTTTTTGGAAGTGGGAGTTTTTATATGCCGCTTTTTTCTAAAAAACAAAAAAATGAAGAACGTGTGCTTCCAACCCATATTGCTATAATTATGGACGGCAATGGAAGATGGGCAAAACGCCGTAATCTGCCACGCACAGCGGGACACGCCGCAGGAAGCAAAAATTTTAAAGACATTGCAAGGTACTGCAATAAAATCGGACTTAAATATTTAACGGTCTATGCTTTTTCTACGGAGAACTGGAAAAGGCCTCAGGAAGAGGTTAATAACATTATGGGCATCTTCCGCCAATACCTCAAGGACACTGAGAATTTTAAGAACGAAAACATTCAGTTGCAGTTCATTGGCGATAGAACGCCGCTACCCCCTGATATTGTAGCGCTTATGGAAAAGGCGGAGAATGATTCTAAAGATTATACGGGTATGCACCTTAATATTGCTATAAACTACGGCGGTAGGGATGAAATTGTAAATGCCGTAAAACGTATAGTTGAAAGTGGTACACCCGCTGAAGAAATTACCGAAGAACTTATCTCGCAAAATCTATATACAGTAGGTCAACCCGACCCAGACTATATAATCCGCCCAAGCGGAGAATATAGGCTTTCTAACTATCTTATATGGCAGTCGGCGTATGCGGAATATTGGTTTTCGAACGTCTTGTGGCCCGATTTCAGCGCGAAACATCTGGAAGAGGCCATTGACGAATATAATAAAAGAAACCGCCGTTTCGGTGGACTGTAAGAGGTAGAGTATGAAGACAAGAATTATATCGGGTGTAGTTGGTGCCCTTATTTTTATAGCAATAATTTTGTTAAGCACAAATCTTGTATTACCAACAGGATTTCCGCTTTTGTTGACATTTGTGTTATCTGTGTTGTCTGCAATGGGCGTTTACGAATTATTGCATAATACGGGTATTGTAAAAAATAATATTATAATGGGTATTTCATGTGCGGCTGCATTTTTACTTGTTCCTGCGTTTTCGCTTTATGGCGCTATGGCAGGAATTACATTTTACTTTGCTTTCGTGGCAGCGCTTTTAACCGTTTCGCTTACGGTTCACAGCAAAACATCATATGCCGAACTTGTAGCCTCACAGGCATACACAATATTTATTGCATATTCTTTTTACTGCCTTGATAACATTATCCGTAATTACGGCAAGTTTGCTTTCTTGCTTATTTTTATATTTGCTTGGGGTACCGATATATTTGCGTATTTCACAGGCGTGTTTTTTGGCAAACACAAACTCTGCCCAGTGCTCAGCCCTAAAAAAACTATTGAAGGTGCGGTCGGCGGAATAGTAGGATGTGTTGCCATTACGGTGGTTGCTTGTGTGATAAGAGCTAATCTTGGCGGAGATGTCAATATCATCGCATTTATACCTGCAACGATACTTTTCTCGGTTTTAGGTATGGTAGGCGATATAAGCGCGTCCTATATAAAACGCGCGGTTGGAATTAAAGATTACGGCAATATAATGCCGGGACATGGCGGAATCATCGACCGATTTGACAGCGTACTATTGATAGCTCCCGTTTACCATGCGTTGCTTTATTGGTTGCCGCTTATAAATAGTTAAGGATAAAATTATGAAAACAATTTCGGTTTTAGGTTCAACAGGTTCAATTGGCACACAGGCCTTGGATGTTGCCCGTACTGGCGGATACAAGGTGTCGGCACTCGCTGCGCATAGTAACATAAAACTTGCCGAAGAGCAGGTGCGTGAGTTTATGCCAAAAATTGTTGCGATGTATGATGAAGCAGCTGCGAGTGACCTTAAAACCCGTCTTGCTGATACAAGTATCCATGTAGTGTCGGGGGACGAGGGGGTCTGCCTTGCCGCCGCGTGTGAGGAGGCAGATACCGTCCTTAACGCCATTGTCGGCATAGCGGGACTTCGTCCCACAATGTCGGCAATAAAGGCTAAAAAAACACTTGCCCTGGCTAATAAAGAGTCCCTTGTTACTGGCGGAACGCTTGTGACGAGTGCCGCAAAGGAAAACGGTGTCCCCATTTTGCCTGTTGACAGTGAGCATTCGGCAATCTTCCAATGTATGCAAGGGTTGCCCGAAAATTCGCTTAAAAAAATAATCCTTACCGCATCGGGTGGACCTTTTTATAACAAGACTAAAAGTGAACTTGAAAAAGTTACAGTAGCCGATGCGCTCAACCACCCCAACTGGAGTATGGGACGAAAAATAACCATAGACAGTGCTACACTTATGAACAAGGGGTTTGAGGTTATAGAGGCGGTGCATTTGTTCTCTGTCAGCGCAGAGGATATTGAGGTGCTTGTCCACAGACAAAGTATTGTTCACTCGGCAGTTGAAACGGTGGACGGCGCAGTTATAGCGCAATTGGGAACTGCCGATATGCGTCTGCCCATACAGTACGCGCTGACATATCCAGAAAGAATACCTTGTCCGTGCAAGAGTTTGTCACTGTCAGAGGTTGGAACGCTAACCTTTGCAAAACCCGACAGAGAAACGTTCCCCTGTCTAGACCTTTGCATCAAAGCGTCTTTAGAGGGCGGACTTAAAACAGCGGCGGTTAATGGCGCTAATGAGGCGGCAGTACAACTGTTTTTGGAAGGTAAAATCAGTTTCTTGCAAATACCCGAACTCGTTTTTCGGGCTTGTGAAGCACAGCCGCAAGTTACAAACTTTACAATAGATGATGTGTTTTTAGCAGACCGTAATGCTAGAGAAATAGTTTACAGTAGTAGGTGATTTTTATAATAGCGTTTTTTTCATCCGTTTACCCATATTTAATTGCGATAGTTATGTTTTTGTTGCTTATTTTAGTGCACGAACTCGGGCATTTTGTGGCGGCAAAGGCGGTTGGCATCAAGGTTAACGAATTTTCTATTGGCTTTGGTCCCACCATTTTGCGAAAAAAATGGGGCGAGACAACCTATATGCTCAAACTCATCCCATTCGGCGGTTATTGCGCTATGGAGGGTGAGGATGAATCAAGTACGGATGAAAATGCCTTTTGTAATAAATCGGCCTGGAAACGCGGATTGGTTGTTGTGGCGGGAGCCGTTTTCAACCTTATTTTAGGTATAATTATTGTAGGCGCAATGTTGCTGCCGCAAGACCGCTTTACAAGTACTACGGTAGCCGAGTTTGCGGAAAATGCCGTTAGTGACCAGAGCGGATTAAAGACGGGCGATAGAATTATAAAGGTTGACGGGCGCCGTGTTTTCACAACCTATGATTTGAGTTATACCTTTACCGGCGTGAAGGACGGAACGGTGGATTTGACAGTAGTGCGTGACGGAGAAAAGGTAGATTTACCTAATGTCAAGTTTGCTACCAAAGAAGCCGAGGGTATTTCCTATATCGCGGTGGATTTTTATGTTAAAGGTGTAGAGAAAACCTTTGGCAGTTTTATATCTGAAACGGCAAGAATGTCACTTTCATATGGGCGTGTTATTTGGTTTTCACTTATTGATTTAATAACAGGCAAATATGGTATAAGTGCGGTTTCGGGACCTGTTGGCGTCACAGCCGCAATCGGCTCGGTCGCCAAAGAGAGTCTTGTGAATATTCTGCCTATAATGGCACTTATAACTATAAATCTCGGAATATTCAATTTGTTGCCTCTGCCCGCACTTGACGGCGGAAGACTTTTATTTATACTTTTTGAAATTATATTCCGCAAAGCCGTACCGCAAAAGTACGAAGGTTTCGTTCATGCTGTCGGTTTTGTGCTGTTAATATTCATTATGATTGCGATAACCGCAAAGGATATCTGGTCTTTGGTGGTGTAAAGATGTATAAAAGAGAAGATACAAGGCAGGTTCGCGTTGGTAAGTATAAACTCGGCGGAGGAAGCGATGTGCTTATTCAGTCTATGCTTTCTAAACCCGCACACGATTTTTCCGCCAACGTAGAACAGGCGAAAGCACTCGAAAAGGCAGGGTGCGAGATTATTCGTGTTTCGGTGCCCGATATGGATACCGTTAAACTAATTCCTCTGCTTAAAGAGGCGGTGACTGTTCCTATAGTTGCCGATATTCATTTTGATTACAAACTCGCACTTGAAAGTGTAGCAGCAGGTGTCGATAAAATTCGCATAAATCCTGGTAATATAGGTGATGACGAGAAAGTTCGCGCCGTTGCAGATGCCTGTAGGAACAGTGGTATTCCTATCCGCATCGGCGTAAATTCGGGTTCAGTACAGAAAGAAATTTTGGCAAAATACGGCGCACCAACACCAAAAGCGTTGGTTGAAAGCGGACTTTATCATATCTCTTTGCTTGAAAAGTTTGATTTTAACGATATTGTGCTGTCACTTAAATCCTCAGACACAAAAGTTATGTACGAAACATATACCCTCGCGGCAGAGTGTTGCCCCTATCCTTTGCATCTTGGTGTGACCGAGGCGGGAACAAGTAAAATGGGTACAATTCGTTCGGCGGCGGGAATTGGCGGACTGCTTCTTGCGGGAATCGGCGATACCATTCGTGTATCTCTTACTGATGACCCTGTTCAAGAGGTTTATGCCGCGCGTGATATACTTTCGGCTGTTGGGCTGAGAAATGATGGCGTTCGCATTGTTTCTTGCCCCACCTGTGGCAGAACGAAAATTGATTTAATAGGTCTTGCCAAAAGTGCAGAAGAGGCGCTTAAAGACTATAAGAAAAATATAACCGTTGCCATAATGGGCTGTGTTGTAAACGGCCCGGGTGAAGCAAAAGAAGCCGATATCGGCGTAGCGGGTGGAGACGGTTGTGGCATCTTGTTCAAAAAGGGTGAAATAGTACGCAAAATACCTGAGGACAAGTTGCTTTTGGAACTAATAACAGAAATTAAAAAAGAATTTGGGGAACAGTAATGCACAATAAGGACTTTTTAACATTGTTTGGTGACTATTTGGGGGCATCTGCGGCATCTTTGCCGACAGGTGAAGTTTTGCTTTGCGACCTTATAATAGAGAACCGCAGTCTAGTGTTAAAGGTTCATTTTAAAGATTATGTAAACCTGTCTACCCTTAACGCAATAAAAGAAAATATAAAAAATGCATTACAGTTAAACAATATTGATTTGCTTGTAAGTTATGAAAAAACAGCCCTGACAAAAGAAGCGGTGGCTGATATGACGGCACTCATCAAGGCTAAAAATCCTGCGTTTAACGGATATTTTAACGGTGCAGAGTTTTCTCTTGCCGACAACAAAGTTACGGTAGCACTTAAATACGGCGGTGTCGCAAGTGTTAAGGAATTGCATTTTACCGAACTTTTGCAAAAAGCGGTTAATACATATTTTGGTCTCAATGTAACGGTAGAGGTTACGGGTGACGAGCAAATAGATTCTGCGGAATTACCGCCCCCACCACCTGTTGAGAAAAAAGAAGTAGCACCCGTAAAAACTGCACCCCAAAAACCTAAAAAGGTTTATAGCGGTAAACCTGCGGGAGATTTACCCGTGTATCTTGAAAGTGCAGAGCTTTTTTACGGCAGAAGCATTGATAAGGATGTTTTGCCGCTTTCGGAATATATACCGCTCGGCAACCCCGAAGACCGCAGAAAATTTGTGGGTTGGGGCAAGGTGTTTGATTTTGATTCACGCGCCGTTAATTCGCGCCGCGGACCAAGCATTAGCATTAAGTTCTGCTTTAGTGATAACACAAACTCGCTCAATGCCTCGCTTTTTATTGACGAAAAACTTAAAAATCAAGTAAAACCGCTTGAAGACGGTGCGACTCTTCTGATAAACGGCAGTTATGAATACGACCGTTGGTTAGGCGAATTTGTTGTTAAGGTAACCGCTATGGCAACGCTCCAGACCTATGAAGAGGGTGACGACGCAGAGGAAAAGCGAATTGAACTGCACTGTCATACCAATATGTCCGCTAAGGATGCCGTATGTAATGGCGGTGCTGTTGTTAACCGCGCATATAAAATGGGACACAGGGCTGTTGCCATTACCGACCACGGCGTTGTACAGGCGTATCCTGCCGCTGCTGCAGCGGTTAAGAAAATCCGCAAAAGCGGCGGAGATTTCAAGGTTATATATGGTGTAGAGGCATATTTTGTTGATGACGAAAAACACGATATTACTAAACTTGGCAGTAAGGAAATCGGCAAACTTCGCAACCATCAGATTTTGCTTGTAAAAAATCTTACAGGCCTTAAAAATCTTTATAAACTTGTGTCGGAAGCACATCTTAACGATTTTCACGGAAAACCCTGTACACTTAAGAGCAAACTAATAAAGCACCGCGAGGGACTGCTTGTCGGCAGTGCCTGTGAAGCGGGTGACTTGTATAGAGCTATTGTGAACGGAGAACCGCACGAAGAACTGTTGAGGATAGCCTCGTTTTACGATTATCTTGAAATTCAGCCTGTCGGAAACAACGAGTTTATGGTTCGTTCTTCTTCGGAACCCGATAAGATTGATAAAAAAACGGGCGCTGTAATCAAAAACCGTTTAAGACATGTAAAAAGTCTTGAGGTTGTGCGTGATTTTAACCGCAAGGTAGTAGAACTCGGTGACGAATTAGGCATTCCTGTTGTTGCAACGGGCGATGTGCATTTTCTTAAAAAAGAAGATGCCATAATAAGAAAAATCCTACTTGCAGGTCAAGGTTTCGATGATTTTGATAATCAAGCACCGCTTTATCTTAAAACCACAAACGAAATGCTTGAAGATTTTTCCTATTTTGGCGACCGTGCGCGTGAGTTTGTTATTGATAATCCCAACAAGATTTGTGATATGATAGCGGACGATGTTATCCCCGTACCTGACGGCAACTATCCGCCTGTGATTGAGGGCTCGGACGAGGAACTTGAACGCATTTGCTGGGAACGAGCTCATAGTATGTATGGTGACGAACTGCCCGATATTGTAAAGAACAGACTAAAAAAAGAACTAGACGGTATTATAAACAACGGCTATTCTATAATGTATATGTCGGCACAGAAACTTGTTAAGTACAGTGAAGACCACGGATATTTGGTTGGTTCGCGTGGCTCGGTTGGCTCGTCTTTCGCCGCTACAATGGCGGGTATTTCAGAGGTTAACCCCCTTGCACCTCACTACTACTGTAAAAAGTGCCAATATAACGAATTTTTTACGGATGGCTCGGTGGGTTCGGGCTTTGATTTGCCCGAAAAGAACTGTCCTAAGTGCGGTGAACCGCTCTCCCGTGACGGACACGATATCCCCTTTGAAACGTTCTTAGGGTTTGACGGAGATAAGGTGCCTGATATTGACCTTAACTTTTCGGACGAGTTTCAGTCTGATGTGCAAAAATATACCGAAAACCTATTTGGAAGAGAAAATGTTTTCAAGGCGGGTACAATATCTACAATAGCAGAAAAAACTGCTTTTGGTTTTGTAAAAGCCTATGCCGAAAAGAAAGATATTGTATTAAACGGCGCAGAACTTAAGCGACTTGCTTATATGGTGCGTGATTCGGAAATCAAAGCCACAACGGGACAGCACCCTGCGGGAATGGTAATCGTTCCGCGTGATAAGGAAATATATGATTTCTGTCCCATTCAGCATCCTGCAGACGATACAGGCTCTGACATTATCACCACCCACTTTGATTTTCATTCCATTCACGATACTATATTGAAACTTGATGAACTCGGCCATGTTGTGCCTACAACCTATAAATATCTTGAAGAATATTCGGGCAAATCAGTAAGCGATGTTTCGATGAGTGACCCGGCTGTTTACTCGCTTTTCACATCGACAGAGGCGCTTGGTGTTACACCGGAGGAAATCTATTCCCAAAACGGCACATTCTGTCTGCCAGAATTTGGAACTGATTTTGTACGCGGAATGCTCCTTGACTGTAAGCCTAAAACCTTTGCAGACCTTCTGCAGATTTCGGGACTGTCACACGGAACAGATGTGTGGCTTGGTAACGCTAAAGAGCTCATTGATAACGGTACCTGTACTATTTCAGAGGTTATCGGTACGCGTGATAATATTATGGTATACCTTATATATAAGGGACTCGATAGCGCTCTTGCTTTCAAGATTACCGAAACAGTAAGAAAAGGTCTTATTGCCAAGGGTGTGGTTCCTGAAGAAAAATGGAACGAAATGGCGGACGCAATGCGTGAGCATGATGTTCCCGAATGGTATATCCAGAGTTGCCGCAAAATAAAATATATGTTCCCAAAAGCACACGCGGCAGCGTATGTTATTTCGGCACTGCGACTTGCTTGGTACAAGGTGCATAAACCGATTGAGTTTTACTGTGCATACTTTACCGCCCGTCCTGAAGATATAGAAGTGGAAACCGTAATGCGCGGTAAAGAGGCAGTGCGTCAACGTATTAACAATATTCGCGCCAAGGGAAAAGAAGCAACGCCTAAGGAAAACGATATTCATAATAAATTACTTATTATAAACGAAATGTTAAGCCGAGGACTTGAGATTTTGCCGATTGACCTTAAAAAATCTCACGCAACCCATTATCTGCTAGAGGACGGCAAAATGCGTCTGCCTTTCTGCGCACTTTCGGGTGTAGGCGAAAAAGCGGCTTATGCGCTCTATGACGCAGCAAAAAACGGTGATTTTATTTCAAAGGATGAGTTTCAGGCGGTTGCGGGTGTATCCAAAACGGTTATACAGGCGCTGTCAGATATCGGCGCATTGGGCGATTTGCCCGATTCCAACCAAATGTCACTATTTTAATGTGCCATTTGAATAAAATATACAGTAAAATTGAATAAGTTTTAGCAAAATATCTAAAAATCGGTCCTAAAGGTTGCATTTTTGTAATAAATCGGTATAATAATAGTTACACGAGGTTACAAACTTGTAATTTTTAAAAGGACTGATTTTTTATTTTAACACACCTGAAAGCCAGTTTTGGCAATATAAAGGACGTTACAAAAAATATAATATCGGCATTTAGAACATCCAGCATTCGCGTTAAACTTGTTGTATCGGTTGCTGCAGCAGTTTTACTTACAACCACCGTTTGTGAAGCGGCTGATGTTAAGTTCGCTTATAAGATTACTTATAATAATGAAGCGGTTGGATATGTTGCGAGTAAAGAGCAACTTTCGGATGTTGAAACAGAAGTGCTTGACAGTATAAAGACAGATGACGCAAAAAGTTATATGCGCGATGCTACTGCAACTCTGTCACTGACTGTTGGAAATAAAATCAGCACAAGCACGTCTTTAGCTACCAGCATTCTTAATTCGGACGTTCGTCTGTGCGGCGCAACGGCTGTTACGGTAAACGGAGAAGTTTTGTGTGCTGTGCAAAATAGCAGCAAACAGGGAATAGAGGCTGCACTTGCTGACCGTCTTAACGCTTATAACAACGGCGAAAACTGCAAGGCGGAATTTGTTGACGATGTAAAAGTTGAAAAGGGCTATTTCCCGCGTTCACTTATAACTACTCTTGCAACAGCAGAGGAAAAGCTTTCACAAATTAATGTAAAAACGGTAAGCACCGTTAAATATACAGAGGATATTCCTTTTGACACCGTTACAACCAAAAGCAATAAATATCTTAGCGGATATAAGAAGGTAACCAAAGCAGGTGTTAAGGGCAAAAAAGATATAAAGGCTGTTGTTACACTTGTAAACGGAGCCGAAACTGCGCGTGATGTTGTTGATAGTGTTGTAGTTTCTGAACCCGTTGCACAAAAGGTAACGGTTGGTACCGCAAAGGCATCAAAAGCATCAAAGGCTATGTTCAAGTGGCCGCTTAAAAAGGTTGCGGGACAGGTTATCACATCGTATTACGGTGACGGCCGCAACCACCGCGCAATTGATATCGCATCGCCCAAGGGCACACCCGTTCTTGCTGCGCTTGGCGGCACCGTAAGTTTTGCGGGTTACGCAAGAGATTATGGATATTATGTTATAATCGACCATGGTAACGGATACCAAACCCTTTATTCACATGAATCGGAATTGTATGTTGAAAAGGGACAGGTTGTTACAACGGGACAGGTTATTGGTACTGTTGGTGCAACGGGACGTGCAACAGGTAACCATCTGCATTATGAGGTACGAGTTAACGGCAATCGTATGAACCCGTTAAACTATACAAGCAGATAATATAAAACGGACTCTTTGGAGTCCGTTTTTTGTTTGCATAAAGTGTGTAAAACTTGACATACCACAATATATGGTATATTATATAATAGATACTTTATGCGAGGTAGATTATATGGCAAAGAAACCTGTATACGATAACGAAAGTATAAAAAAACTTGAAGGACCTGACAGAGTTCGTAAAAGACCGGGAGTTATTTTTGGCTCGGACGGTCTGGACGGCTGTCAGCATTCGGTTGTTGAAATAATCTCCAACTCAATAGACGAAGCACGAGAGGGCTACGGTAAAAAAATTATAATCACCCGTTATGCCGATAATTCTATTGAGGTAGAGGATTTCGGCCGCGGCGCGCCCGTTGATTTCAACCCCAAGGAAAACTGCTTTAACTGGGAGCTGCTTTATTGCGAACTTTACGCAGGTGGTAAGTACGATACTAATGATGGCGGCAACTATGAATATTCTTTGGGTCTTAACGGACTTGGTCTTTGTTCTACACAGTATTCGTCTGAGTATATGGATGTTGAAATCAAGCGTGACGGATATAAATATACCTTGCATTTTGAAAAAGGCTATAATGTCGGCGGACTTAAAAAAGAAGAATATACAGGCCGCGCGACAGGTACAAAAACCCGTTGGAAACCCGATTTGGATGTTTTTACCGATATAAATATCCCTGCCGAGTTTTATATTGATTTAATTAAGCGTCAGGCAATTGTAAACGATAACCTGCTTTTTGTTTTCAGAAATCAGGTTGGCAATAAGTTTGAAGAACAGGAATTTGTGTATCATAACGGTATCCGCGACTATGTTGAGGAGGTTGCGGGGGACGATGCTATCTCAACAGTGCAACTTTGGAAAGCTGAACGCGAGGGACGCGACCGCGCCGATATGAAAGATTATAAGGTTAAAATTAATGCTTGTGTGGCATTTTCAAACCGTAATCAACTCAAAGAGTATTACCATAACTCAAGTTGGCATGAATATGGCGGCTCTCCCGATAAGGCGGTTAGAAGTGCGTTTGTTTCACAGATAGACAGTTATATCAAACAAAACAATAAATATCAGAAAAACGAAAGTAAGGTATCCTTCTCGGATATTGAAGAATGTCTTATAATCGTGGTATCGTCTTTCTCAACACAGACGTCTTACGAAAACCAAACCAAAAAATCCATAACAAATAAGTTTATATATGAAGCAATGGCAGAGTTTTTCCGCCGTCAGCTTGAAATTTATTTCATAGAAAATAAAGCAGAGGCGGACAAGATTGTTGACCAGGTGCTTATCAACAAGCGTAGCCGCGAAAGAAGTGAACGCGAACGCCTTAATATTAAGAAAACTCTCCAGTCTTCAAATGATATGCTTAGCCGCATTGATAAATTTGTTGACTGCCGTAGCAAAGATAAAGAAATACGCGAACTGTTTATAGTTGAGGGCGATTCGGCTTTAGGTTCTGTAAAACTCGCCCGTAATGCAGAGTTTCAGGCGGTAATTCCCGTAAGAGGTAAAATTCTCAACTGCCTAAAAGCAGAGTATGAGCGTATATTCAAAAGTGAAATCATCGTAAATCTTATAAAAGTTCTTGGATGTGGCGTAGAGGTTAAGGCTAAATCAAATAAAGACCTTTCTACATTTGATTTGGATGCTCTGCGTTGGAGTAAGGTTATAATCTGTACCGATGCCGATGAGGATGGTTTCCAAATCCGCACCCTTATTCTTACGATGATATATAGACTCATTCCTACACTTATAGAAACGGGCAAGGTGTTTATTGCCGAAACACCTCTATATGAAATCACCACCAAGGATAAAACCTACTTTGCCTATGACGAAAAAGAAAAGGCGAATATAATGACAAATATGGTGGGGGATACAAAATGCACCGTTCAGCGTTCGAAAGGTCTTGGTGAAAACCAACCCGATATGATGAGCCTTACGACTATGAATCCCGAAACTCGCCGTCTTATTAAGGTCACCCCCGAAGACGCGGAACTTACATCGCGTATGTTTGATGTGCTTTTGGGTGACGATATTGAGGGAAGAAAAGAAATTATAACCGAAAAAGGCTATATGTATATAGCCGATGCGGATATCAGTTAGGAGATAATATATGGCTCCCAAAAAGAAGAAACAAACCGAAATTAAAGTGGACGCAAAAAAAGCCAATGCATATATTTCGGGCGCAGGAGAGGTTTTGGAGCAACCGATAACAAGGACGCTTGAAACCAACTATATGCCCTATGCGATGAGCGTTATATTGTCACGCGCGATTCCCGAAATTGATGGTTTTAAACCGTCACATCGTAAACTTTTATATACGATGTACCTTATGGGACTGTTAAACGGCGCTAAGACAAAGTCTGCTAACATTGTGGGACAAACTATGCGCCTTAACCCCCACGGCGATGCCGCTATTTACGAAACAATGGTTCGTCTTACAGAGGGTAACGAAGCTTTGCTTCACCCATATGTTGAATCAAAGGGTAATATGGGTAAGGCTTATTCGCGTGATATGGCATATGCTGCTTCACGTTATACAGAGGCGAAACTTTCTAAAATTGCGGCGGAACTTTTTAAAGATATCGACCGCGACACAGTTGATTTTGTGGATAACTACGATGCCACAATGAAAGAGCCCACGCTTTTCCCCGTAACATTCCCGTCTGTGCTTGTAAATGCTAACAAGGGAATTGCGGTTGGAATGACCAACGCTATATGCCCGTTTAATCTTAATGAAGTATGCCGCGCTACTATTGAACTTATAAAAGATGATGAGATAAACATAGCTGATTATCTTACAGCGCCCGATTTTCCAGGCGGCGGTGAACTACTCTATGACCGTAATGAGATGGAAAAAATTTATGAAACGGGACTTGGCAGTGTTAAAATCCGCGCGGTTTATAATTATGATAAATCGCAAAATTGCATTGATATAACCCAAATCCCGCCCTCCACAACGGTCGAGGCGATTATAGAAAAAATTATTGACCTTGTAAAGCAGAAAAAGATAACCGAGATTAACGATGTTCGTGATGAAACGGATTTGTCGGGACTTAAAATAACTATCGACCTTAAACGCGGTGCCGATGTTCAAAAACTTATGAACAAACTTTTCAAGATGACACCCTTGCAGGATAGTTTTTCTTGTAATTTTAACATTCTTGTGGGCGGTACACCGCGCGTTATGGGTATCAAGGAAATATTAACCGAATGGACGGCTTTCCGTGTTGACTGTGTAAAGCGTAGAACATATTTCAATCTTTCAAAGGCAAAAGAAAGATACCACCTTTTGAAAGGTCTTCAGAAAATATTGCTTGATATCGATAAAGCAATTAAAATTGTGCGTGAAACTGCTGAGGAAAAAGAGGTTGTGCCCAACCTTATGATTGGCTTCGGCATTGACGAAATACAGGCAGAATACGTTGCAGAGATTAAACTGCGTCACCTGAACCGCGAGTATATTCTTAAAAGACTTGAAGACATAGAAAATCTCGAAAAGGAAATATCTGAGCTTGAAGGCGTTTTAAACAGCCGCACAAAAGTACTTAAGATAATAATAAAAGAACTTGAAGCGGTTATGGATAAATACGGTCTTGAGCGCAAAACAAAGATTATTTCTGCTGCGGATAATAAAATTGAGGTTGAGGAAGAACAGGTGGCAGATTATGCAGTTAACCTCTTCTTCACCAAGGACGGTTATTTCAAAAAAATAACACCGCTGTCTTTGCGTATGGGCGGCGAACAAAAATTAAAAGAGAACGATAAAATTATTCAGTCGTTCGAATCGCAAAACGCTAATGACTTGCTTTTCTTTACCGATAAGTGTCAGGTATATAAAACCCGTGTTTGCGAACTTGCCGATACAAAGGCAAGTGCCCTTGGCGATTATATTCCCTCAAAACTTTCCTTTGACGAGGGCGAGGGTGCTGTTTATATGGTATCCACCAAAAAATATGAGGGTTATATGATTTTTGTGTTTGAAAACGGCAGGGTATCAAAGGTGCCGCTTTCGGCGTATGCAACTAAAACCAACCGCAAAAAACTTATAAATGCCTATAGTAACAAATTCCCGATTTCTGCTATACTGTATGTAGAAAAGGATGAAGACATTTTACTTACATCAACAAACGGTAGAATGTTGCTTATAAATACGGGCGCATTACAGGCAAAGGTAACAAAGGATAATAACGGTGTTGCGGTTATGACACAGAAAAAGGGTCAGCGCATATTCTCGGCATCACTTTATTCGGACGGAATGCTTTCTGACCCGCACCGCTACAGAACACGCACCCTTCCCGCTGCAGGTAGCATAAACCGCGATGGTATGTTGGGCGAACAAATGAAAATTTAGGTTTTCAAAAATAAAAAAGCCGTCTGTAAACCAGACGGCTGTCAGCCGAAATACAAACGCAAGCAATTTACTTTTTTCGTCTGACAATATGATTATGTGAAAAAATATTAAAAATAAACTTGGTAACATTTGACAAATAAACAAAATTGGTTTAAAATTTACCATAATAATTATTATGTATACAATTTTCGGGGGATTACAATGGCAAAAGAACTTGCAAAAATTTATGAACCGAATGAGGTAGAGGATAGAATATATAAATTTTGGCTCGATGGTGGATTTTTTCACGCCGAGGTTGATGAGAGCAAAGAGCCTTATACTATAGTTATTCCTCCTCCAAACATTACAGGTCAACTTCATATGGGCCATGCGCTTGACCAGACGCTGCAGGATATTTTAATCCGCACAAAGCGTATGCAGGGTTATTCGGCGCTGTGGATGCCGGGTACCGACCACGCTTCTATCGCTACAGAGGCAAAGATTGTTGAGGCTATGCGCCAAGAGGGCATCAGCAAAGATGACCTTGGCAGAGAGAAATTCTTGGAACGCGCTTGGGCGTGGAAAGAAAAATACGGCGGCACTATAATTTCGCAACTTAAAAAGTTAGGCTCCTCGTGCGATTGGGAGCGTGAGCGTTTTACGCTTGATACGGGTTGCTCAAAAGCTGTACGCGAAGTTTTCGTAACCCTTTACGAAAAGGGGTTAATTTATCGCGGCGAACGTATAATCAATTGGTGTCCACACTGTAAAACATCCATATCGGATGCCGAAGTTAGTTATGACGAGCATGACGGAAATTTCTGGCATCTCCGTTATCCGCTTTCTGACGGCAGCGGATATGTGTGTCTTGCTACAACCCGTCCTGAAACAATGCTTGGCGATACTGCCGTTGCGGTACACCCTGACGATGAAAGATACAAATCTATTGTTGGTAAAACAGTTATACTGCCTTTGCTCAATAAAGAAATCCCCGTTATTGCGGACGAATATGTTGAAATGGATTTTGGCACGGGTGTTGTTAAGATTACACCTGCACACGACCCCAACGACTTTGAAGTGGGACTCAGACATAATCTGCCTGTCATAAATGTTATGACCGATGACGCAAAAATGACGACTGATTGCGGTAAGTACAGCGGTATGGACCGTTATGAAGCAAGACGCGCTATTGTTGCCGATTTGGAAGAGGGCGGATATCTTGTAAAGGTAGAGCCTATGAAACATAATGTTGGCTCTTGCTACCGTTGTAACTCGGTTGTTGAACCGCGTATTTCAAAACAGTGGTTTGTAAAGATGGAACCACTTGCAAAACCTGCAATTTCTGCCGTTAAAGATGGCGACATTACGCTTATTCCCGCGCGTTTTGAAAAAACATATTATAACTGGATGGAAAACATTAAGGACTGGTGTATCTCCCGTCAGCTTTGGTGGGGACACAGAATTCCTGCTTGGTACTGTGCCGACTGCGGTGAGGTAATCGTATCGCGCGAAGCGCCTACGGTTTGCCCCAAATGTAAGAGCGCACAGCTTTCACAGGATGAGGATACGCTTGATACTTGGTTCTCTTCGGCGCTTTGGCCGTTCTCGACACTCGGTTGGCCCGAAGAAACACCTGAATATAAATATTTCTATCCCACAAACACACTCGTAACAGGATATGACATTATATTCTTCTGGGTTGCAAGAATGATTTTCTCGGGACTTGCCTATACCGATAAAGTTCCGTTTGATACGGTTTTATTCCACGGCATTGTCCGCGATTCGCAGGGCAGAAAGATGTCCAAGTCGCTCGGCAACGGTATAGACCCGCTAATTGAAATCGAGCGTTACGGTGCGGATGCGCTGCGCTTTACACTTGCAACAGGCAACAGCCCGGGAAACGATATGCGCTATTCCCCTGAAAGAGTAGAGGCAAGTCGCAACTTTGCCAATAAGATTTGGAACGCTGCGCGTTTCGTTTTGATGAACCTTGACGAAAATGAACCCGCCCCGTATATCCCAGAAGACCTTGCTCTTGAAGATAAATGGATACTTTCCAAGTATAACGATGTTGTTGAGGCGGTAACACAGAATCTTGATAAATATGAACTAGGGTTAGCAGTTAGCAAACTTTATGATTTTATTTGGGATGTTTTCTGTGATTGGTATATTGAAATTGCAAAAATCCGTTTGAATTCCGATGACGAAAATGCAAAGAAGACCGTAAAAGCTGTTCTGGTTTATGTCTTCTCAAACACACTAAAACTTTTGCATCCCTTTATGCCCTTTATAACCGAGGAAATTTGGCAGACACTTCCGCACGAGGGCAAATCGGTTATGGTATCTGAGTGGCCTGTTTATATGGAGGAACTCAATTTTGCAGACGCGGCTGAGGATTTTGAAAAGGTTATGGCGGCTGTAAAAGCTGTCCGCAACCGCCGCGCAGAGATGAATGTTCCGCCCTCCAGAAAAGCGCTTTTGTGCGTTGAAACTGCAAATGCCGATGTATTTAAGGTGGCGTCGCCTGTACTAATGCGCCTTGCGGGTGGCTCATCCGTTGAGGTGGGGGCAGAGTTTTCAATGCCTGATGCGGTGCGTGTTGTAACCGATGCTGCAACAATTTATATTCCAATGAATGAACTTGTTGATTTTACAGCCGAACTTGCAAGACTTAAAAAAGAACTTGAAACCGCAAATAAGGATAAAGAGTTCTTTGAGAAAAAGTTAAACAACCCCGGCTTTATGGCAAAAGCACCGAAAGAACTGGTTGAAACCCAAAAAGCGCAACTTGCTAAAACGCTTGATAAGATTTCGATGCTTGAAGACAGCATAAAAGCTATTGAAAAACAAATGTAACAAATCTATAAGCCGTGCATACTGCACGGCTTATATAGTATGGATAGTGATTATATGAACTATAGTGATGCGTTAAATTATATACATTCATTAGAGGTTTTTGGCAGCCGCCCCGGACTTGAGCGAATAAAAGAACTTTTGTCTGCGCTTGGCAACCCGCAAAATGATTGTAAGTTTATTCATGTCGCCGGCACCAATGGAAAAGGCTCGGTCTGTACAATGATGTCGTATGCTCTGCGTTCGGCAGGTTATAAAACGGGGCTTTATATTTCGCCTTATGTAACCTGTTTTCGCGAACGCATACAAATAAACGGCGAATATATAAAAGAAGAGTCCCTTGCGCGACTTACAGAAAAGGTTAAAAACACAAACATAGAGGTAACTGAGTTTGAGTTTATAACGGCGGTTGCATTCCTTTATTTCAAAGAGGAAAACTGTGATGTGGTTGTGCTTGAAACGGGACTTGGCGGCAGACTTGACGCCACTAATGTAATAGAAAAACCGCTTTTATCCGTAATTACGGGAATAGATATGGATCATACGGGCGTTTTGGGTGATACGTACGAAAAAATTGCCCATGAAAAATGCGGTATAATTAAAAAAGGCAGTCCTGTTTGTACTACATATAAACAAAGACCTGAAGTGTTTTCGGTTATAAGCGGATACAAAACACCTGTAATGCCCGATGAAACAGAACTTTTGTTATTAAAAAGCGACCTTTCAGGTAATACATTTATATATAAGGGTAAAGAGTATAGCACTAAATTGATAGGTGAGCATCAAATAGAAAACGCCACGCTTGTTATTGAAGCGCTTGAAAATTGTGGACTACCTGTTTCGTATGAACAGATTAAAGAGGGAATAGCCAAAGCTACATTCCCCGCAAGACTTGAAAAAATTTGTAATTCACCTACCGTTTTACTTGACGGTGCGCATAACCCCCACGGTGCAAAGGCACTAGAACGAGTCCTTGCAAAACTCGAAAACGTTACTCTTATAATGGGTATGATGAAGGATAAGGATTGCGAAGAGGTGCTAAAAATCCTAGCCCCCTATTGCAAATCTATATTAACAGTGACGGTTAATGAAAACCCACGCACTATTTCGGCATCACAACTTGCCACACTGGCATCAAAATACTGTGCTAGTGTAACACCTTGTGAAAATTATAAAGATGCGCTTGAAAAAGCACAAGGAAAAGAAACTATTGTAATAGCGGGTTCGCTCTATCTTGCAAGTGCAATACGGGCCGTTGCTATAGAGTTTTATAATTAGATACATTTCGACAACAGAATACGGCAAACATTCACGCGGACACCCTATATAATTCTATATAGGCTTGTCCGCGTGATTTTATTTTTGGAAGGTGTTTTTAATGTCGGTGAAAATTGAAGTTAACGGCGAGGTTGTGGTGGCTTACCTTTCGGGTGATATAGACCACCATACCGCGAAACCAATGCGCGAGGAAATAGACAAAGCGGTGGAAAACAATATGCCAACACTGCTTGTGCTTGATTTTAAAGATGTGTCATTTATGGATAGCTCAGGTATCGGGCTTGTAATGGGACGATATAGACTTTTAAGTCCGAAAGGCGCAGAACTTGCGGTAACAAACCCGTCACCGCAGATATACAAAGTGATGCATCTAGCGGGACTTGAAAGATTGGCAAAAATTGAAAAGGGCGGTATTAAAAATGAAGCAGTTAAATAAATTCAGTATGCAACTTTTGTCGCGTTCGGCTAATGAGAGCTTTGCGCGTGTGGCGGTCTCGGCTTTTGTAACACAGCTTGACCCGACAATAGAGGAAATAAATGATATTAAAACTGCAGTGTCAGAAGCGGTCACAAACTGCATAGTCCACGCCTATAAAAACGAAATTGGAAATATATACATACAGGTGCGAATTCTCGAATGTAATGTTGTGGAAATCAAAATAAGGGACAAAGGCTGTGGCATACCCGATGTGCCACAAGCAATGGAGCCGCTTTATACAACGGCAGGAGGCGAACGTGCAGGGCTCGGCTTCGCTGTAATGCAAAGTTTTATGGATAATCTGCGCGTTGTGTCAAAGGTCGGCAAAGGAACAACCGTTACAATGAAAAAACGCATAAGCGTCCGCGTGAAATCGAATGGACAACAGGGATAATTTTATAAACAGCAATATGGGACTTGTCCATTCCTGCTGTAAAAAATTCAAAGGCAGAGGAATAGAGTATGACGATTTGTTTCAGGCAGGTTGCATAGGTCTTATAAAAGCGGCGGACGGATTCGATGAAGGACGCGGACTTTGTTTTTCAACATATGCCGTGCCGGTGATACTCGGCGAGATAAAGCGTATGTTCCGCGATGGAGGAAGCATCAAGGTTTCACGTACGCTTCGCGAACTCGCGACCAAAATAAAATACGAACAGGAAAAATCGCTAAAGCAACACGGCAAGGATTTGACATGTGCAGAACTTGCTGCAATACTTTCGGTAACGCCAGAGGAGATTGCAGAATCCCTAAATGCCACGCAGCCTACAGTGTCGTTAAC
Organism: Acutalibacteraceae bacterium; assembly: GCA_045601505.1. GTDB lineage: Bacteria > Bacillota > Clostridia > Oscillospirales > Acutalibacteraceae > SIG589. The sequence goes on from JAZRZS010000008.1 coordinate 21,427, forward strand.
CTATGAATCAGAGGACGGAACGTATGAAGTAGATTTGGCGGTATCAAATAATGGAGATATGTTAACCGATAAATTAATGCTTGCAGAGGTTATAAAACGTCTTCCGCAGAAGGAACAGTCGCTTCTGAGAATGCGTTATTTTGAAAGCAAAACACAAAACGAAACGGCAAAAGCACTGTCAATGACACAGGTTCAGGTTTCACGCGCCGAAAAGAAGATATTAAAGAGCCTAAGATATATGCTAAATGAATAAAAAATTGCATTTTAGGGAATAATTAACAGGCATAGTTCCCATATTTTATTTTTTTGAAAAAAAGTTAAAAAAAGTGTTGACAACGTGGGAAGTATGTGGTATTATAATCGGGCGCCCTAAAGGAAAGGGAGCGCTTTGGACCTTGAAAATTAAACAACGATAAGAAAAAAAGGACCCGACAATTCTGAGGAAGACTCAGAGTAAAGAGGACAAAAATTGATGCGTCAGCATTGATGAAATGAGCTATAGAAAATGGCTCTAAGATAGGTATTTACGCGAGTAGCGTGGATATAAAATATTTTAGAGAGTTTGATCCTGGCTCAGGACGAACGCTGGCGGCGTGCCTAACACATGCAAGTCGAACGGAGTGTTACGCTGAAATGATAGAAGCTTGCTTAAGGAATTTCTTGTGACACTTAGTG
>JAZRZS010000009.1:0-3919 GCA_045601505.1 Acutalibacteraceae bacterium
ATTTTAATTTTTGCTAAACCAAATATTGACAAATATTGTAGTTTTGTGTATAATACAATCAAAGAGATTGCTAATAATCTAAAGATTTCGAATCTTTTGTGCGATTGGAAAACATTGTAATTATTCAACCTAAACCTTTAAAGATTATTATAAACTCAAATACGATATGCTGTGTGATTGCTCAATGTTATACAGCAACTACTGAATTTTACTTTTAGAAAAGTAAGTATGTTGCCCCGCTCATTAGAGTTTTTAATAAATCATAAGAATGGAGGTTGAATTAATCGTGTTGCGATATATTATGCCGACATGGACAGTTTTTTCTGCTGAAGAAATCCGAAATTTCAAGGCAGCAGCACTTAGTTGCCCAACAACTGCAGCTTCATGCGCATCATCGGTGTGCAAATCATCTGTCTCAGACCGTTCCTGTGGGACACAGTCTATCTCTTGCACAAAAAGAGATATTAAAACTACCCATACAAATTGAAGATGTTGGTTCGGTAACAAATTGTTGGATATACAATAGGTTGACAATAATAAGAACATCGCCATATCACAAAAAGCGGATGGCTTCACTTTATAATCTACAATATTATATTGAGTGAACATTGGGTTTAGAAAGAAGCAAAACTATGAAAAAAGTGTTAAAAACAATAATACCAATAATAAAAGCACATCAACATTCTGCCTATTTAGAAATTGTTTGCAGCGATGACACAAGGATAGATTCATGGATCATTAATAAGTATATTCAGTGGAATTTTGAAGACGACAATCTAAAAATAACCAATGCAAATCCGTGGGAAACAGTACCATTTATTCAAAAAAATGTATTAGAACTCAAGTTTATCAAAAATTTTGATGAAACAATAAAAGATTTCTTACGCAATGAATATTACGTGATGTTTACCGGAATAGACGATTTTTACTTAGAAAATTCCGCTCATTATCAAAAAATACACATGTCTCACGATATATTTATATACGGCTTTGACGATGACAAAGCTATATATTATGCGGCAGGATATACATCTAATAATAAATTTGAGTTTTATACATTTAGTCAAAAAAACATTTTAGAAGCCATAAATTCCCAATATATAACTCCACATTATTCCGCAATTGCCGCCCTTCAACTTAAACCTAAAACAGAATCCGATTATAATGTTGACTGGAATACAATTATACGCGGATTTGATGAGTACTTGCACCCCGTTAAAGACATTAATCAAAATGAGCTTATTTTCGGTATAGACGCATACGCATGCATTTTAAACTGTTTGGAATCAAGCAAAACTAAGTCTAATGCTTCACTCGATTTAAGGATGTTTAGAATAATTTACGAACATAAATTATGTATGTTAAAGAGAATAGAATTTTTAGATGCCACATTTAACATATTTAACAATGAAGTCGAAGTGTGCAAAAACATACTCAACCTAGCAGAAAATACTTTTATGTTATCAATAAAATACAACAATTTTACGCAAGACAAAAAGATCATTTTAAAATTAATTGATAACATAAAAAAAATAACAGAACTTGAGTGCAGTATGATAACTCAAATTTTAGAAAAAAGAGAATGTATTAAATAAATAATTAAAAATTGAAAAATTATTTCGCCTCAAAATAACTATCACACCGGCAAAGCCGGTGGTTTTATAACAGCCCTTAAGGGCATTTTACCAGCACACCTCTAAAGAGGTATCGCAGGAGCTAAAGCTACCTACCGCATTAGCTCCTGTTTTTAATTTATACTTTTAAATGGATCTTCCCATTCTTTGAAAGATAGTTGTTCGTATATAATATCCTCTTTCTCCTGCTCTCTTATATACTTTGCTATTCCATTCTTGTTTCCACCTACTGTACTTACATAATATCCTCTACACCAAAAATCTCTATTTCCATATTTGTATTTTAGATTTGAATATCTTTCAAATATTATCATAGTACTTTTGCCTTTTAAACATCCCATAAAATCGCTTACTCTTTGATTTGGCGGAATTTCTACTAGCATATGTATGTGGTCTGCCATTGCGTGGGCTTCTATTATTCCCACGTGTTTGCGCTCGCACAATTCTCTTAATATCGCTCCTATATCTTTTTTGAGTTTACCATATATTGCTTTCCTTCGATACTTTGGCGCAAACACTATATGATATTGACATTTCCAACTTGTATGTGATAAACTATATGTGTCATTAGCTTTGTTATTCATCTAATGTCCTCCGTTCTGTTAAGTTAATGCGGTTGGTAGCCACTTATACTTTAACAAAACGGAGTTGTTTTTTCTATATCCTGACACTAAAGTCCGTCCATTCCACCTGCATAGCAGGTGGTTTATTTATCTACATAAAAAGCCGGATGAGGTAAAAACCTCACCCGACTTCGCTCACGCTCGGCCACCCTCCCCAAGGGGGAAGACTTGACGGGCGGCAGGTTGCTTTTTCGGAGGCCACGTTGTATAATATAAAGAACAAACAGACAAAGGAAGTGTCGTCATGAGAACTATAATCTGTGGTCAGTTCAAGCAGGAAACCAATCGCTACACGCCGGGGCTGTCTGATGAAAACGTGTACCGGGAGCGGGAATGCTTTTGGGGTGAAGAGGCAGTGCGGGAACATTTTATCGGCACAAAAGTTGAACTGGGCGCTTTTTTTGACCAGCTGGATGCTTGCGAAGAATGTCGGCTGGTCCCGGTCATGGCGCTCAATGCATCTCCCGGACCGGTTACGGCGCAAACGGTTTGGGACCTTGTGGCCAATCGCTTGCTGGAGGCTATTGATACGCAGCAGCGGGTGGACGGCGTGCTGTTGGCGCTTCATGGCGCCATGGTCACAGAGGAAATGGAGGACGGCGAGGGCGAGCTTTTGCTGCGGCTGCGGCAGCGGTTGGGCCCGGATGTGCCGATCGTCGCAACGCTGGACCTGCATGCAAATGTTACAGAGCGAATGATGGAAAATGCAACGGCGCTGATTTCCTGCGACTATTATCCGCATACGGATTTTTACGAAACAGGTCTGTGGGCGGCAAGGATATTGTGGCAGGCGGTAACCGGAGCGGCAAAGCCGGTCATGGCGTGGAAAAAACTGCCGATGCTGTTTCCTTTTGTGATCACGGACATGGGCCCCATCGTGCCGCTTTTGAAGAAAGCGCAAGCTCTGCGGGAAAACGGAACATTGATGAGCGCAAGTATTTGCCATGGCTTTTTTCACAGCGATATTTATGAGATGGGCGCCGCCGTCTTGACGGTGGCGGATGGGGAGCGTGTAACGGCGCAAAAAGGTGCCGAGGAACTGGCGCAGAGCATTTGGTCAGTCAGAGAAGCGCTGATGCGGAAATTCTATTCCCCAAAAGAGGCTGTGAAGCTGGCGATGGAAGCGGAAACCGGGCCGGTTGTTTTGGCGGATGTTGCGGACAATCCCGGGTCCGGCGCTACCATGGATTCTGTGGTTTTGCTGCGACAGTTGCTGGACATGGGCGCGGTAGATGTGGTCTTTGCGGCCATATGCGATCCGCAGGTGGTGCAGCAGGCAAAATGCGCTGGAGTTGGTGCGGCCGTACAAGTGCAGCTGGGCGGCAAGCAAGCTCCGGAAATTACCGGCGGGCCACTTTGCTGTACGGCGGTGGTAGAAAAGCTGACCGACGGCCGTTTCCGCAATCAAGGGCCGGTGTTTCGTGGCGTTTTGGTAAATTTTGGCGAATGTGCTATTTTGCGAATCGGTGGCATACAAGTTATCGTCTGCACCAATCATGCACAGCCCTGTGACCTGGGCATCTATTATCATTGCGGCATTAACCCCGCAGAAAAGAAGATCCTGGCAGTAAAATCGGCGGTGCATTTTCGTGCGCACTATAAGACGATCGCCAAACAGATTATCGATGTGGAAACTCCGGCGCGGGGGGGTATGCGGCCGCA
>JAZRZS010000010.1:0-21635 GCA_045601505.1 Acutalibacteraceae bacterium
CAGCCAACATAAGGCAAACGCAAGAATTCGAAAAAGCCCTGAATTGTTCCGTCTTCACAGTTGGTGCCGTGAACAATGGGGAACGCAACATCAATCTGTGTCGGCTTTTTCTTAAAAATTCCATCCAAAAAGTTCATAACAACACGGGTGTTGTCACGCGAAAAGGTAACTTTTTTGACCTTTTTCATAAGTGCGGGAAGATTTTTATATTCTTCAATATCAAAAAGCACATCTCCCGTTACAGTTTCGCCGTCCTTGGTAACATAAACGGGTATAACATTATATTTTTCGCGGTTTATGCTGTGCATAGCCTGAACGGCTGAAATAATAGAAACCTCATGCTCAACCGAGCAACAACCAAAAAATACGGCAAGATTGATTTGCATACAAATGCCTCCAATTTTTATCTTAAATAATTATCAGGTAGATCGTTTTCAAAAAGAATGACGGTGCTTTCATCGGCCATACCATGTAAAAGTTCCATAGCCTCAGAAAATGCCGAAACGGTAAAGAGTTTCGTTTCGTCAAACCCTGTGTCCTTGGCAGCGTTGAAAAGCGGCACCGAACGCTCTTTTCCTACGAGGATAATTATATCGCATTTTTTTGCCGCTGCAAGACCTAATTCGTAATTATACTTATATTCATCCGCACCTAGTTCCACAAGTCCTGGTGTTACAATAATTTTTTTGCGGTTTTCAAAACTTGCAAGAACATTAACCGCTTCAAGAGAACCTTCGGGATTAGCGTTATATGCATCGTCTATAAGCAATGAACCGTTAATAAAGTTTTTAAGTTCAAGTCGGTGTTCTGTGGGGGTCAGACGAGAAGCGGCGTATTCAATTTCGCTGTTTGATAGTCCTAACCGTTTGGCAACTGCAACACCTGCCGTAATGTTAAGCACATTGTGTTTGCCCAAAAGTTTTGTTATAACGGGGATGCACTCGTCACCGCACATAACATTGAACGAAGCACCAAAACTGCCGTATGAAATAGAGTCGGCATAAACATCACAGTCGGGTGTAGTGCCGTAAGATGTGTAGTTGTACTTTTCGGCACGGGTTCTGATAATCTCGTTATCAAAGTTAAGAAATACCTCGTTTGCGGAATCTGCGAGTTCAAACTTTGTGTCGGCAACCGTTTCTATGTTGCCAAAAGTCTCTAGGTGCTGTGGGCCCACCGAAGTAATAACAGCAATTTGCGGATTTGCAATATCACATATTTCCTTAATATCACCGCGGTTTTTGGCGCCCATTTCGCACACAAAAACATCAGTTTCAGGACGCAGATGCTCACGTACGGTGCGTACAACGCCCATAGGAGTATTAAAACTACCAGGGGTTGCAACAACATTAAAACCTTCATCAAGAATACGTTTTAATATAAACTTTGTGCTTGTTTTGCCAAAACTGCCCGTAACGCCCAAAACCGTAAGAGAGGGATTGTTACGGAGAATTTTTTTAGCGTCTTTAATATAATAATTTGAAATAGCCTTTTCAATAGGTGAGGTTATAAAAAGTACAATAAGAGTTAAAAAGGATGGTGCAAATGTAAAAAGACATAAAAGGGAGTATGCAATAAATCCATAAAGTCCTTTTAACAAAAATGCTAAAACAGCGGATATTAGTGATAAAATTGCGGCGGTGGCGAACATACGCTTTACACGCGCTGTAATCACAAGCGGTTTTATGGCGGTGCGGTTTTTCTTACAGGCTCTTGCGGCAAATATGTATGCCGCTAATACTGTGGTAATTAACAACACCGTACCCGCTATTATAAATGCGGCAGAAACCATCTTGCTCGGTGTTATAAAACTCACAATTAGACGGTACGCTGCTGTTCTCAAAAATATAAAAGCACCCGATATGAGTGAAAGTATAAAGAAAATAATATTTGCAAATATAAATTTAGTATTTTCTTTAAGCCAACCAAAATAACGGGAAGCAAAATATGAGTTCAGTTGAAGCATCTGTAATTGGCGTTTGATTCCAACCGTTGCAATAACGCAAAGAACGGCAAGATAAACTGCCTTTGCAATAGAATATATAGGCATAAATCAAACCCCCAGAAAACTTTTAATAATTGCGTGTGCAAGGTTTGGTTTTTCTACAAAAGCCCAATGTCCCGCATTTTCAATAACGCAAAGGCCCGAGTCTTTAATAAGACTTTCAATGATTTTAGCGTCAGAGAGGGGCGTTGCCGTATCATTCTCGCCCCATATAAGCAGTGTAGAAGCTGTGATGGACGGAAGACAGTCGCGAATATCTTCGTTTACAAGAGAAACGAGAGTTTGTCTTAGTACGGGCGGCGCCGCATTGTAATCGGCAGAGCCAAAATGGGAACGCGCTTTTTCCAGTAAAGCATCTGCTTTACCGCCCCATAACTCAAGGGACAGTACACCTTTGATAGCTTTGAAACTCCTAGCTCGTAATTTTTGTTTTATGCTTTTTTTAGGAATAAGCCCCGCAGAGTCAAGCAAAATGATTTTTTCAGGTTCAACCGTATGGTCAGCCGCCAACTTGAGCGTGACGCGTCCGCCGTGTGAGTGTCCAAACATAATTGGGTTTTTAAGTGATAAGGCATCAATAAATTTTTTTGTGAAAGCGGTGTAGTTATCAAGAGTCCAAGGTGTAGGCATAATATCGCTTTCGCCACAGCCGGGGAAATCAAGTGCGATGCAGCGAAAACGGTGTTTCAGCGTATTTATTATACCACGATACGCCGCGCACGATGAACCCCATCCGTGCAGCATAAGCAGAATGTCACCCTCGCCCTCGTCAATATAATTGATATTAAGTCCGTCAATATTAACCGTCAAAAAATCACCGCCTTATATTTATTTTATTATTATATCAAATATTACCTGATATTAGAAGACAATTTTTGAAAAAATTGCAGTTTTTTTATATTTTTCATAAAATTTTTAAAAAAACTCTAAGAAACACTTGACAAATCAAAATTATGTGGTAAACTATGCTTTAGTAGTATAAAGCTTTAAAGCTTTAAATTGTTGAAACAGGAGGAACTACTTATGAAAAGAATATTGGCAGTTTTATTATGTGTTGTACTTTGTGCTGTTGGCTTTGTGGGTTGCGGCGCAAAAGAAGATGGGAAATATACTATCGGTATATGTCAGCTTGTTACGCACGAAGCGCTTGACGCGGCAACAAAAGGATTTAAAGATGCCGTTATCGCAGGTCTTGGCGAAGAAAATGTTAAGTTTGATGAGCAAAACGCAGCAAACGATGCCGCAATGTGCAAAACCATAACCGACAACTTTGCAACTAAGAATGTTGATTTGATTATGGCAAATGCAACACCAGCTTTACAGGCGGCTGTTAAGTCAACTAAGAAAATCGCGATTCTTGGCACATCTATAACCGAGTACGGTGTAGCGTTGGAGATAGATAACTTCTCTGGCACCGTTGGCGGCAATGTTTCGGGCACATCAGACCTTGCGCCCCTTGACAAACAGGCAGAAATGATTTTGTCAATTGTACCAAGCGCTAAAAAGGTTGGTCTTTTATACTGCGCACAGGAAGCGAACTCTGTATATCAGGTAAACAAGGTTAAAGAATATCTTGAGGGCAAAGGTCTCAATTGCTCTACATATACCTTTACAGATACAAACGATGTATCGCTCGTTGCTAAAAAAGCATCTGACGAAAACGATGCGCTTTACATTCCGACAGATAACACAGCGGCATCCTGTGCAGACGCTATTTATAAGTCTATGACAACCAAAAAACCTATAATCGTAGGTGAAGCAGGTACCTGCAAGGGTTGCGGCGTTGCAACACTTTCTATTGATTACTATGATCTTGGCTATGCCACAGGTGAAATGGCAGTTAAGGTTCTTAAAGGCGAGGCAAAGGTTTCCGAAATGGCAATCGAATATACGCCTGAAGACAAACTTACAAAGCTGTATAATGAAGATATCTGCAAAGAGGTTGGCATTGATATAGAAGCTCTCAAAACTGCAGGTTATGTAGCTATTGAAAAATAATTTAAATAATTTAAAATTACTGACGACAAGGTAAAAGGCGGCGTTTTTGCCGTTTTTTACCCTGTCGGGTTTCGTTTATTTGGAGGAAAAAAATATGCTTTATCTAGCGTCCTTGCCCCCGGCAATAGCACAGGGTATAATTTGGGGCATAATGGCAATCGGCGTGTATATCACATACCGCATATTAGATGTAGCCGACCTGACGGTTGACGGTTCCATCTGTACGGGTATGGCGGTTTGCACTGTTTTAATTGTTAAGTTTAATATGCCCGTTTGGGTAGGTCTTATCGCAGCAATTGTGGCGGGAATGCTTTCTGGACTTGTGACGGGAATTTTCCATACGTTTTTTGGTATACCCGCAATTCTTTCGGGTATTTTAACACAACTCATACTGTGGTCTGTCAACCTTAAAATAATGGGCGGCACATCAAATGTTGGCTATCCATTCGGAGTTGAATATTTTATTTCGACCGAAAATCTTTCTAAAACATTCCTCTATTTTGCTATAATTCTTGTATTGTTAATAGGTCTGTTTTATTGGTTTTTCGGCACCACGCTCGGTGCATCGGTACGAGCAACTGGCTGTAATATTAATATGAGTCGTGCACAGGGCATCAACACCGATTTTATCAAGGTGTTAGGTCTTGTAATTTCTAATGCGGTTGTAGCGTTTTCGGGTGCGCTGTTGTCACTATTTCTCGGATTTTCAGACGCAAACGCGGGTAAGGGTGCCATAGTTATAGGTCTTGCCGCTGTAATAATCGGCGAAGCACTTTTCGCACGTATTACACGCCATAATTTTGCGCTAAGACTACTTGCGGTAGTAGCGGGCGGCGTAATTTACTATATGGTATATCAGACCATAATTTATTTGGGACTTGATACCAACTATCTCAAGATGCTTTCGGCGCTTTTAGTTGCTCTTTTCTTGGCGGTACCTTATTGGAAGAAAAAATATTTCACGAAAGCCGCTACTAAAAAAGAAAGGAAGGTGGCAGAGAATGCTTGAAATTAAAAATGTAACAAAAATATTCAATGCCGCCACTATAAACGAGAAAGTAGCTTTGAACAGTGTATCTCTTACATTACAGGATGGAGATTTTGTAACGGTAATCGGCGGTAACGGCGCGGGTAAATCCACACTTTTAAATGCCGTGGCAGGAACATTCCCCGTTGATGAGGGTAATATAGTAATTGACGGTGTCGATGTCACCAAAATGCCAGAGCATAAAAGGGCAAAATATGTCGGACGCGTATTCCAAGACCCAATGACAGGCACCGCCGCAGATATGTGGATTGAAGAAAATCTATCCCTTGCAAAGTACAGGGGTAAACGCCGCGGACTCGGCTGGTCGATAAAAGCGTCAGACCGTGCAGAATTTCGTGAATTGCTTAAAACCCTTGATTTAGGTCTTGAAAACCGTCTTTCTACTAAAATGGGACTTTTGTCGGGCGGACAGCGTCAGACCGTAACGCTTTTGATGGCAACAATGCAAAAACCGCAACTGCTGTTGCTTGACGAGCATACTGCCGCACTTGACCCCAAAGCCGCCGATAAGGTGTTGTCATTAACAAAGGAAGTTGTGGAGAAAAATAAACTGACAACCCTTATGATTACCCACAATATGAAGGACGCGTTAAGACTCGGCAACCGAATTATTATGATGCACGAGGGAAAGATTATCTTCGAAGCATCGGGTGAAGAAAAACAGAAATTAACGGTTAATGACCTGCTTGAAAAATTCAGTCAGGTAAGCAAAGGCACCTTTGCAAATGACCGTATGTTATTATCCTAATAAAGAAGACCTGTGGTTTCCACAGGTCTTCTTTTATCTGCAAAGTATAAATTCTAATATAAACACAACAGCGCAACAAGAAACAGCAACCTTGAAAAGCCCTGCGCCGAAATATGCGGCAATAACGCCGATAAGCAGTGCCGCCGCACCCGCCCATGCGCTCTGCGTGACGTCAATAATTGCGGGGAATGTCATAACAGCTAATGTTACATACGGCACATAATAAAGAAACGATTGAATAAATCTGTTGGTTATCGGTTTGCGTATAAGAGTCAGCGGTGCTACGCGGATAAGGTAGGTAACACCCGCCATTATAAGTATGTAAATATATTTATTATTCATCGTCTGCACCCTCCTCTTTTATGGGGAATAAAAGTGCTGCCACCGATGCAATAATTGCGGTTAAAATAATTGTGCGCGTACCCTCTGATATACCAGAAAATATGGAAAGCCTTGAAAACAGAAAACTAAGCACGAAACAAACAGGCACCAAAACCGCAATAACGCGGTTTTTCTTTGTGGGCGGAATTATAACCGCTAAAAACATACCATAAAGCGCAACGCTTAATGCACTGACAACTCTAATCGGCAAAAGATTCCCCATAATAATGCCAAGCACAGTTCCACAAGCCCAAAAGGGAATAGAGGTCACCATAGCACCATAGGTGTAATAGGGGTTAAGTACGCCAGGACGCGCAATGGTAATTCCAAAAATCTCGTCCGTGATGTCAAAACCAACAAGCATACGGTGTAAAAGCGGTGTGCTTGGATGGAATTTCTGACTTAAAGCGCACCCCATCAAAAGATAACGCGCATTGGCAATAACCGTCATAAAAAATGCTTCTAAATATCCTGCGTTAGCGGCAATTACGGTGAATATTGCATATTCTCCTGCCGATGCGTTGGTCAGCAGACTTGCAAGAAAGCCTTGGAAAGCCGAAAGCCCTGCGCTCTTAGCGGCAATTCCAAGCGAAAAAGCAACTGCAAAATAACCAAGTCCAATAGGAAGACCGTCACGCACTCCCGAAAAGAAAACGCCGCGTTTGCCGCGCGGCGAAAATGAAATCGTATTTTTAGAAGTCATATAAACCTCCTAAAAAATTTTAGTCTTTTTAATAATCTGTGAAAGCGGAAGACCGAGTCCGTAAACAACAACGGTTTGTCCTAATGCTACATATAAAAATGTTGCGAAAAAACCTGCTTCATCAGTAAAAATAGAAATCTGTGTGCCGACAAAAAGTGCATTCACAAGTACGGGCGGCAAAAGCGAAATGATTTTACTTTTGCTTCGTAAAAGATATGTGCCCACCGATGCTAAAAGAGTTGCGGCCGTTCCAAAAAGCATATCTAAAAGTCCTAGCGTACTGCCTATGTTGGAGATAAGACAGCCGATAGTCAGTCCATATATTGCTGTGGGTGTGAAGAGTGGCAATACACAAAGCGCTTCCGAAATGCGAAATTGCACCGCGCCGTATGCCAATCCAAAAGTCGCTGAAATGTAGGTTAAAACAGCGTAAAGTGCGGCAATAAGCGCGGCTACCACCAAGTCTTTTACAGACATTTTTTTATTCATTTGTAGCACCCCTTAGTTTTTTTTAGCGTCAGGATGGTTTCGAACTGACGATGGTTAATTATTTATGGTGTTCACATGCGCAACTGTCACTGTTTTCGCAAGTTTTAATTTCACCAACAATGGGTGTGGGGTCAATGCCCTGTCGTGTATAATAGTCAGCAACAGCGGCTTTAATGGCCTGTTCTGCTAAAACAGAGCAGTGAATTTTGTGTGCAGGCAATCCGCCCAAAGCCTCTACAACTGCTTTATTAGAAAGGCTAAGCGCTTCTTCAATAGTGTGTCCCTTTACCATGTCGGTAGCAATAGAACTCGTAGCTATGGCAGAACCACAACCGAACGTCTTGAATTTAACATCGGTAATGACGCCGTCCTCTACCCTTATATACATACGCATAATATCGCCGCACTTGGGGTTCCCAACCTCGCCAATGCCGTTAGCATCTGCAAGTTCGCCCATATTGTGCGGGTTATAAAAATGCTCCATAACCTGTTCTGTGTACATGTGTTTATTCTCCTTTTTGTTCGGCACTTTTAATACTGTCCCAAAGCGGTGACATAGCGCGAAGACGCGCAATAATATCGGGTAGTACCGACATAATATATTCAGCATCTTCAAAAGTGTTCCCGTCACCAAACGAAAGTCGCAAAGAACCGTGTGCAATCTCGTGCGGCAGACCGATGCTCAAAAGCACATGGCTAGGGTCGAGCGAACCCGAGGTACATGCAGAGCCGCTTGATGCTTGTATGCCGTTATAGTCGAGCATAAGCAAAAGCGATTCTCCCTCAATCCCCTCAAAGCACATATTAACATTGCCCGAAAGCCTATTCTCCATATCGCCGTTAACGCGTGAACGCTCTATCTTAAGTGCATTTTCTATTATATAATCACGCATTTTGCGGTTGTTTTCGTTGCGCTCATCCATTGTGGCAACCGCTTCGGTTATTGCAACGCCCATACCTACAATACCTGCGGTATTTTCGGTACCTGCACGGCGGCCAAACTCCTGTGCGCCGCCGTTTATGAGGGTGTGAACAACGGTGCCGCGGCGCAAATAAATAGCACCAACGCCTTTAGGTCCGTGGAACTTGTGCGCCGACATTGAAAGCATATCAATGTTCTGCTCTTTCACGTCAATAGGCACATTACCGACAGCCTGTACCGCGTCTGTATGGAAGGGGATACCCCTTTTTCTGCAAATAGCGCCAATCTCTTTCACAGGCTGAATGGTACCAATTTCATTGTTGGCGTACATAATCGTTACAAGACCTGTGTCTTCGCGCATCGCTTTTTCAACATCTTCGGGTTTTACAATGCCGTTCGCGTTAACATCAACATAGGTTACCTCAAACCCATCGCGTTCAAGGGAAGCAAGAGTATGCAGTACCGCGTGATGCTCGAACTTGCTTGTTATAATATGTTTTTTGCCTTTTTTCAGCATAGCTTTTGCTGTGCCCTTGATAGCCCAGTTGTCTGCCTCGCTTCCGCCGCTTGTGAAATATATTTCACGCGCAGAGGCACCTATAGCATCAGCAATCTGTTTTCTGGCATTATCAACGGCTAAACGCGCCTTGTTGCCCATAGAATAAAGGCTGCTCGCGTTGCCAAATTCACTTGTCAGATATGGCATCATCGCGTCAAGCACAGTTTCGCTTATTTTGGTTGTTGCCGAATTATCGGCATATACAAATCTCTTCATTATTTACAAAATTCCTTTTAAAAAACTAACACCGACTATTTTACACTTTTTTCCTTACTATTTCAACAATTTTTAAGATTTTTTGTAAAATTAACTGCAAGGCGGTCACATCTTTCGTTCTCTTCGTGTCCGTTGTGACCTTTTATCCAGTTAATTTCCACCTCGTGTATGTTAAGCAATGAAAGCAGTTCCTCCCACAAATCCGGGTTGAGTGCGGGTTTACCGTCTGCTTTTCTCCATCCGCGCAGACGCCAGTTTTCTGCCCAACCTTTTGTAACGCCGTCACAAACATATTTTGAATCGGTGCAAAGTAAAACCTTGCAGGGTGTTTTAAGCGCTTTAAGTCCCATAATAACGGCGGTAAGCTCCATTCGGTTGTTTGTGGTGGAGTCGCATCCGCCCGAAAGCTCCTTTTCAACACCGTTATAGCGCAAAATTGCGCCCCAACCGCCAGGGCCTGGATTTCCCGAACAAGCGCCGTCTGTAAAAAGTTCAACAGTTTTTTTATCACTCATATCGGCACCCTTTAATACTTTCTAAAATTTCCAACAACCTTGCCCAAAATTTCGGGATTTTGCGGATAAATTGGGTCGTAGTCTGGATTTTCAGGCATTAAAATAATCTGTCCGTCCTTAAGAAGCAGCCGTTTAACCGTTGCTTCGTCACCGTCCATAGCCACCACAATATCGCCTGAACGCGACTGTAAATCGCGGTCGGCAATTATAATATCACCGTCTAAGATTCCCGCATCACGCATACTAAGTCCCACAACGCGCAGAGCAAACAGACTCTGCGAATCTTTGGTAGGGTAGGGGATATAATCCTCAATTTCCTCAACCGCCAAAATCGGTTGACCCGCCGTAATTTTTCCAACAACGGGAACAAATGATGAATCAGACGCGGCAGTTATGCGAATTGCACGTGAGTTGTGCGGGTCACGCGTTATAAGACCTTGCTCCTCTAAACTTTCCAAAACCGCGTGAACGGTCGAGGTTGATTTAATTCCTGTTGCGCGGCAAATCTCACGCACTGTGGGGGGAAGACCGCCCGACAGTTCGCGCACAAGAAAATTATATACATCAATTTGTTTTTGCTTTTGCGGTGAATTTTTCATAGAGCACCTCCCGAACAAATATTCGTCCGAGTACAGTATAACATTTATTTTTCGTCTTTGCAAGTTTTACGGCTAAATAATCTCGAAAGTCCCATAAATATTAAAACACCGCCCAAAATTTTTGATAAAAGTTCGCTTGGAATGAATTTCAAAAGGTAACCGCCGAGCAGAGAACCCACAATGCCGAGCGGTGCCATTATGAGAACTTTTTTCCAAGCAATTTTGTGGCGCACAGCATAAATAATCACCGCAACCGCGGCGGTTGGGACGAAAACAATCAGGTTTATACCTTGTGCCGTCAGTTGTGCCACACCCGCAAAAAGTGATAGGTAAATGAGCAGTACGGTGCCTCCGCCAAGCCCCATTCCAGCTGCAATACCCGCTAAAAATCCCCAAATAATAGTAGCAATATTCATCGCAGAAAAAGTCGCACCCCCGCATATAGCATAAATAATGCAAAGATTTTTTTAAGCAAATGTGTAGGAATTTTATAAAGCAAAATTGTGCCAACTGTGGCGCCGATAACCGATGGAATAACATAGGGTAGGGCATCTGCGAGGGTTACGTGTCCCGCATATATATAGGAAACGGCGCTCATAAGACTTATAGGCAGTAGCACCGCAATAGCGGTGGAATGAGATTCCTTTTGAGAAAGACCGCTCGATTTTAGTAATGGTACCGCTACAAGTCCGCCACCCGCGCCGACTGTGCCGTTTATAATTCCCACCAAAATTCCAAAAAATGCTGTAAGTATTTTTTTCAAAAATATCACCCAAAATAGTATGTGTATAAAAACAAAAAATAACACGGACGAAACATCCGTGTTATTTGCTGGATATGGTTTATTATGTTTTATACGTTCATATTTTGCATTGTGAACCTTTTTTGAGTTTAATGTGAGCGTATCATTATCTATTTCAAATGTTTGCTCAGTAGAATTTACAGAACCATCCTCTGAAATAAAATCAATATAAAGAGTGTCGTCTTGTATTTTATATTCTATATCATTTACTATTTTTAATTCTTCAGAGTCTTGATTTTCAGGGATTATTGTTTCACTAACTCCTGTTCCGTCTTCACTGAACGTAAGGATATTATATTGGTCATATAATACACCGTCGCCACCGCATTTCCAACTGCCCACAATGCTTTTCTCGGCACTTTTGCAGGAGGAAAAGAGCAAAACGATAAAACAAATCACAACAAGTAAAAATAATTTTGGTTTAATTTTGAATTGCGTACCGAGATTAAACATTGGTAACACTCCTTTCTTCAATTGTATTATACAGTGGTCCTGTTCTATTAGCAACATATATTACAATACCGTAATCATATTTTTATAATTTGTCAAAATAATGCTTTACAAATAAAAATGTGTGTGCTATAATACACAAGCTACCGTTTACTATGCTCGGGGAGTATGCCGTATTATTACGCTTGTCACCTGCCCCTTGCTTGGTTTACGGCGGACAATATAAAATGAGGTGAAGAAAATGACAAAGGAACAGAAGCAGGAAATCATCAAGGCTTATGCAACTCACGAGGGCGATACAGGTTCACCTGAGGTACAGATTGCTGTGCTCACAACCCGTATTAACGAACTCAATGAGCATCTTAAGGTTCACAAGAATGACCACCATTCACGCCGTGGACTTCTCAAGATGGTAGGTCACAGAAGAAATCTTCTCGCTTATGTAATGAAGAACGACATCGAAAGATATCGTGACATCATCAAAAAACTCGGAATTCGTAAGTAATTCCTGCAGAGCAGGCCTATTTGGTCTGCTCTGTTATTATGAAAGCATTAAAAACGGTCTTGCAGAGTTTAGCAGTGAATCGATATACCGAAAGTTCGGCGTATGGATTAATTGCTAAACTGCGGACCCCAAAAGAAAAATGGAGGTTAAAGAAATGTTTGAAAATTACAAGGTTTATGAAACCACTCTTGCAGGTCGCCCTCTCAAACTCGAAACAGGAATGATGGCACAACTTGCAAACGCCGCTGTAATGGCAACATACGGCGACACTTCGGTACTCTGTACCGTAACCGCATCGCAGAAACCGCGTGAGGGTGTAGATTTCTTCCCGCTTTCTGTCGACTATGAAGAAAAAATGTATTCTGTTGGCCGTTTCCCAGGCGCATTTTTACGCCGCGAGGGTAAAGCCAGTGAAAAAGCAACACTCGCAGGTAGATGTATCGACAGACCGATTCGTCCGCTTTTCCCCAAGGATATGAGAAACGACTGTGCTGTTGTTGCAACCGTAATGTCGGTTGACCCCGACTGTAGCCCTGAGGTTGCGGCCGCAATCGGTGTTTCTGCTGCCATAGCAATTTCGGACGTTCCGTGGGACGGCCCGATTTCCAGCGTAAAGGTTGGTCTTGTTGACGGCGAAATCGTTATAAACCCCACCCTCGCACAGCGTGAGGTTTCAGAACTTGACCTTACTGTTTCTTCCACCGCAGACCTCGTTGCAATGATAGAGGCAGGCGGTAACGAAATTGCTGATGATGTTATGTTCGATGCAATTATGAAGGGACACGAGGTTAATAAAGAGGTTGTTAAGTTCATAAACGGAATAGTTGCAGAAATCGGCAAACCTAAGTTTAGTTTTGAATCAAGCAACCCCGACCCTGCTATTATGGCAGAGATTGAAGAATTCTGCATCGAGGATGTAAAGAAAGCACTCGATACCGATGATAAACTCGTAAGAGATGCCGCACTTGCACCTATTTATGACGCCGTTCACGAAAAATTTGACGAGCGTTTTGAAGGACAGGAAGCCAAACTTGACGAGATTATGTATCTTGTTCAAAAGCACGTTGTACGCGATTGGCTCAAAAAGGAGCATAAGCGTGTTGACGGACGCGGTATTGACGAAATTCGTCCGCTTGATGCAAAGGTTGACCTGCTTCCCAGAACACACGGTTCTGGTATGTTCACACGCGGTCAGACACAGGTTCTCTCGGTTGCAACACTCGCACCCGTAAGTGAATCACAGAAACTTGACGGTCTTGATGAACAGACCGAAAAGAGATATATCCACCACTATAATTTCCCGTCCTACTCGGTTGGCGAAACCAAGCCAAGTCGCGGTCCGGGACGCCGCGAAATAGGTCACGGTGCATTAGCAGAACGTGCACTTTTACCTGTTATCCCGTCTGTTGAAGACTTCCCCTATGCTATTCGTGTTGTATCGGAAGTTCTTTCGTCCAACGGCTCCACATCACAGGCTTCTATTTGCGGCTCGACACTCGCGCTTATGGCTGCCGGTGTTCCGATTAAGGCTCCTGTTGCAGGTATCTCCTGCGGTCTTATTACAGGGGACGAGGGCGTTTATGGCGACTTTATGACAATGGTTGACATTCAGGGACTTGAAGATTTCTACGGTGATATGGACTTCAAGGTAGCGGGTACACATAAGGGTATTACCGCTATCCAGATGGACCTTAAGGTTCACGGTCTTACACCTGAAATCATTAAAGAAGCGTTTGAGAAGACCAATAAAGCTCGTAAATACATTCTTGATGACATTATGCTCCCCGTAATAAACGAGCCGAGAGCAGAACTTTCTCCCTATGCACCCAAGATGCTCACCACAAAGATCGATCCCGCAAAGATTGGCGATGTTATCGGCAAACAGGGCAAGGTTATTCAATCTATTCAAGAGCAGTGCGATTGCACTATCAATATTGAAGAGGACGGACAGGTATTTGTTTCGTGTCTTGATATTGAAAAGGCAAAACAGGCTGTTATGATAATTGAAACCATAGCAAACGACCCCGAAATCGGCGCGTTTTACAACGGCAAGGTTACCCGCCTTATGACCTTTGGCGCATTTGTTGAAATTGCACCCGGTAAAGAGGGACTTGTCCATATCAGCAAACTTGATGTTAAGCGTGTAGAAAAGGTAGAGGATGTTGTTGCAGTCGGCGACCAGGTTATCGTTAAGGTGACAGAGATAGACGACCAGGGCAGACTTAACCTCTCCCGCCGTGATGCCCTTATTGAAAAAATGGGTATGGTACCCGAGGATGACGGCGAAGAACAAACCGAGCGCAAACCTCGCAGAGAGCGCAAGGGTTTCGACCGTAATCGCAGAAAATAATAAAAACTAAGAGAGTTCAGGGCAAACGCTCTGAACTCTTAATTTTTGTTCTTAAACCGTCAGGTGAGTATTTTCTGTCCTGTTTTTCTAAAAAACAAGGCAGAGCATTTTTTGATTCCTTTGTGCCGATACATAGGTGTATTGCCGCCGCAATAGAATATGGAAATCTCTTTCTACCCAAAAAAACCTCGTCACAGCACAATCCGAAGCCGCCTTTGCCTAACATTATGCAGTTATCGGGTGTTTTGCACATTTCGTCCGTACCAAATGGTGCAAACACAGCTGCAAAGGGAAAATGTGGACTAACATTTTCTATTATAACGGGCGAAACACCCAAACGGCTCAAAAGGTGTTCGCAGACCCCCTCATAACTTGCGGTGGCTTTTGTTAGTACATACAGTGTACGCACGCTTTTAAGCGGTTTTTCAAGGTGCTTAGACAGCATACCGTTTCTATCAATTATAAGGGCGCGGTCACAGCCTTTTATAATGTGGCAAAAAGCATTTATAAGCAGAAAAAGGTTGAAGGGTTGGGGGTCGAGTCGTCGTCTTTGTTCGCGCATATAAAGCGGAATATTATCGCAAACAATGGGCAGCTTTTCGCTCTTATCACAAATTTGAATTGCCTTTGCAATCTTCCTTTTTGTTGCGGTGTTTCTAAAAGATATCTCAAAATAAAATCCGCCTTTTAGGGAAACTTTGTTTATGACGCATTTTCTATGCAGACTTCTGCATCGTTCTTTTATGTATATGAACACTCAATATGCCCCCCGTCACTTGACAAAACACCTAAAATATAATATGATAAATTAGTATGTAATATTATGGTTTAATGCTTTCTTTAATATTAGGAGTGTTATTTATATGTCTATATTAGTAAAATTCAGAAAAACCGTTATGGCTACCATTAAGGTGCTTATGACACTTTCAATAACCTTTGGATTTATTGCTGCCTGGCAACGCGGATATGAAGAGGCAATGTTTGCAAGGAAGGGTAACTATCTTGTTATGTTTGCCTACCTTTTCATTTTTTTAATGTTTGTAAAACTTTACGGTGGCTTCCGTATTGGAATTTTGCGTCTGCACGAATTATGGTACAGTATGTCCATAGCGGTTGTTTTTTCTAATTTTCTTATGTATATTGTTCTGTCGCTTGTCGCGCGTGAACTTTTATCGCCTCAACCTGTAATAATTGCTACGATATATCAGATTTTTATAGCGGGGCTTGACCTTTACTGTGCAAACAGCGTGTATTTTTCCATCTTCCAACTGCGTCACATTCTTGCAATATACAGCGGGGAAGAGGGTAAAACGGTTATTACAAAGATGTCTAAAATTCGTGAACGCTATGCAATAGACAAGGCTATATGCGTGAATGATGTTTCTATTAACGAGCTTGAAACCGAAATCGACAAGTACGATGTTGTACTGATTTGCGACCTTGACAGCGCCCGCAAAGACGAACTTCGCACATATTGCTACGCAAAGCGCAAAAGAATTTACACCCTGCCGTCCACTAACGATATAGTACTCAGCGGCGCCGTGCAAAGTCAGGTTTTTGACACACCGCTTTTGATGTGTAAAAATTATAATCTGACAATGGAACAGATGATAGTAAAACGTATGATGGATATTGTCGTTTCGGCTGTGATGCTTGTTTTGGCAAGTCCTATAATGCTCATAACCGCGGTTGCAATTAAACTTTGTGATGGCGGACCTGTTTTCTTTAAACAAAACAGAGTAACACTTAACGGCAAAATCTTCAATGTTCTTAAATTCCGTTCAATGATAGTGGATGCCGACAAAGACGGTGTTAAAGGCGCAACCGATAACGATAGCAGAATAACACCTGTAGGTAAGATTATACGCGCCTGTCGTGTGGACGAATTGCCCCAACTTATAAACATATTAATGGGTGATATGTCGCTGGTAGGTCCGCGTCCAGAGCGTACAGAGCATGTTTATATGTATACCGAAAAGTATCCCGAATTTGACCTTCGTCATCGCGTAAAAGGCGGTCTTACGGGCTACGCGCAGATATACGGCAAGTACAATACAACGCCTAAAGATAAACTTATGATGGACCTCATTTATATTGAAAAATATTCAATTCTTTTAGATTTAAAATTGCTGTTTATGACCTTCAAGATTTTGTTTATGAAGGAAAGCACCGAAGGATTTAAGGAAGAGGAGAATGAAAATAATGAAGACTGATGTAACACTTGTTGTAATGGCAGCAGGAATGGGCAGCCGCTTTGGCGGACTCAAACAGATTGAACCTGTTGGAAGACGGGGCGAGGCTTTGCTTGATTTTTCTGTGTTTGATGCTAAAAGAGCGGGTTTCACAAAGGTAGTTTTCGTTATTAAAAAGGCAATTGAAAAAGAGTTTAAGGAAGTTGTCGGCGCAAGGGTCGAAAAGGTACTTCCCGTAAGTTATGTTTATCAAGAAACCTATAAATTGCCCGAAGGTTATGTTTGTCCCGAGGATCGCGAAAAACCTTGGGGAACAGGCCACGCAATACTCCTCTGTGCCGATGTGGTAAATGAGCCGTTTGCTGTTATAAATGCCGATGACTATTACGGTCCCCATGCATATAAGCAGATTTATAATCAGTTGACCTCGGAGGGTGACGATTATTGTATGGTAGGATTCCGCCTTGCTAATACGCTAACCGATAACGGTCATGTGTCACGCGGTGTTTGCAAAACTCAAGATGGCTATTTAACAGATATTGAGGAATATACAAAAATCAAGGACTGCAAATACACACTTGACGATGTTACCTGGCACGATATTTCGGGTGATACCGTTGTTTCAATGAATATGTGGGGTTTGCGTCCCGATGTGTTTGGGTATTTAAACCGTGATTTCAAGGAGTTTTTGGACGAAAAACTGAATGTTCCTAAATCAGAATTTTATCTACCTTCAGTTATGGATAAACTAATTAAAACAGGCGAGAAGAAGATAAAAGTTCTGGTTGCAGAGGATAAATGGTACGGCGTTACATACAAAGAGGATAAAGAAGATGTAATAAAGGCTATCGGCAAAATGCTGGATGACGGACTTTATGAGGGAATGTAATTAAAAACAGGGGCGTAAGCCCCTGTTTTTTTAATATTTTCTGTTAAAATATAAACAAATTGTTGCACTTGTATTTTCTTTATGGTATAATGTATAAGGCGTAAATTCGTATATTTTTTAGGGGGACACAAAAATGACGAACAATAAAACCGTTAACAAATGGCTTGACGAGGTTAAAACGCTATTAACACCGGACGAGGTTGTTTGGATTACAGGCGATGAAGCTCAGCTTGATGAGCTTAGAAAAACTGCTGTCGCCACAGGTGAAATGATAAAACTTAATGAGGAGAAACTCCCAGGATGTTATCTCCATAGAACACAGCCCAATGACGTTGCACGTGTTGAGGACCGCACCTTTATCTGCGCTAAAACAAAGGAAAACGCAGGTCCTACAAATAACTGGTGCGACCCTGACGAGATGTATAAAAAACTTTACGACATTGCTCGTGGCAGTTACAAAGGCAGAACAATGTATATCATTCCGTTCTCAATGGGTCCTGTTGGTTCGCCTCTTGCAAAAATCGGTATTGAGGTTACAGATTCAATCTATGTTGTTTTAAACATGGTAATCATGACTCGTGTCGGTAAAGAGGTTTTAGATGTCCTCGGTGACAGTAACGACTGGGTACGCGGTCTGCACTGCAAGTGCGATGTTGACCCCGAAAAACGTTACATCTGTCAGTTCCCTGAAGACAACACAATTATTTCTGTAAACTCTGCATACGGCGGAAACGTTTTGCTTGGCAAAAAGTGTTTTGCGCTCCGTATTGCTTCATATCAGGGTTGGAAAGAGGGCTGGATGGCAGAGCATATGCTCATCTTAGGCCTCCAAAATCCAAAGGGAGAGGTTAAGTATGTTGCAGCAGCATTCCCGTCTGCTTGCGGCAAAACCAACCTGGCAATGATGATTCCTCCCACATATCTTAAAGAAAAGGGCTACAAGGTTTGGACAGTAGGTGACGATATCGCTTGGATGCGTGTCGGCGAAGACGGCAGACTTTATGCTATCAACCCCGAAAACGGCTTCTTCGGCGTTGCTCCCGGCACCAACGAAAAATCCAACTTCAATGCGCTTGAATCAACAAAGAAAAACACTATCTTCACCAACGTTTGCCATAATCTTGAAGATAACACTGTTTGGTGGGAAGGTCTTGATAAAAACCTGCCCGAGAATGCAAATGATTGGAAGGGTAATCCTTGGGATGCTTCTAAGTTTGATAAGGCAGATAAATCCACCTATGCCGCACATCCGAACTCAAGATTTACTGCTCCTGCGGTAAATTGCCCCTGCATTTCGGAAGAGTTTGATAAGGGCGCAGGTGTTCCGATTTCTGCTATCATATTCGGCGGACGCCGTGCAAAATGCACTCCTCTTGTATATCAGTCAAAGGATTGGGAAAACGGCGTGTTCATTGGCTCGGCAATGGCATCAGAAACCACCGCAGCCGCCGCAGGTGCTGTAGGCGTTGTTCGCCGCGACCCCATGGCTATGCTTCCGTTCTGTGGCTATCACATGGCAGATTACTTCCAGCATTGGCTTGATATGGGCAAGAAACTCGGCGATAAGGCTCCTAAGATTTTCAATGTAAACTGGTTCCGTACAGATGATGACGGTAACTTTATCTGGCCTGGTTTTGGCGATAATATGCGTGTTCTCAACTGGATTATTGACCGCTGCGAAGGCAAAGCAGACGCAAAAGAGACTGCAATAGGCTATGTTCCAAATGCAACCGATATCGATTTGACAGAGCTTGATATTGACCTTGCAACTGTAGAGGGAATTCTTGAGGTTGATAAGGACGTTTGGGCCAAGGAAGCAGAGGAAATTGAAGAGCATTACAAGAAGTTCGGCGATAAACTTCCCGCAGAGCTTAAGGCACAACTTGAAACTCTTAAAGCAAACCTTAATAAATAATTAAAATGAAAGCCGAAGAATATTCTTCGGCTTTTTTGTTGACTAAAACGTAATTTGCGGTTAAAATATAATAGAACGGAGGAATGAAAAAATGAATGAAGAATATAATCCGGATATAGTTACCCTTACAGATGATGACGGTAAGGAGTACACATTTGAAATTTTGGACGCTGTTGAAACGGACGATGCAAGATATCTTGCACTGCTTCCCATACACGATGACCCGCAAAAACTTCTCTCGGACGATGGAGAACTAGTAATCGTCCGCGTAAACGAAGAAAACGGCGAAGAATTTTTTGAAGAGATAGAGGATGACGATGAGTATGAAACCATTGCCGATGCCTTTATTGACAGACTGCAGGATTTTTTTGAAATAGACGAGCAGTAAGCGAAAATTTTTAAATTATTATCCTGCCTTGTACGCGGACCGAACTATTATAACCCTACAAGTATTATATTGGGGCTGTTGCTTTGACGGCAGGTTTGCAGACCTCCCGCCGCGGATTTGACCGTGTGCGGAAGAAGGGAGCGCGAAACCGTCTCGCTTGCACCCACCTGCTAATTGCAGGTTATCATTAGTTCATTACGGCAAGGCGGGATATTTGTTTTTGCATAGTTTTATGTGATTTTACAATGTTTACAAATTTTGTAAAATATTGTATAATATGGTAAAATTACCAAAAAGGTGGGGATGGTATGAAGGCGACAGGCATCGTTCGTCAGGTTGACCGTCTTGGAAGAATTGTAATTCCGATGGAAATACGCAAAAAGTTTGATATGGTTGATGATGAAGACAGTTTTGAAATTTTTGTTGAGGATGATAAAATTATATTAAAAAAATATCAGCCCGGCTGTCTTTTCTGTGGAGAAACTGATGGTACAGTAACCCTTAAAGGCCATGTTGTGTGCAAGGAATGCACTAAAAAACTTTCGGAACTTGCAACAAGCGATTATTAAACTACATAAAAAACGCACCGAAATTTCGGTGCGTTTTATTTTTTATTCTTCTGTTTTCGTGACAAGCGCAATATTAAGTTCTTTCAACTGAATATCGTCAACGGGGGAGGGTGCGCCACTCATAAGTTCGCTTGATGTAGCAACCTTGGGGAAAGCCGTAACATCTCTTATGGAATCACAGCCAAGCATGGTCATACAAAGTCTGTCAAGACCAATACCCATACCACCGTGCGGAGGTGCGCCAAAGCGGAACGCATCGGTAAGGAAACCAAACTTGCGGTGTGCCTCCTCGTCCGACAAGCCCAAAGCGCTGAACATACGGTTTTGCAGGTCGGGGTCGGTTATACGTATAGAACCGCTTGAAAGTTCTATACCATTTAGAACAAGGTCGTAAGCTTTAGCGTAAACTTTTGATGGGTCGCTGTCAAGATAGGGGATACACTCATCAAGCGGAGAGGTGAACGGATGGTGCATAGCGTCCCAGTTGCCTGTTTCCTCATTATATTCAAAGAACGGGAATTCGGTAATCCAAAGAGGATTATAGGTGTTGGGGATAATATCGAGCTGACGCGCAACCTGCAAACGCAAAGCACCCAACACACTGAGAACAGTTTTTTTGCGGTCGGCAACAAATAACACAACGTCACCCTTTGTGGCGCCTGTGCGTGAGTAAATTGCCTTCATTTCATCGTCACGCATAAATTTAGAGAAAGAACATGATGGTTCGTCATCTACCCAACGTATAAAGGCAAGTCCCTTAGCGCCAATGCCACGTGCATATTCATTAAGTTTGTCAACCTCTTTACGCGTTAGTGTAGCGGCGGCGCCTTTAGCGTTAATGGCGCGAACAGTTCCGCCGTTAGCAACACATCCCGAAAATACGCCGAAACCGCAGTTTGCTACAATATCAGATACATCAATAAGTTTCATATCAAAGCGAGTATCAGGTTTGTCAGAACCATACTGTTCCATAGCCTCGTTAAATGTAAGGCGCGGAATATTGCCAATTTCAACACCTAATACTTCCTTGAAAACACGCTTTAAAAAACCCTCGCCGATGGCCAAAACGTCCTCCATATCAACAAATGACATTTCAAGGTCAATTTGTGTAAATTCCGGCTGACGGTCGGCACGTAGGTCTTCATCGCGATAGCAACGTGCAATCTGCATATATCTGTCAAATCCCGAAACCATTAAAAGTTGTTTATACATCTGGGGAGATTGTGGCAGAGCAAAGAAACTGCCTGGATGAACGCGTGAGGGAACAAGATAATCACGCGCGCCTTCAGGCGTGGATTTAATAAGGGTGGGTGTTTCAATCTCAATAAACCCATTTTCATCGAAATAATCACGCGTAACCTTTGTAATTTTGTGGCGCATAAGAATATTGTT
>JAZRZS010000011.1:0-4802 GCA_045601505.1 Acutalibacteraceae bacterium
TAGACTTTGCCGAAGCGCCAAATGTACCAACAATACCTGTGGGATATTTGTACTGGGTGTAGGAATAGTCGCGTGCATTCTCTACATAGAAACGGCCGTTACCAAGATTCTCTGCCATAGTGCCGTCCTGTTTCGCAAAGGCACCGTAAGGAACAAAATAGTCGTATTCTACTGTGAGGTCAACAGTGCTCTTAGGTGTTGTTACGTTTAAAGTTTTGGAAGCTTTCTTCTCTGCTTCGCTGTTGTCAAACATTTTGCATGCTTCGTAGCATTTTTCACCATAGTTATAATCGAGCCTGTAAAGCGATATGCCGTCAACAGAGTAAGGTTGGCTTCCGTAATTAAGGAATATAGAT
The DNA here is from genome assembly GCA_045601505.1 of Acutalibacteraceae bacterium. Lineage (GTDB taxonomy): Bacteria > Bacillota > Clostridia > Oscillospirales > Acutalibacteraceae > SIG589. Next base: position 357 of record JAZRZS010000011.1, read on the forward strand.
GTATTGGCAACATCAGAAGCGCCTGTTCTTATAATATAGGAAACTTTATACCAACTTTCGCTATCTAAGGTTATCGTAGTTTTTTCGTTTCCGCCATATCCGTTTCCGTCCGATTTTTGCATTTGTGACAAAAATGCTTCATCGCAATTGGCATCGCGTTTAACCCTCATGGTAAACAAATAGTAGTTTTTCTTCTGGAGTGTCGGTAACGGGATAGTTGCACTATAATTACCGTTTTCCAGAGACTCTACGACTGTCGGGTCAGGAATAAGATTGTCGCCCGAAGAACCAGGGTTAAACAACTCGGTTTCTTCTTCGCTCAAGTATTTTGCCGCATCCGCCAAAGGAGGTCTTGTTTCTGTCAAAAGGTCGTCTTCTGAGAGCAAAGCCTTTGATTCTATACATTTGGTCGCATATTCACTGCCGAGTTTATAAACAGCAACATCGTCTATATAAAAATTGGTACTGTTGTTATTTATCATTATTCCCAAACTGCTGGTTGCAGTTGCGCGAGACACTATGAAACTAACTCTGTGCCATTCATTAGTGTTTCCGAAATTGGACGCCACATAGCTTGTTGCAAGACGTTGAGAATAAGAAAAGGTTGAAGGCTCTATAATACTTATTGTGTTAGTAGCAGTGTCACTAGCTTTAACCCAAAAAGTTATCAAGTAAGCACTTTTTGCCTCGAATGCGGGAAGGACAAAAGCACGTGTTCCCTTAGATGTGATTTTCAAAACACCTGAGCCATCATTTTTAGTGTGTGATTCAGAGTTATCGTTCAGGGCATACGACTTGAACGAACTCAGGCTCCAAGAGACGCTTTTTCCAAAAACGCCACTACTATTATAAGTTGTGCCATTAAAATCGCTAACTGTCGGGTCGGAGAAAAGGTTTGTGCCAAAAGCGCTGAAATCAATATCTTTATATTGTTTGCCTGAGCTATATACATCTATATACTGATTAGTTATAGCATCGGCATAGTTTTCTTTTCCTGTAAGCAGTTTGCCTGCTGTAATGCAGTCTTGTGCATACTGACCGTCCAGTTTGTAAAGTTCAACTTCGTCTATATAAATATCTTGAGAGTTATCGAACACAACAGATACTTTGTTGAAAGCTTTGGTTGTGACAGATACGATATACATTACACGTGTCCAGCCGGTAGTTGTTGGAACGCTAACATTATCTTTTATTTCATGGTCCGCAGGACTTCTGAAATGCATAGTTACATTTGAGCCTTTTGTCGTTTTAACCCAGAAAGTAAGCAAATAATAACTGTTTGTGGTAGTACCATTCATAGGAAGCATGCGCACGTTGTAACTTCCTGTGGTTGTGCAAACAAGAGCGCCTGTGCCGTCATTGGTGGTATGCGACTCGTTTAATGTAGTACCTGAAGCTAGGGCACCAATACCTTTATACCAACTGTTGCCGGCGCCGGAATATGCTGTATTTGCTTCCGTGGTAGACGACCACCAAGCGTTCGGGTTGAGAATGTGTTGTCCACTGGCTGCTTCATAAGTTTCTTCGGTATAGTATTTTTTATATGTACCATCCGCATTAAACTCTGAAACAGTAGAGTCGGGGATAAGGTTGGGACCTAAATCGCTCCAGTCCATATCCGCTTCGGATGTAGAAAAGTCAACCTTTGTTACACCGTTCGCAGTAGGTACCAGGTCTTCCTCCTCGCCCTCAAGTTCTACAAGTCCCTCTGTTCCTAATTCGGAATCCGAGAAAGTAAGACCGCCCTCGGGCATATCTGATTTAAGAGAAGGTGCGTATCCGTTTTTCGATTCAAACAAACGAATCTTATCAAATACAGCTTCGCCGTCTTTATCGTAGATAGCAAGTGAAACCTTGCTCTCTTCAAAGGTTTTGAAGGTGATGGAAACGAGTGTCCACTCACCGCGGTTACTTGTTACATCAAGCTGAGTTGTAATGTAAGCACGCGGATTTTTAAGTGATACGATACCGAACTTGGCGTTTTCACCGTTAAGTGTTCTGTACCAATAAGAGAATGTGTAGGTCTTATTTGCTTCAAGCTCAACCGCGGGTAGATAGTAATAACTCCATTGTGAGCCCTTATAGTGAAGCATCTTATTGCCTTCGCTTGTAGCAACCTCTACAAATTTGCCCATTCCGTTGAACTCGTCCCAGAACTCTGTGCCCTTGTCGAACATACCGTTCGGGATGAGGTTGTGCTCTTCAAGACAAGCAAATTTAGCCTCTTCATCGTTTGTGGTATCAATATCTTCAATTTCTTCGCTTTCGTTTATGGGCTTACCCTTGGTAGCTTCAAAAATAGCGATATTATCAAAGTACATATCACCCTTGACGCCCTCAATAAAGAAGTAAATCTCTGTATACTCGCCTGTGTTGAAGCGATATGTACGGTTGTACCATGTTCCGTCAGGATATCTGATAGTAATTTCCTGTTTGGAAGCGGACATAAATGAAGGGTCGCTTTCCTCATGTTCAGATATCGGGTTTTCGAACGGAAGTTTGTACTCAGTATCTCTGATACCGAAATGAATGTGCGGAACGACTTCATCCGAATATCCCATACCGTACAGGCTTATATAGTAGTCTGTATTAGGCTTAACCGACAATTTCTTGAGATACAGGCCTTCTCCGCTAACCTTAAGCGAGGTGTTGCCTTCATATTTTTCCTCTGTTGTGACGGTTACAAAGCCTGAGTCATCTGCCCAGTATGTTTCGTCATCACAAGCATAGTTGGTAATAAGGTTGTTAGCAGAGTCACAGGTATAAGCAGTATTCTGTTTTCTAAAACCTTTACCAAAAGGAGCAAAACCTCTGCTAAGTTTATCCTGTAACAGATAGTCCTTATAGTACCTATCACAGAGTGAAACATAAGTAGCTTCTTGTGTATCGGTACTCTTTACGGGACTTATAAGGTTTTGCCAGATTGTATATTCATCGTTTGCGCCAAAGACATCTCTAGGTGAACCTGCAATCGCGCTGTTAAGAACGCCTTCTTTGTAAGCATCGATTATAGCTGCAGCTTCTGATACCGCTTTGGGTAACACATGAACCGAAACGCCATCGACATAAATTTCTTTGCCCGATGTAAGAACATTGGTGTCAAAGGCGATATCAATATTAACATAGTCGCCTGGGTTGATAATTGTTGTTACTAGTTGCCAGGCATCGTTGGTTGCATCTGTATTTATTGTACGAACAGTGCCTTTATTGTTAGTAAAGGTAGCAGAAACCTTATCTGTCGATGTGAAGTCCTTTGTCCATACATAATATGTAAGAAGATAATATTTATTAAACGAAAGTTTAGGTAATATAATCTTGTTGTTTTCTACTGTTACATTAAATACCTTATCGCCATCCTTCGCAGAAGAATTAGGAACACCGCTTTCTTCAAACGAAGCATCTGTCATAAGGTTGTTGTCTGCTGTAAAGTCGTAACCTTCAACATTGGGAGTTGAAGCAACCGCAATATCTTTTTGAAGAAGTTTACCCTCTTCAACGCACTGTGCGCCGTACGCGGTATCCAACTTATAAACAGCAAAATCATCAATCCACATCGGTACATTAGTATAAAAAGCAATAGTGCTTTTTGAAGTTTTATTACCAGTGTAAACAATGTATGATATACGGTTCCAGGAATCTAATCCATAGCCACCATCTATCTCTTGGGAATCCCAAGAGGCGTACCAGTGACGAACCTTGTTGGAGTAACGATACTTGTTTTTAGCAAAATATGTTACAAGGTAATATGATTTTGCCTCCATATTAGGAGCAATTTCAAATGCTGGCTGAGCTCTCTCTACCAAATAAATGGAGCCGCTGCCATCTGCGGTATGTGAGTTCTCTTCATCAGAAGAGAAGGTAAACTTATTTTCATGATTATAAGATACCCTTATTCCCTTTGTTTCATCGTATGTTGTTCCGTCAACACCAAATTCTGAAACACTTGAATCATATGCAAGATTTTCGCTGAGTTTTTCGTCTGTAAAATCGTAATCATCATCAATGATTACTTTTTTTACACTTCGTTCATCAGGCAATGTGTCATTGACATCATCATCGCCTTCGTTGCCGCCTTCATTACCGCCTTCGTTGCCGCCACCGTTATCATCGCTATCATCTTTACCATGGCCATCGTCAGGAAGTAACTTACCTTCCGCTATACAATTGAGTGCATATGCGTTGTCGAGTTTATAAACAGCAATATCATCTACATATAAAGTTCCATTATTGTATATTTGCAATCCCAATGTAGCTGCTGTTTGGCGAGACACTATGATACTAACCCTGTGCCATTCATTATAAGTCCCGAAATTAGAAGCCATATAGGTTGTGTCAAGGGGATTAGCACCGCCTCCAGTCATAATTTTTATGTTATGAGGAGACTCGTCTCCAGCCTTAACCCAAAAAGTTATGAGATAAGCACTGTTTGCCTCAAAAGCGGGAAGC
>JAZRZS010000012.1:0-34177 GCA_045601505.1 Acutalibacteraceae bacterium
ATTTTGAATACGATTTCGCCTGACGGTGTTTCGGCAACAACCTCGTCACCGACCTTATGACCGATAAGCGCTTTGCCAACGGGTGATTCATCCGAAATCAGTCCGCGTTTTACATCAGCCTCGGGAGAACCGACAATTCCGTACTCACATTCGTCCTCAAATTCAACATCAAGAACCTTTACTTTACAGCCAAGTTGAACAGTGTCAGAAGCACTTGCACTGGAAATGAGTTCAACATTTTTAAGCATAGCCTCAAGCTCGACAATACGGGCTTCGATTTTAGCCTGTTCATTTTTAGCTTCGTCATATTCGCTGTTTTCAGAAAGGTCGCCGTAGCCGCGCGCAACCTTAATTTTTTCAGCAATATCCTTGCGACCTTCGGTCTTAAGATTTTCAAGCTCGGCTTCGAGCTTTTTAAGACCTTCATCGGTCAGTTTAATTGTTTTAGCCACTGTAATAATCTCCTTCTGGATTGTATTGTGTTATATGGGATAATACGCAATGGAAAACCTTTTTATTCATGGAAAATAATCACATATGCTAACAGCAAAAAACAGGCCTTGCCGCAAAGACGCCCCAAAAAAGCGAGACGATTCCGCAAAGCCCGAAATGCTAAGCCAATGAAAAGTGATTAGGCTTCTACTTTATTAAGACGCTTAACAAGAGCAGATTTCTTTCTTGCGGCGTTGTTCTTGTGAAGAATGCCCTTTGTAGCAGCAGCATCAATGCTTTTTACAGCAGCTTTAACTGCGACGTCCTTATCAGCGGCGTTTTCTGTGATAGCAACATCAGCCTTTTTGATAGCGGTGCGAAGAGCCGAACGAACGCTCTTATTACGCATAGCATTGTTTTGGTTAACGACAACGCGCTTCTTTGCAGATTTAATATTAGGCATTATGACACCTCCTTGCAAAATCTCAAGTAAAGGTATTTTACCACTAATTGCAAAAGAATGCAACACTTTTTTTAAAAATATAATAAGAATAAGAAAAAAGTAAATGTAAAGACTAAAAAAAGGTGATATTATGTACGCAAGAACAGACCTTGCAATAGAGTCTAATTTACAGCAAAAAGGTAAAGTTGCAGGAGTATCGGTAAAAGAAAAAACAGAAAACGGAATAAAAATAGTATCAGTAGACATTAAAACTGAACAGGCGGCTAAAAAACTTCATAAAAGGGTAGGGCGCTATGTAACTCTTGATGTGGGGGATATAGCGGCAGGACTTGCCGAAACGGATGCTGCCGCAGATATAATAGCAGAGGAAATCAAAAATCTGGTGGGCGATTTTTCCACTGCGCTTGTAGTTGGTGTCGGAAATCCAAACTTAACCGCCGATGCCTTGGGACCCAAAACCGCAGACGGTGTGTTGGCAACACGTCATCTAAAAAAAGATTTTTTAGAAAGCATTGGTCTAACGGGGCTTAAAAGCGTTGCTGTTTTGTCGCCCGGTGTGCTTGGGAAAACGGGAATGGAAGCGGTTGAAATAATAAAGTCGGTCTGTGAAACCGCCAACCCAGATGTAGTAATTGCCGTAGACGCACTTGCGGCAGCTGATAACGCTAGACTTGGCTCTACAGTGCAACTTTCTAATACGGGAATTTCCCCAGGCTCAGGCATAGGCAATAAAAGGCGGGAAATCAGTGAGGGTACACTATCACGCCCTGTGATTGCGCTTGGAGTGCCGACTGTAGCGGATTTTCAAACCGAAAAACGCAGTTTTATCGTAACCTTGCGAGAAATAGACCTTTTAACAAGCCGTGCGGCAGAACTATTGTCCCATGCGCTTAATTTTGCATTGCAACCTAATATAGAACGCTCTATTTTGCTTTCACTCGTATGAAAAGGACTGTCCTTGCATACATTTTAATGTAGAGTGTAAAGCCTACAGGGGTGATGCGTTATGAAGAATTTAAAAGCGGTACTGCTTGTGTTGTTCTTGTGCTGTGTATCGGTGCTAACGGTGGGTTACGGCGGTGTGAGCGCCGCAACATATATTCTGCCTATCAAAAATCACACACCAAGCGAAAGTGTGCCAATAGTTTCTACACCAAAACAAGAAACAACTAGTCCACAAAGTGAAGAAAGCAGTACCGCACAAATTGTATCCTCAGCAGTTCAGTCTGCAACTTCATCTGCGTCATCGGCGGCGGTTGCGGCTGGAGAAAAGCAAACTGTAAGCGGTAAAATAACCGAGCGTTATATAAGTCCTCAAACAGCATCAGATAGTTATAATAATGTACATATAAGAAATAACGCGGGTATAGATATTGACATACAAAAGGCTCTTTCAACCGCTATAAAATTTAAAATTAAAAAAAATACAGAGCCACAAGTGCTGATTGTTCACACGCATACCACCGAGTCATATATGCAGCAGCAACGCGACTATTATACTAAAGCCGATGTTTCGCGTACAACCGACCTTAATAAAAATATGGCGGCAGTTGGCGAGCGTGTTGCAGCAGAACTTAAAGCTGTGGGTATAAATGTAATACATGATAAAACCCTACACGATTATCCATCCTATACGGGAAGTTACACGCAGTCCGCTAAAACCATAAAGGCGTACTTAAAAAAATATCCGTCTATAAAGGTGGTGCTTGATGTTCACCGCGATGCTGTAAGCGGAGAGGGTACAGAGAAAATCAAACTTGTCAGCGAACAGGGTGGTAAAAAAGCGGCACAGGTAATGCTTGTTATGGGAAGCGAAACAGGAAATGTTACGGGCTTCCCCGAATGGAAACAAAACTTCCGCCTTGCTGTCCGTTTCCAACAAAAAATGGAAACAATGTATAAAGGCCTTGCAAGACCGATGTTATTTATGTCAAGAAAATATAATCAAAATCTTACAACGGGTAGTATGCTCTTGGAGGTTGGCACAGATGCAAACTATATGGAGGAGGCACTGTATAGCGCAACATTAGCAGGTAAAGCTCTCGCCGCAACGCTTTTAGAACTATCATAAAAAAATACGGTTTGGATGTCCAAACCGTATTTTTTTATTAGTTAGAACTGCTATCGTTGCCCTCGAATGTATCGTAATCACTTTCAGGCTCTTCATAGGAATTGATGTAAACTATAATTTTCGCAAAGCGGGAAACATTGGTACCTGCAGGAATATCGGTGTCTATAATAAGTTTCGGTTCTTTGGTGTCGTCATACTTGTCAACAAACTCAATGTTGTTCGCCTGGAAACCAAGCTCAAGCAACTGTACATACGCTTCAACACGGGATTTACCTGCAAGGTTAGGAAGTTTGATTTGAGAAGGACCAGCGCTTACAACAAGGGTGATTTCTGTATCCCTTGTAACCTTTTGTCCTGCCGCAACCGATTGTTCAATGATCGTACCCTGAGGATGTTTGTCGCTAAAGCGCATTTCTTTAATGGAGAATTTGAAAATCTGGTTGTAATCAATATTTTCAATAATATCGCCGTATTTGCGAAGTTCGCCATTTTCATTTTTTGTAAAGTCCGGCACATCGTAGGTGCGTTCAACAGGCTCGTCAGACACGTTGGGGTCTACTTCGCCGTGGGAAGAAACGCTCGGTGCACTGACAGATGAAGTCGCATCAGGCTCTTTTTTACCGAAGATATCGTCCTTGAAGACGGTGAAAACAAGAATTGCTGCAATCAATAGCAAAAAAACTGCTGTTGCAGCTGCGGCTATAATTGTATATTTTTTGTTGGTGTTTGCAGAGGAAGCTGTACCCTCATCTACCGAAGAAGAACGGACCGAAACATCACTCGTTTTAGGTGTTAAAGCCGAACGGAAATCATCCATTGTGCGAGTGCGGTTTTCGGGCAAAATCTGTAAGGCATTTGCGAGTGCTGACAGCACATAAGATGGAATAGATTCGGCAAATTTAGCGGGGATGGACATATTGTCGTGTTCAAGACGCTCGGGTGCAGACATTGGGGGATTACCGATGAGCGTACGGAAGAGCGTTGCCGCAAGAGAGTAAACATCGGTATGTGAGCCGATAACAAATTCTTCTTTGTACTGTTCAATAGCCGCAAAACCTGGGAAAACTTGGGAAGCAAATTCGCTGTTTGCGGTGCGGATTTCTGGAATGGAAACACCGAAAATGTGTAGCTTTCCATCGCGTCCCACAATAACCGTTTCGGGCGAGATGCCGCCGTGAACTAATCCAGCTTTGTGCATACCGTCAAGGGTTACAATAAGGGGTAAGAAAAGCGGTTTAGCTTGTTCCCATTTAAGATTGCCGCCGTTGCGCAGTAAAAATTCGCGCAAAGTTATACCTGCGGCGGCCTTAATTATGCTGTATGCTGTGCCACCGAGTTCAACCGTTTCAATAACGGGCATAACACAGGGCAGAGTATCGAGGTCACCCATCTTTTTGGAAATTTCAATAAACTGCATAATGCCGTTGTTGAAATCATATTCCTTGCCCTCTTCAATTGATACTGATTTGTTTTTATTCCTTATGGAAATACCTTGTGGGAAATATTCTTTAACATACACAACATTGTTGTTAAGATTATCCCATCCGATATAAGTTATACCTTCGCCGTTTTTTTCAAAAACGCGGCCAACCAAATATCGCTCTTTAATCCAGGTGCCCGGAGTAAGACAGGTCTCGTCACACGGCTTCGTTGAATCATATCCGCATATAGGGCAGATTTTTTCGCCGCCGTTATCATTCATACATCCTAAACAAAGTCTGTCGGTGTTGTTCATAAAAACCTCCAAAATCATAATCTTTGGTTTAGCAACAGTTTCGTGAGATTATTATACCATATATGTCAACAACAGGATTGTAACCTTTTTATTATTTAAGGGTAAGATTATCAAGCGGAAGTGAAAAACTTTCTATAAATTCGTCTAAAAATATAGTCGCTTCGGGCAGCTCCAAACGCTCTATTGCCGCACGAGTTGCCTTTTCTGCCGCACTGAATTCATTGTTACCCGCGTTTCTTTCGCAGATACACTTAATAAGGGCAGATATTTTGTCTGCCGCCTTAATAAGTTTTAAAATCTCCTCATCTTCGCAGTTATAAATCTCTATAAAATCGGGGCGAAGGTCTTCGGGCAAAAGTTCGCAAAGTTGTTCTCCCGCAACGGTTTCTATTTTTTTATAAACGTCACGAATGTCGTTGCTATAGTATTTAATAGGCGTGGGCAGGTCGCCTGTTAAGATTTCTGTTGTATCATGAAACATAGCAAATAGCGCAACCTTTTCAGCGTTAACATTTCCTGAAAGGCGGCGGTTTTTAATAACGGCAAGCGCGTGTGCTATAAACGCCGTTTCAAGCGAATGCTCTGAAAGGTTTTCCCTTTGCGTGTTACGCATAAGCGCCCAACGCTCTATATATTTCATACGGGACAGCATAGAATAGAAATGACTGCTCATAAAAATCATCCTTTACCCAAGTATAATTTTTGTCTTCTTGAATATTATACCATTTAATGCTATAATATCAATAACTGTTTTTTTGCAGGAGGATTAAATTGGAAAAGAAAGACAAAAGATTTTTATTTGCACTGCTTTTCATAATACTGTCAGGAGTTGCGGCAAGACTTGTTGTAGGCTTGCTTTATTTCAACGCATTTGATACCTATTGGTACAGAGATTGGGCAATAGGTCTGCAGGACGGTTTTTTTAATGTATATACACGGGCAGAGGAAATAAGTCTTGATTATCCTCCGCTTTATCTATACTGTCTTTATTTAACGGGTGCAGCTTACCGCGTTTTTTCTGTGGACTGTTCACCTATAATGCAGATGTTTCTTATGAAATTCTGGCCGATTCTGTTTGATGGGCTGTGTATATTTTTAACCTACAAAATTTCAGAAAAATACGGAAACTGGACGGCGGTTTTTGCCGCGGCGAGTATTGCGTGTAATCCGTCACAGTTCTTTGGCACAGCATATTGGGGACAGACCGACCAACTTTTGATACTGCTTCTTCTGTGGTCGTTTTCATTAGCAGAAGAGCGCCCGATCATAGCCTCGATAATTATGGCGGTAGTGGGACTCACAAAATATCAGGCACTTTTCTTTACGCCCGTTTTACTGGCTTTTATATTCAGAAAACATGGTATAAAAAAATTGTTTTACGGCATTTTTTCTGCCGCTGCGACCGTTTTTGCGGTATTTTTACCATTTATGATTGGCGCCAAGGACCCGTTTTTATTCTTTAAGGTATATTTAGGCGGCGCTGACACATATCAGTATTGCACATTTAACGCCTATAATATTTACGCGCTTTTGGGACTCAACGGCGTAGAGGATGCTAATGCGGCAATAGGTGTTTTCACATACGCAGATATAAATCTTTTGATTGTGGTTTTAATCATAGCGGGAACGCTTTTGCTGTATACACTCGGCAGACGTGTGAACATATATATTGGCGGACTTTTAATAATGGATGCCATTTTTGTATTTGTAACCCGTATGCACGAAAGATATTTACTCGTAGCTGTGCCCTTTGCGCTTATGGCGTACGTTAGCACCAAAAACCGCCATTTTATTTATCAGTTTCTAGGGTTAACATTTACAACATTAATAAATCAAGCAGCGGTGCTTTTACGGGTGAACAATAATAATGCATTTTTCGTGCCGTATCTTAATGAAATTACTATATTTATTTCGCTTTGTAATCTTGCATTATTCATATATATAGTATGTGTCGGCGTAAATTATTTTAGAGGAAAGGAGTGCCGATATGAATTTTTCAAAACAAAAGAGAAATATATTAACAAAACAAAAACCAAGAACGCTTAGTACATTTTTAATAGCTCTTCTAATGTCGGTACTCGTGTTTTTGCCGTATATTATTATGGATAAGGGTTATTTCCTGTTTTACGGAGATTTTAATGTTCAGCAGATTCCGTTTTATGAGCATTGCCACAGGCTCATAAAAGAGGGTGCTTTCGCTTGGGATTTCGGCACCGATTTGGGCGCGAATTTTATTGGCTCATATACATTTTATTTGCTAGGCAGTCCGTTTTTTCTTGTAACGCTTTTGTTCCCGACAGGAGCGGTTGCATATTTAATCGGTCCGCTCTTAATGTTAAAATTTGCGTGTTGTGCGCTTACGGCATATCTTTATCTTCGCCGTTTTTTGCGTAATACCGCAACAGCGCGTCTTGGTGCAATACTCTATGCTTTTTCAGGCTTCTCGGTTTATAATATCTTCTTCAACCACTTCCACGAAGCAATGATAGTTTTTCCTGTTTTGCTTTTGTCAATAGAGTTGCTTATAACCGAAAACAAACGCGGAGTTTTTGCGCTTTCGGTATTTTTAGCGGCAGTAACTAACTATTTCTTCTTTTTTGGAATGGTTGTGTTTGCGATTATTTATTGGGCGGTAAGAATGTTCTCTCACCGTTGGAAATTCAAATGGGGAAGATTTTTTGTCCTTGTGGGCGAGGCAGTGCTGGGAGTACTAATGGCTTCGGTATTGCTTATTCCCACAATATACGCTCTTGCAGGTAACAGCCGACTTTCCGAAATACAAACGGGTTGGGGTGCTTTGCTTTACGGAAAAGAGAGCATATACGCTAATATCTTACAATGCTTTTTCTTCCCACCCGATCTACCCGCCCGTCCTGTATTTTTCCCCGAAGCCGATGTAAAATGGTCTTCGCTCGGCGGTTGGTTGCCTATTTTCAGTATGGTTGGCGTTTGGGCATTTATGTCCGGCAAACGCCATCATTGGCTCAGCCGTTTAATAAAAATCCTGATTTTTATGGCGCTTGTACCAATTCTTAACAGTTCATTTTATATGTTCAATACCGCATATTATGCGCGTTGGTATTATATGCCTATTCTTATGATGTGCCTTGCTACCTGTATGGCGGTAGAACGCCGTGATATAAGGTGGAAAAGCGCTTGGAAATGGGTATTTTCTATTACGGCTGCAACAACCCTCATAATCGGCTTTATGCCCGCGGGCATTTCGGATGACGGCAAAATAACACGTTTTGGTATTTATACCGAAGATTCAAGCGGAACATTCCGGGAAAGGTTTTTTATCTGGTGCGCTATTGCCATTATAGGACTCTTAACGTTGCGTGTGCTTATTACAAGGCTTCGTACGGATAAACGCTTTTTTGTCAAAACGGCAACCGTCTGCGTATGTGTAATGTCCGTGCTTTATGCCTCTGTGTTTGTGGGACTTGGCAAAACTCATTCCTACGATGTTGATAAAGTTATGATTCCCGCGCTTCTTCGGGGTGAAGTAACGCTCGAGGGTGACAAAGACACATTCCGAATAGACGCGTACGAGTGTGTAGATAATACGGGAATGTATTTGGGGTATAGCACTATAAACGCCTTTCATTCAATAGTTCCCACCTCGGTTACAGAGTTTTATGAGTTTGTGGGAGAAGAACGAGGTGTTGCAAGTCGTCCCACAACCGATTCCGCTGCTCTGCGTTCGCTTCTGTCGGTTAGATATATACTTGATTTACAGGACGGTTATAATTTTTCAGAAGACGGCGTAAACAAAATGGTTGGCTATAAGTATGTGGATACCCAAAGCAAGTACGACATTTATGAGAATGAGAATTATATACCCTATGGATTCACATACGATTATTTTATAACAGAGCAAGAATGTCTTTATTACGGTGAGGATAATGCTGCTAATATGATGCTCAAAGCAATGGTTCTTAGTGATGAGCAGATAAGAAAATACGGCAATATTTTAAAAGGACTGTCGCAGGAATATTATCTTGGCGGGGAAGATACCGATAAACCGGATTTACACATAGGGGACACAGAGTTTGCAAAAGACGCTAAAGACCGTGCCGATACCGCCGCTCACAGTTTCACCGCAAATAAGGACGGGTTTACAGCCAAAATCAACCTACAAAAAGAAAACCTTGTATTTTTCTCAATTCCGTATGATGAGGGATTTGTAGCCTATGTAAACGGTGAAGAAGTGCCTATTGAGAAGGTCAATGTCGGCTTTATGGCAGTTAGGGCGAATAAGGGTGAAAACGAAATCACATTTGTTTATAAAACGCCCGGCCTTTCCTTTGGTATAACACTTTCACTGTTTGCGCTTTTATTGCTAATTGCATATCTTTTGCTTGTGAAAAAATATTATAAAAAACATACGGCAGTTAACTATTATCCAGAGGGAGAAAAACTTTTAGAACTTTGGAAAAGATATGAAGAAAAGGAATCCCTTGTCTTGCTTTCAGAGTTTTCAAGGGAAGAAAGTGAGCAAAAATCCGAAACTGAAATAAAAGAAAACCTTGACAACGAGCCAAAAGAAGAGTAAAATTTTTACTGTTAGGGGAGCTGGATTAACTCCGGCTGAGAGGAAACCGTTATGTTTCGACCCTTTAACCTGATGCGGATAATGCCGTCGTAGGAAAACTGTTTAATAAAACCTACTAAAAAGCACCGCAATTTATTTTGCGGTGCTTTTTCGGCTTTTTCCTAGTCAAATCTTGACAAAGAAAGAGGAAAAAAGAATGAAAGAAAAAACACAAAAATTAACTGTAAGCGCAGTGCTAATTGCACTATCCACCGTCTTAAGCCTTATAAAGCCTGTGGACCTTCCTTTAGGCGGAAGCGTAACGCCGCTTGCTATGCTACCCGTTATGCTGATTCCGCTTATGTACGGCGTAAAGTGGGGATTTTTCGCCTGTTTTGTAAACAGCGTAGTGCAGATGCTTTTAAGTATCGCAGAGGTGGTAAGTTGGGGATTGACTCCACTTGTACTTATATCGTGTATATTGCTCGATTACATTTTAGCATATACCGTTTTGGGATTTGTTGGCTTCGCAAAGAATAAAGGGCGCGTTGCTATTATTGGCTTTGCACTGTTCTCACTCGTTATGCGTTTTTTGATGCATTTTGTATCGGGCACGGTACTTTTTGGCAATTTTGAAGAAGGCGTGTGGACGGTAATCTGGGGGTCTATTACCTATAACGCATCTTATATGGTGCCTGAAATGGTTACAACTTCACTTGCGCTGTTTGCGCTATTTTCAAATAAATCTTTTTGTAAATTCATAAAAAAATAGTAAAAAGCGGTCAAAATAAAAATTTTGACCGCTTTTTTATAACTATTTGTTTACATTTATGCATAAAGTGTGATAAAATGATCTGTAATATTTTTAAAGCGAGGTTGTTTTATGATTTACAGTCAGATGTCGCTTGAAGAGAAGAAGGCACTTCTCTCAGAACTGACAGACAAATATAATGAGTTTAAGGCGCGTGATTTATCACTCAATATGGCGCGCGGAAAGCCAAGCAACGCACAGCTTGATTTGTCTATGGGTATGATGGATGTACTTGCAAGTACGTCTGATTTAACCTGTGAAGACGGAACCGACTGCCGCAACTACGGTGTGCTTGAGGGACTTGAAGAGGCGAAAAAACTTCTCGGCGATATGATGGAAGTCCCCGCTGATAATATTATAATATACGGCAACTCAAGTTTAAATGTTATGTATGATACCATATCACGCTGTATGACACACGGTGTTATGGGACATACGCCCTGGTGCAAATTGCCAAGTGTTAAATTTTTGTGCCCCGTACCAGGATATGACCGCCATTTTGCAATAACAGAACATTTTGGAATCGAAATGATAAATGTACCCATGACCGAAGACGGTCCCGATATGGACCTTGTTGAAACACTTGTTGCAAACGATTCGGCAATTAAGGGCATATGGTGTGTTCCAAAGTATTCCAACCCACAGGGTTATTCCTATTCAAATGAAACCGTACGCCGTTTTGCAAGACTTAAACCTGCCGCAGAAGATTTTAGAATTTTTTGGGACAACGCGTACTGCATACATCATTTGTATGACGACAAACAGGATGTTGTGCTTGAACTGCTTGATGAGTGCCGCAAGGCAGGTAATGCCGATATGGTGTATAAGTTTGTATCAACATCAAAAATCAGTTTCCCGGGTTCAGGCATTTCGGCAATAGCCGCATCGCATAATAACCTAAAGGAAATTAAACACCAGATGTCAATGCAGACTATAGGTCACGATAAGGTTAACCAACTCCGTCATGTTCGTTATTTCCGCGATATTAACGGTATGCGTGAACATATGCGTCTTCACGCCGATATACTGCGCCCTAAATTCCAAAAGGTAGATGAAATTTTGACACGTGAACTTGAGGGAACGGGCGTTGGCGAATGGAATAAACCGCTTGGCGGATATTTTATATCCTTCCAGTCTTTAGACGGTTGTGCAAAGGATATTGTTGCGCTTTGTAAAAAAGCAGGTGTTGTGCTGACGGGTGCAGGTGCTGCCTATCCTTACGGAAAGGACCCCAAAGATAGCAACATTCGTATCGCTCCGTCATATCCGCCTATTGAAGATTTGGCGGTTGCGACCGAACTTTTCTCATTATGCGTTAAAATTGTCAGTCTTAAAAAGTTAATAGCAGAAGCATAAAATTCTAATCCCCGATACATTATGAATATCGGGGATTTACTGATTTTGTTAATAATTTTACGCTAGAAGATTAAGAAAGACACATACAAAACTTAATTAAATTAAGTTTTTGCGCCTATTTGATAAAAAACTACCGAAAAGGCGCCAATCGATTGACTTTTATCTTTATATTAAATATACTTGTTAGGTGTTAATTTGTGGCAAGTATCATATTGTCACGTGATGGAGGTAACCTATGTCTATAACCGAAAAACTGTACGGAAGTATGGTGTTTAACGATGCAGAAATGAAAGCGCGTCTGCCCAAATCGACCTATAATGCAATGAAAGATTGTATACGCGAAGACCGCGCTTTAGATATTGATATTGCTAATGTTGTTGCAAAATGTATGAAGGAGTGGGCAATAGAAAAAGGTGCCACGCATTTTACGCATTGGTTCCAGCCTATGACGGGTATCACAGCCGAAAAGCATGATAGTTTTATATCGCCCGTAGGTGACGATACCGTAATAATGGATTTTTCCGGCAAAGAACTTATAAAGGGTGAACCCGATGCGTCAAGTTTTCCGTCAGGAGGACTCCGCGCCACATTTGAAGCGCGTGGTTACACCGCTTGGGACCCGACATCGTATGCCTTTGTAAAGGACGATACCCTTTGCATACCTACTGCGTTTTGTTCTTATGGCGGTGAAGCGCTTGACAAAAAAACACCTCTCTTGCGCTCTATGGAGGTTATAAATGAAAAAACACTCCGCCTTTTGCGTCTCTTTTCAATGGATGATGTTAAGCGTGTTTTATGCACTGTCGGCGCAGAGCAGGAGTATTTTTTGATTGACAGAAAATATTATAAATCCCGCAAAGACCTTATGTATTGCGGCAGAACGCTTATGGGCGGACGTCCGCCCAAGGGACAGGAGATGGATGACCACTATTTCGGCGCCATTAAACCACGTGTTAAGGAGTTTATGAGTGAACTTGATAAGGAACTTTGGAAACTCGGTGTCCTTGCCAAGACAGAACATAATGAGGCAGCTCCCGCACAGCACGAACTTGCGCCCATATACGAAATGGTGAATGTTGCGTGTGACCAAAATCAGCTTGTAATGGAAATGATGAAGCGCATTGCAACCCGTCACGGACTTGTGTGTTTGTTGCATGAAAAACCTTTTAAGGGTGTAAACGGAAGCGGAAAACACAACAACTGGTCGCTTTCTACAGATACAGGTATAAATCTTTTCAAACCCGGCAAAAAACCGCATGAAAACAAGCTTTTTCTTTTAATGCTTTCGGCTGTGATTTCGGCTGTTGATAAACATCAGGGACTATTACGCGCAACCGTTGCAAGCGCAGGTAACGACCATCGTTTAGGCGCCCACGAAGCACCCCCCGCTATAGTTTCTATATTCCTTGGCGACCAACTCACCGCTATTTTAGAGGCGATAGAAGCAGGTAAAGAATATTCGGGTGAAAAAATGCCAGAACTTGAAATCGGCGCACACGTACTGCCCCATTTCAGAAAAGACTCAACCGACCGCAACCGCACTTCGCCTTTTGCCTTTACAGGTAACAAATTTGAGTTCCGTATGTTAGGCTCGAGCGATTCTATCGCCGACCCGAATGTTGTACTTAATACCATAGTCAGCGAGGCGCTTGATAAAATCTGTGACCGACTTGAAAAATCGGACGACCTGGATAAAGAAATATTTGCCGTTATACGCGATATTTACAAAGAGCATAAACGCATTGTTTTCAATGGTGACGGATACTCTGAAGAATGGAAAGAAGAGGCAAAAAAACGCGGATTACTCAACCTTGTTTCTACCGTTGATGCACTTCCTATGCTTATTGATAGAAATACGCTTGAAACATTTTCACATTACGGCGTTTTCACCGAAACCGAACTTGTTTCACGTTATGAAATAATGCTTGAAAATTACGCTAAGACCATAAATATCGAGGCACTTACAATGCTTGATATGGTTAAAAAGGATGTTATCCCTGCAGTCAGTGCATACACCACAAAACTTGCGGATAACATCATAAAGAAAAAAGCGTCTTGCGGTAGTTACAAGTTGGAAGAAAATCTGCTCAAAAAGTTATCATATCATGCCGACCGCGTCTATGACGGTATTATTGTACTTGAACAGGTTGAATCCCGCGCCGCTACAACGGATGCACTCGCAACTGCTCGTTATTATCATGACACAGTTTTGAAAGCGATGAAAGAACTGAGAACCGATGTTGACGAGATTGAGATGAATATGTCGGCTACCGATTGGCCCTATTCGTCTTACGGACAGTTACTCTTCGATATATAAAATAAAACCCGGCCGAGAAGGTCGGGTTTTTCTTTTATAGAGTTTTAATTTCCGCACCGTTCACACACGCCGTTTCGCGAATATCACCGTGACAGGTGAAGAAAAGAATTTGATTTTCCTTTGCGTAATCCGCTAAAAACTCTATTGCTTTTTGGGCGCGGCGGTCATCATACTGTGTTAAAATATCGTCAAGTAAGAGAGGTAAATGGTTTTCACCCGCCGTCAGTTTTGCAAGAGAAAGACGAAGCGAAAGCTCTAACTGGTCGCGAGTACCCGCGCTTAGATATTCGCTTTCAAAGGGTAGGGGGTTGCCTTTTTCACTAACGCGTACCGAAAAATTCTTTGAAACGGTAGCATCCTTGTGAACGCCGTCCGTTATGCTTTCAAAAAATTCGCTGGTCATACGGTTAAGTTCGGGCGCAAAGTTTTGACGCATTTGCGTGTATGCCGCAAAAAGTGCGTCTAACGCAACAGTTAAAGCATCATAGTGCGAATTTTGTGATTTTAACTGTTTTTCCTTTTCGTCAATCAGCCGTTCAAGCGCGGCAATACCGCGTTTGTTTCCGAAAATGTTTTGCAAACTAACCTTTTCACGCTCAAGCATAATCCCCATATCGTTAATACTCTGTGCGGTTTGCGCTATAAGGCTTTCATATTCCGCAGGTGATTTAAGGTCGCTTTGTTCTTGTGTTTTGCAAAGTTTCATTTCAAGTTCTTGCGTAGAGGTGTCGGCAAACGCGCTTTGACTGCACAAAATCGACAGCGAATCAAGGCGGTTGTGCTTTGACTGCAACTCTGCAAGTTTTTCCCTTGCAAACTGAATTTTTGTGCCTATAAGTGCAAAAATTTCAGCCTCAGTTTTCCCAATGTCCTCTTGTAGTTTTAGAAGCATATCCTTTTGTTTTTTACTTTCGCTTTCTAGTAGACTGCGGTGTTCAAGTTGCACTCTTAACGCCGTTTCGGCGCGGTTTGCGCGTTCGCGCAAATTAAGTTCCGCTTCCTTTAGTCTTAAAAGTTCACCCTTAATTTCTAGGATATCCGCACTGTTTTCTCTAGTTTGTTTTGTGCCTTTTATGCCTAAAATTAAGAAAACAATAGCAGGTGCCAACATGGCAAGAAAAATCGGTGTAGCAAAAAAACCGCCGATAGCCGAAATTGTGAAAAGTGCCGCCACAATAAACATAAATGGTGTTTCTTTGCCGCTGCTTTTCTTTTCGGCAGAAAGCAGTTTTCCCTCTGCCTGTTTGATTTTATCAAGCGTTTCTGAAAGTTCGCTGTTAGCGTTCTCAAACTCTGATTTTTGAGTATCATCATCAACTGTAACAGCGCTTTCGTTTTGAGAAAGGGCAGAAACCTTTGCAGTAAGCGCGGTGTGATTATCTAAAAGTGTGTGTGCAGTTTCTAAACTTGTTTTTGGAAAAGCCTTTAATTCTGCTTCCAATTTTTCGCGTTCACACCTTGTGTCAAGCTCTGCTTTAATTGCGTTGCCTTGCTCTGCTATACGGCTTTTTTTAAGTAGACTTGTCAAATTTATCTGCTCTGTCTTAAGGTCATCGAGTTGACGCGTCCATTCGGTAACTTTATTTTCACGCTCTGTGCGTTCGGTTTCAAGTTCTTTAACTACCGAAAGCTCGGTTTTAAGCGTATTTATTTCTTCAAAAAGTTTGTCGGCTTTTCCAACCTTTCTGGGTGTGCGAAGTTCCGCTTGTGCCAATGTGATTCTTTTGGCAATCTGTTCATATCCGTCACCCTTGTCACCCGTGTAAACGGCGGCGGTCAGGCGTTTTTCAAGGTCGGCAGTGCCGTCTTCTGTGCAAGGGGGAAGACTTCCGATATATATGCTTTTTTCAAAAGCACCGGCCGAAAGACAGAAAAACATTTCTCCGATTTCAACGCCCGATGGTAGATTAACGGGTATGCCGAGTGAGTTGTCCATCAGCACAACTTTGTCACTCTTCGGCGTCTTGCCAAACTGTTTGGAAAGTGTGTACGATTTACCGCTGTGGGTAAATTCAATACTACCGCCCATCTTTTCCTGTGAAAAGGGGGTATATCTGCGCCGAAGATTAGAAAAAAGGTCGGATTTGCTCGTTCCGCTACCGTAGAACATAAGTCGTATAAAACTCATAATGGTAGTTTTGCCGTCTTCGTTGTTGCCAAAAATGAGGTTGAAGCCATCTTTGAAATCTATTGTGTAATTGCAAAACTTGCCAAAATTATCAATGTGCAGTTTTTCAATTTTCAAGATAGCCCACCTCCCTTGATGCAAGTGCCGCAAGACCAAGCCTTAATGCCTCTCGCAGTTTTTCTGTTTCGTCTGCCTTGCAGTTCTCCAGTCTGTTTAACATTTCGCGCACAAAAAAGCCTTTTAGTGTCTGCTCGTGTTTTATGATATCAAGATTCTCTTTAGTAAAAGTGCAGTCACGCACCTTTATGTAATATGCGTCATCACGAAGACCTGTGGCAATATATTCGGTGTCAACACCGAAACTGCTTTCTCCGGTAAGTTTTAGTTTAATCAGGTCTCCAGTATAATTTTGGAGTGCCTGTTTTGCAAGGCTTAAAACCTCTGTGTTATCCTGCGTTTCGGTGATGTCAACCGAAATTTCTCGGTAGCATCGGCGGCAGGTTTTGTAAAACTTAAGGTCTATTTGGTTTTTACCTACAGTGCCGATATAAACACCTTTTTCGTCAAGCTCATCAAAACCAAGCGGTTCGGGACACCCGCTATATGCAAACGGAACAGAACCCGAATATGTGATTTCGGTGCGTTTGTGTATGTGACCGAGCGCAACATAATCCATCATAGTTGCAGATAAAACCGCAGGGGTTATAGGGTTGTACGCTCCGCCTGACAGGTCACCGTGCATCAAAAGTATGTTAGTGCCGCTCTGTGCTGTGGGCAAAGAAAAAGTGTCACTATACGCGCTCAAAAAAGGGATACCATGTAGGAAAACGCCTGAAACTTCTATTGTTTCGGGCTTTTTGAAAATATATACGTTTTCGCTCCACTCACTGCTGTAGGGCGAATCTGCCGAAAGATAATCATGATTACCGGGTGTTATGGCAATCGTAACATCATTCATTGAAGCAAAGCAAGATTTTACGCTCTGCACCGTGTCTGTGGGTACGTTGTTGGAATCAAAAAGGTCACCCGCCACAAGTAAAAGTTTTACGGCGTGTTCACGGCATAGTTCTTTAATTGTATTTAAGGTGTGCAAAAGTTCTGCACGGCGTTCTGCGGCTTGTACTCCAAGCACTGATAACTCGGCGCCAAGATGCAAATCAGCGCAGTGCATTATTTTAATAGAACTCATAAAATCACCATCCATTATGATTTTAACATTATAATCCTTTACTTTCAAGAAATTATTGCACAAACGATATTATTAGTATATAATAATAAATTGATATAGTATGTTTGGAGTGTAGTTATGGATGTAAGAGTGGGCGATGTTCTTAAAATGAAGAAAAAACACCCTTGCGGTTGTGATAGATTTTTGGTCACGCGCGTGGGTATGGATTTTAAGATAAAATGCCTCGGCTGTAATCATGAGGTTATGGTGCCGCGTGTAAAGGCTGAAAAAAACATCAAAAGGATAGAAAGGGAAGAAACCGATGTTTGATAAATTAAAGGCGGTTGAAAACCGTTATGAAGAGATAGGTAATCTTTTAATGGACGGTGCAGTTGTTGCCGATCAGGAACAGTATAAAAAACTTATGAAAGAGCATAAACAGATTACCCCTATCGTTGAAAAATTCAGAGAATATACTGCCGCTAAATTGGCTGAAAACGAAGCGCTTTTGCTTTTGGAAGACGGTAGCCTTGATAAAGATTTCAAGGAACTCGCACAGGAGGAACTGTCCGAAGCGAAAGAGGCAATTGAACGCTGTGCAGAGGAACTTAAGATTTTGCTTTTGCCGCGTGACCCAAATGATGATAAGAATGTTATAATTGAAATTCGCGGCGGCGCAGGCGGAGAAGAGGCGGCGCTGTTTGCGGGTTCGCTTATGCGTATGTATTCTATGTATGCAGAGTCAAGACGTTGGAAAATAGAGGTGCTTGGAGGCAACGAAACCGAGCTTGGCGGTTATAAAGAAGTCAGCTTTATGATAGAGGGCGAGGGCGCATATTCCCGCCTTAAATATGAAAGCGGAGTTCACCGCGTTCAGCGTGTACCCGAAACCGAGACATCGGGCAGAATTCATACCTCAACCGTTACGGTTGCGGTATTGCCTGAGGCGGAAGAGGTTGAGGTAGAAATTAATCCCGCCGATTTACAGATTGATACCTATCGTTCAGGCGGCGCTGGCGGTCAGCACGTTAATAAAACTGAATCGGCTATCCGCATAACCCATTTACCTACAGGACTTATTGTAGAATGTCAGGATGAGCGCAGCCAGCATAAAAACAAGGAAAAAGCAATGAAGGTACTGCGTTCGCGCCTTTACGAGCAAATGCAGTCACAGCAGACCGAGGCGATAGCATCCGACCGCCGCGCACAAGTTGGAACGGGTGACCGTTCTGAGCGTATACGCACCTACAACTTCCCGCAAGGCCGCGTAACCGACCATAGAATAGGTCTTACGCTTTATAAAATAGAGCAGATTATGAACGGTGATATGGACGAGGTTATTGATGCGCTGATAACACATTACAGGGCAGAAATGCTGAAAGCTGAGAACTAAAATGGAAACACTACGATTAACCGACAGCAAAGCAGATATTTGCCGCGCGGCAGAGATACTTAAAGACGGCGGTATAGTTGCTATTCCCACCGAAACGGTTTACGGACTTGCCGCAAGTGCATTCTGCTCGGACGCTATTGATAAAGTTTTTGTAGCAAAAGGCCGTCCGCAAGATAATCCGCTTATTGTGCATATAGCGGATATGGAAATGTTAAAAGAGGTAACGGAATGTGTGCCAACCGTTCTTTACACACTTGCAGAAAAGTTTTGGCCCGGTCCGCTTACTTTAGTGCTGCCTTGCGGTGATAAGGTCTGTGACAAGGTAACGGCAGGACTTCCCACCGTTGCTGTCAGAATGCCGTCTTCACTTGTTGCAAGGGAAATAATAAAGGCAACGGGTGTTCCACTTGCTGCTCCTTCGGCAAATATTTCGGGTTCGCCAAGTCCGACAACGGCAAACCATGTATTATCCGACCTTGACGGCAAAATAGACGCTGTCATAATGTCGGAAAATAGCAGTGTCGGTGTTGAATCAACGGTGGTAACTCTGGCAACAAATCCGCCCAGACTTCTGCGCCCGGGCGGTGTAACAGCAGAGGAATTAAGAGAAATTTTACCCGATTTGATGCTTGACAGCGCGGTGCTTTGTGAGCCTGAAAAGGATAAACCCGTTGCAAGTCCGGGTATGAAATATAAACACTATTCGCCAAAAACGAAGATTTTACTTGTAGAGGCTGATAGTGAAAATTTTGCAAACTTCGTAAATAAAACGGGGAACTGCGGCGTAATCTGTTTTAGTGAGGATGAAAAACTGATTACCTGTCCGCACATTGTTTACGGAAGCGCAAACGATGATGCATCACAAGCGGCGGGACTGTTTGCGGCACTTCGCGCGGCAGATGGGCTTAAAGTGGATAAAATTTATGTTCACGCACCGCAAAAAAGCGGTGTAGGTCTTGCGGTTTACAACAGACTTATTCGCGCCGCAGGGTTTGAGGTGATTGATTTATGAGCACTGTAATAGGTCTCACAGGTCCTACAGGCGCAGGTAAAAGCAGTATTTTACCTATAGCAGAGAGAATAGGATTTTTCACGGTGGACTGTGACAAGGTTGCCCGTAACGAGAGTGAAAACAAAGAAATGCTTTCAGCTTTGGCGGATGTTTTTGGTAAAGATATAATAAAAGACGGCAAACTTGATAGGAAAGCACTTGCAAAACGCGCTTTTTCCACGCCCCAAAACACCCAGAAATTAAACGAGATTACGTTGCCATTCATAGTGTCAGCCATTCGGGAAATAATTAAAGAAGAGGAAGCGGTGCTTTTAGATGCACCCACATTGTATGAAAGCGGACTTAATGAAATTTGTGATGCTGTAATTTGTGTTCTTGCGGATGAAAACATACGTAAAGAGCGCATAATAACGCGTGACGGTCTGCAAGAGGATGCGGCATCAGAGCGACTTTTGGCCGCTAAGAGTGACGAATTTTTTGTATCGCGATGTGACTTTGTGATATATAACAATGGCGATAAGAACTCGCTTTTACAAAACGCAGAAAAAATATTGAAAAATTTTATATAAGGAGAGTTATTATGTCAACAGCAAAAGAATTAAAAGAAAAACTTTTTACAAAGAAAAAGAACGGCTTTCTTACCGCGGACGAAGCCACAATTAAAGCGGCAGACGCATTTTGTGAAGATTATAAAGCATTTTTGGATGCTGCAAAGACCGAGCGTGAGGCTGTTTCGGTTTCTATAGAACTTGCGAAGAGCGCAGGTTTTACAGAGTTTGACTGTGATAAGAAATATAAAGCAGGCGACAAGATGTATATAAACAACCGCGGTAAAGCGGCGGCATTTATTGTTATGGGAAAACGTCCGATAATTGAGGGCGCTCGTGTTACGGCGGCGCATATTGATTCTCCGCGTCTTGACCTTAAACCAAACCCGCTTTATGAAAGTAACGACCTTGCGCTTTTCAAAACCCACTACTATGGCGGTATAAAGAAATATCAGTGGACGGCTGTTCCGCTGTCTTTGCATGGCGTTGTAGTAAAGGGTGACGGCACAAAGGTAGAGGTGCGTATAGGTGATGACGCGAGTGACCCCTGTTTTGTTGTAACTGATTTACTTCCTCACCTTGCAGGAGAACAGAGCAAACGCACCTTGAGTGATGGAATTAAGGGCGAAGAACTTAATGTGCTTGTTGGCAGCCGTCCGTTCAAGGATGATGAGGAAAGTCAGCTTGTAAAACTTAATATAATGAATATTCTTAACGAAAAATACGGCATTGTGGAAACGGATTTCCTCTCTGCAGAGCTTGAGTGTGTACCTACCTATAATGCGCGTGACATCGGCTTTGACCGTTCGCTTATAGGCGCATACGGACACGATGACCGCGTTTGCGCATACCCAGCGCTTCGCGCTGCCATGGCTTTGGATGTGCCCGAGCATACTGTTATTGTAATCCTTGCCGATAAAGAAGAAATTGGCTCTGAAGGAAACACAGGTCTTAATTCTTCTTTCCTCAAGTATATATTTATGGACCTTGCAGGAATGGAGGGTGTTGACGGTTACAAGGCAATGCGCGCATCAAAGTGTTTGTCTGCCGATGTTAATGCCGCATTTGACCCCACTTTCCCTGATGTTATGGAGGCGAATAACGCATCATACATCAACGGGGGTGCAGTTATAACGAAATACACAGGCTCACGCGGTAAATACAGCACCAACGATGCCTCTGCAGAGTATGTTGGATTTATCCGCAAATTGCTTGATGATGCAGGTATTGCGTGGCAGTCGGGCGAGATGGGCAAGGTTGACGCAGGTGGCGGCGGAACGGTTGCAATGTATGTTGCAAACCTGGGACTTGATGTCGTTGACCTGGGCGTCCCTGTATTATCAATGCACGCACCGTTCGAAATTGTTTCAAAGTTTGATGTTTATATGACATACCTTACCATCTGTGCTTTTTCGGCGTAACAAAAGTAAATGCTTCCTCATAGTATGTAATGTTCCTTTTGGAATATTTTGTAAAATAGGGGAAGTTAAGTATGAACGGTTATAACGATAGAAACTGCGGCTGCTGCGGTATTTTTACAATAATTGCAATTGTAGCTTCGGCTCTTTTGTTGGCAGTCGGAATAATTTTGGGCGCGGTATTTAGCACATTTTTCCTCGGTATAATCGCCGCTGTTGCGATTTTTGCTATTGTAATGCTTGTGCTTCTGATAATTTTGCTTATTATAAGATATTGCAGAAACTGCACCTGTAGCTAAGAAAAGCCCCGAGAAAACTCGGGGCTTTTTTGAAAATGTATTTGATTTTTTCATAATGTATGGTATAATATATGTGGAAAGATATTTTTAAAAGGGGGCGTATATCGTGAAAAAACTTTTGGCATTGCTTTTAGCGCTGATGCTCATATTTTGCGTTTGCGCCTGTGATACGGGCGAAGCCGACTATAGTGATGGTGACGGCAACAGCGAACTTATATCTTTGGAAAATAAAAAAGTTTCCCGTGATGATATAGAATTTAACGTAGTTTCTATTGAGGAAGAACGCGATAAAAACCTAATAAAACGCTATAAAAGTGTCTATGTGAAAGAGGATTTCACAATAAAAATTGAAAAGGTCAAGGCAACAAACGGTGCTTATGTAGCAGAAGAGGATGCAACACCCCAGTATCCCGAAAAAACCGTTTTACCACAGTATGACCTTGTCGCACTTAAAGCGGTTATGCTTGAACTTTATGCGGAAAAAGCAAAAACAGCGCTTGCTGAAGACGCCTTTGTTAGCGAACCTAAATTTACGGTAAAAAGTTTCACAGGCAAACTTGTAGTAACATACAACGTGTATTTTGAACCTGCTGTGGATGAAATGGGTGTTACTTGTTACAAGTCCCAAAAACGCATAAGACTTACAGGTGACCTTTATACCTATGAGGTGGAATAATGAAAATAGCGAGTAAAATTTTACTTTATGCCGCCTCTGCGCTATCGTATTTGATGTGTATCGATGTTGCATATAATTACGGAGCTTTGTCACATTGTAACCTTTGCAGCGCTCCCGCCTATGTTGCGTTTTTTTCAATAATACCTTATGGGATTGCGATTATAGTATGCCTTGTGTTGTCACTTATTCTTAAAAGAAAAAGCAAATAAAAATCACGATGAACATTTTTGTTCATCGTGATTTTTTTATCCCAATATTTTAAGAATGTAGTTAGCAACTGTTTTTGTAAAATCAACAAGTTTATCACATTCGACAAATTCGTTAGGTTGATGTGCGCCGCCGATTTCCGAAAAATCGCGTCCGACACCGTAACCGTATGCACGGCTGGTGCCATATTTTGAAATGACAGACAGGTCGGAAAGACACGAACCGCATACAAGAAGGTCTTCGCCCGTAGTTTCTTTCGCTGCCTTGAGCATAAGAGTAATATCTTCGCTATCCGGTTCGCAGAAAACGTAATGGAAAAATCTTGTAGTGGGGGTGAATCCGTCACCGATTATGTCAAACGGCTTTAGTTTTTCGGCTATAACCTTCTCAAGTTCAGAAAATTCTTTGTAAATTTCCTCTTCTGTTTTGTCTGTATAGAAAAGGAAAACTAACTCGCCTCTGCCTAAATCCTGTCCGTTGTCACCAGCGCGGCAACCCATATAACGCAGGGATGTGTCGGGAATAATAGTGCCTTTGTAGAAACGGTTATTTTCAAGTTCCTGTTTGCGATTTTGTGCAAAACTTTCCATACAGTCAATAACGACCGATAAAGCCTTTGTAGCAGCCTTTGCGCAGTCGGCAGGAAATGCTGTGTGGAAACGGTATTTAACCTCTTGTCCGCCCGAGCCGCAGTGCCAAATTTCATTGTTGTCTCCGTCCAAGCTAACAATACGTTTGCAGGGGTATTTCATAACCGCAGCCATCGCGCCGTGGCTTCCGCCGTACTCTTCATCGGAATATGCTGCAAAAAGCAGATTCTTTTTAGGAGTAAAGCCTTGCTCTTTCAAAAGTTTTATAATAAACAGTGAAGTTGCAATGGCATATTTATCGTCACAGGCGCCTCTTCCGAATATTTTTCCGTCCTCAATTTTGCCAGAAAGTGGGTCGTCATCCCAATTTTCGGGGTCACCAATCATAACAGTATCGGTGTGCGCCATAAGCATAAGTTCGTTTTCGTCTTCTGCACCTTCCCATTTTGCTACCACATTATAGCGGTTTTCAAGGGAACGTCCCGGAAGATAATCGGGGTGGTTTTCAAAACCAGGGAGTGACAGGGGAGAATAGAGGTCACTTTGCAATCCAAGTTCTTGGCAAAGAGAATGTATGTATCTTGCAATTTCCTCTTCATTTCCGTAACTGCCGAAACTTTCGGAATTGATTTTAACAAGGCTTGATAGAAGTGAAAAAAGTTCATCTTTTCTTTCTTCAATTAACTTAAAAATTTTTTGTTGCATTAGTGTGGCCTCCTAGTATCAGGGTAATATCTGTGCTTTAGAATAACACAAATACACATAATCGTCAATAGTATAGTGTTTATAAAATGTCTTTATATATATCTTTGATATTGTTATAAATCAAGTCGGGTTTAACAGCACTTTTATCTAGGTCTTCCATTGTTCCCTCGCCCGAAAGGACGAACACACTGCATACACCTGCATTAACGCCGCAAGCAATATCTGTGTAAAGTCTGTCGCCTATAAGTGCGGTGTTTTCGGGGGTAAACCCCGCCTTTTCCATCGCAAGAAGCGCCATCGTAGGTTCGGGTTTTCCAATAAAGGTAGGACGGCGGTGTGTTGCGTTATAAAGCATTTCGCTCACAGAGCCGCAATCAGGCACATAGCCGTAATGTGTGGGACAAACCCAATCGGGATTAGTTGCTACATAATCAACTCCCCGACCTAGCAAAATACAGGCGTCCTCTAATTTTTTGAAGGTCAGTTCGGTGTCAAATCCCATACAAAGACAGTCAATATCATCACAAAGTCTGTCGGTGATAGGAAGTCCTGAATTTTGCAGTTGTTCTTTAAAAGATGTTGTTCCAAACGCATAAATTTTATTATAATTTTTCTTTTTAAGATAAAGAACGGTAGCATCGGTGGATGTCAAAAAATCGTCCGCAACCGATTCAATCCCAAGAGAGCGGAGTTTTTCAATATACTTATCAACGCTCTTAGAAGAATTGTTTGTAAGAAAAATATATTTTCCACCGATTTTTTTAATGTGTGCCAAAAAATCTGTAACACCGTCAAACAAATCGTTATCAAGATATATGGTTCCGTCCATATCAAGCAAATAAAGCTTGATATCTTTTATATTTTTCATTCTTCGTCACCTGTGGGCACAAGGTTTATAACCTCAAAAGCACCCGTTTTTTGATAAAGTGACGGTGTGATGCGAATGGTATAACCCTTGCCGTTTTCGCTTGTCCACATAGCAGGTGGCTGCTGTGGCAGACCGCAAGCGGCAAGTAACATCATAATAGCGCCGCCGTGCATAATAACAGCGGCTTCATACTCTTCTTTTTCCATCATAATTTTAACGATTTCGTTAACTCCAAGCACCGTTCTTGCAACAAAATCTTTTGAAGATTCGCCGTTTGGCGGTGAGGGCATCTTTCCTGATGCCCACGCGGCATAATCAGGTCTGCCGTCAAGTTCTGCGGCAGTTTTATTTTCAAAATCACCAAAATTATATTCGCGCAGATTTTCTATCATAGTTACTTCACGCGAGGGGAAAAGAATTTTCGCCGTCTGTACAGAGCGCAGCATAGGGCTTGAAAAAACAAGAGGTACACGTGGATATCGGTAATCCTCGTGAAGTTTTTTAATCTCGCTCTTTCCTTCGTTGCAAAGTGGCAGATCGGTTTTTCCGCCTATATAGCGTCCGTCAATATTAGCCTCTGTAAAGCCGTGGCGTATAAGGTGAAGCCTGTAACTTCTCATATAAACTCTCCAATCACGCTGTTTGATAGTAAAAAGCCTTTTTTGGTAAGGCGAAAACCATTGTTATCAAATGTTATAAGCCCGTGTTTGCTAAGTGTTTCTGCTTTGCGTATTTTATCAGCAGGAAAAGCGCCGAAACGCTTCTCATAGTCTGAAAATATTATACCATCGGAAAGCCGCAGACGCAACATAATATATTCGTCACAGTCACCGCCTGTGCCGTCCTGCATTACTTCACACCCGTCCATAAATTTTTTAATATCACGCGGATAATAAAAGCGGTTTCCGTTTATGTAAGAGTGTGCCGCAGGACCTAGCCCTAAATATTCTTCACAGTTCCAGTATTTTAGATTGTGTCGGCTTTCGAATCCCGTCTTGGAAAAGTTAGAGATTTCATACTGTAAAAACCCTAAACTTTCAAGTTTCTCTACTGTGAAAAGATATTGTTTTTCAATTTCTTCATCGCTTGGAACAGCAACGCAATTTTTATAGAAAGCGGTACCCTCTTCAATTTTTAAGATGTAAACCGAAATATGTGTGGGCTGTAATGAGCAAACAAAATCAATGGAATTTGAAAGTTTTTCTATGCTGCTTTCGGGCAACCCTATCATTAAATCAAGCGAAATATTGTCTATACCGCATTCACGTGCCACATTCACAGTTTTTTTAGCATCGTCACTGGTGTGGCGGCGCCCAAGCATTGAAAGTTCATCTTCGTTTGCGCTTTGTACGCCGATGGATAAGCGGTTAACTCCCGCTTTTTTTGCGGCGGCAAGTGTTTCGCGTAAATCATCGGCAGGATTGCATTCAAGCGTTATTTCGGGGTCCATAAACCCAAAAGAACGCTCTGCTGTTTCTATAATTTTAGCAATGTTTTCGCCGCCGAGCAGTGTGGGCGTTCCGCCGCCTAGGTATAAAGAATCAATGGGGCGTCCTAACCGTACGCCCCATTTTTTTAGATAATCTGTAACTCTTTCGGTGTAAGAGTCAAGGTCGTCTTTTGCCGCCGCAAACGAATAAAAATCACAGTAATTACATTTGCTTTTGCAAAAAGGCGTGTGTATGTAAAGCCCTAAATTAGTCAAGGATTACACCTGTGCAACTGCCAGGAACAGCGGCTGCGTTTGCTTCGTCTGTGTCTATGTGCATTGCAAGTGCAAATTTATCGCTAACACGTACAACAACATCGTCAAATATAAGACTGCGTCCCTCTGTCTTAATGGCAACCTTAACAATCTGTGTGTCTTTAAGTTCATATTTCTCAGCATCGGCTGTGGTCATATGTATGTGGCGTTTAGCCGCAATAGCGCCTACAGGAATTTCAACCTCGCCGCAGGGACCGACAAGTTTGCAACCCGCGCTGCCCTCGATATCACCCGACTCGCGAACGGGAACGGTAATACCTACGGTACGAGCATCTGTAAGCGAGAGTTCAACCTGTGTTGCAGGGCGAACAGGTCCTAAAATAGAAGCGTTAAGAGTACCTTTCGGGCCAACAACCTGTACCTTTTCTGCACAGGCGTACTGTCCGGGTTGAGAAAGGTCTTTTTTGGGTGTTAAACTATAACCCTCACCAAAAAGGGTGTAAAGGTCTTTTTCTGATACATGCACGTGACGTGCAGAAATTTCAACAAGAACTGTCTTTTCCATAAATTTTCTCCTTTTTTTAAGTAAAAGGGGTGGTTAATACCACCCCTTCACTATGTATGTTTGTCCTATTATTCGGCAGAAATTGCTTCAACAGGGCAACCTGCAGCGCAGGAACCACAGTCAACGCATTTTTCAGCGTCAATCTCAAAGTGCTCTTCACCTTCGAAGATAGCCTCGCACGGACAAGCAGCTGCACAAGCGCCACAGCTGATGCACTCATCAGAAATCTTGTATGCCATAATAGTTTACACCTCCGTAAATGATGGTTCATAAAAGGGCAGATGCCCTACATTTATATTGTAACAACATAAAAGCTAAATTGCAAGTGTTTTTATTCAGATATTTCCTCTTCAGCCTCTTGTTTTGGGGCGCGGTGCTTTTTAATAACCTTAACATCCTCGCGCATCACCTTAACGGGCGCTGTGTCTGTGTCGTTTCCAATGCGGACAAGCAGCGCACCTGTGAGGGGGTTAGAGTCAAGCACAACGCCGTCACCCAGCTCTGTGCGGACTGTCCAGCCAACGCGCGGTGTAAAGGAAAGCAGGTATTCGTATGCGTCCTGTTCATATTTAAGGCAACACATAAGTCTTCCGCAACTGCCCGAAATTTTAGTGGGGTTTAGTGAAAGTCCCTGCTCTTTTGCCATTTTAATAGAAACGGGCTGAAAATCGTCAAGGAAACGGGTGCAACAAAATTGTTGGCCGCAGATTCCGATACCGCCAAGCATTTTTGCCTCGTCACGAACACCGATTTGTCGCAGTTCAATACGTGTGTGCAAACGGGATGCGAGGTCCTTAACCAGTTCACGGAAATCAACCCTGCCGTCCGCCGTAAAATAGAAAAGAATTTTGCTTCCGTCAAAAGAACATTCGGCATCAACGAGTTTCATATCAAGTCCGTGTGATGCAATCATCCCTTCGCAAACTGTGAAAACTTCTTTCTCTTTTTCGCGGTTTTGCTCCATTTTTTTAATGTCTTCGGCGGTTGCAACGCGCAAAAGTTTTTTAAGCGGTTTTATAATTTTTTCATCGCTTACCTGTTTATTAGCCTCTGCAACCGTACCGCATTCGGTTCCGCGTGCGGTTTCTACCACCGCAAAATCTCCCAAAGACAGTTTGTGTCCGTCTGGGTCAAAGTAATAAACGCGTCCCTCAGGTTTGAATTTTATACCAATGACTTCGGTCATACAGTCCTCCTAATATTATATATAAACCTAAATTACAGCCGACTTGTAACGACTGCAAATATTAGCAAATAAAAGTAAAGTGTTTGGGTTGTTAACGCTGCTTTCGCGAAGTTCACGTGTGATTTCATAAAGCGAAATCAGCTGTTCTTTTGATAACCCCTCTTTAATATGAGTGTAACAACTTTCTCTCAAAAGGGCGGATATTTTAACAAGCAGTTCAGAAAAAAGTTCGTCAATAGCCGCACGGTTTTTTTCAAGCGGTTTAAGCCTACACATCATAGAATAAGAATCAGACGATTTTATATCGGACAGCAGTGCAGATGCGAGTTCGCAAATGGTGTTTTTTTCATCCGCTGCCAACATCCTAAGTGCTTCGCCGAGGTTGTTTTTAGACGCCTCTAACGCTCTGTCAGCCTCAAGAGAGGAAAAATTTGTATGTTCTGTGATGTATTTTACAGCTTCACTCCGCTGTGGCGGGAGCAATGACAACGTGATGCAACGCGAACGAACTGTGGTGAGTAGTTTTTCAGCGCTTACCGTTATAAGTATGAATATGACATTTTGCGGCGGCTCTTCCAAAATTTTAAGCAGAGCATTCTGTGCCGATGGATTCATAGTTTCGGCTTTTTCAATAATATAAACCTTGCGGTTTGCAATGGCGGGAGAAAGATATGCATCCTGTCGCAGTGCGCGGATTTTATCAACCGAGAGTTGCTTTCCATCGGGCGAAATTACCGAAACATCAGGGTGTGAACCGATATCTGTCATATGGCAACCTTTGCAGGAAAAACAGGGACGAGATTCACCCTCACACATACAAAATGCAGCAATATAACGTGCAAGTGTATGTCGACCTGTGCCGTTTTCCCCCTCAAGCATAAGTGCGTGGGGGATTCGCTCACAAGTCAGCATAAGTCTTACACGTTCGCATATTTTGCTGTTTCCTGCAAGAATTTCCATCAGATAACAAATCCTACCTTTTTCATAGCTTTACTCGCTGTTTTACGCGCGGTATAGAATGCGCGTTCAGCGCCCTGTTTATAAATATCTTCAAGCTGTTTTTTGTCCGCTATAAATGTGTCGTATTTTTCTCGGATGGGGCGCAGTTCTTCAATAACCGCCTCTCCAACTGCAGTTTTGAAATCGCCGTAGCCTTTGCCTTCAAACTCTTTTGCTACCTCGTCTGCAGTTTTGCCAGTAACGGCTGAATAAATACCAATGAGATTGTTTATTCCATCGCGTCCTTCACCAACGCAGACACGCGCTTCGGAATCGGTAACAGCGCGTTTGAATTTGCGCATAATGTCTTCGGGTTTATCCAAAATTGCAATCCAAGAATTAACATTTTCGTCCGATTTAGACATCTTTTTAAGCGGGTCTTGTAACGACATTACCCTTGCGCCAACCTTGGGAATATACGGTTCAGGCACTTTAAACACATCACCGTAGATATTGTTAAAGCGTATAGCAATATCACGCGCAATTTCAAGGTGTTGCTTCTGGTCAGCGCCAACGGGAACAAAATCGGGTTTATAGAGTAAAATATCTGCCGCCATAAGTGTCGGATATGCAAATAACCCTAAGTTTACATTGTCTGCGTGTTTTGCTGATTTATCCTTGAACTGAGTCATACGCGAAAGTTCGCCAAACTGTGTATAACAGGATAAAACCCACATAAGTTCGGCGTGGCATTTAACGTGTGACTGTATGAAAAGTGTGCTTTTTTGCGGGTCAAGACCCAAAGCCAAAAGCAAAGCACAGGTTGAATAAATTTGCGCGCGGAATTTTTGCGGGTCCTGACGTACGGTTATAGCGTGAAGGTCGGCAACCGCAAATGTGCAGTCAAATTCCTCCTGCATTGCAACCCAGTTTTTAAGAGCGCCGAGGTAATTTCCAAGCGTCAATGCGCCCGAGGGCTGAATGCAACTCAATACTGTTTTTTTAGAAATTTCTTCCACTAGAGTTCAACTCCTTATGAGTCCATATATATCTAATCTACATTTTATCACAAAATATTATTATATACAAGTAGTTTCTATCACTTAAAATTTGTCAATAATAAAGCGGGGTGATAAAATGAAACTTAAAAAAACAGGACAGCGAAAATATGCGTTTTTTGCACTTCTTTTTTGTGTGCTTATATACTTTACTTTAACGGCGGTTTTCTTGAAAACAGAGGAAAAAAGCGTAGGCAATGCCGAAACAAAAGAGCCCTATGAAAATATAACGGGAGAACTTTTGATATATGCCGAGTGCGAAGAACTATCCCAATATAGCGCGGTGTATGCCGATTTTGATATGAAAACGCTGACAGTGTTTCTTTTTTCAAACGAGAAGACAGCAAAAAACTACGGACTCTCATATAACAGATATATTAAATATTCAAAACAGACCGAAATTGAGTTTATCGGTCGCATAGGGGGTATTGTAATTGATACAAATAGCTGTTATAATATAAGTGACGGAAAAGCAGAAAGAATATTTGGTAACCGCGTTATAGAAATGTCGGGCGAAAACGAACAGGTGCGCGAACATATTGCATATTCTTTTTTGTCTGCGCTTTTATCCGCACGGGTAGGAAAATCAGATTTTCTTTATATAGCAGAAAATTGTGAAACTAATATATCTTATGCGGATTTTTATAAATATTTTGATGTTATTTCCAATTTTAAGGATAATGTTTCTGTGAGGGTGATATTATGAAAAAGTTAGTATTGGTTTTGCTCGTTTTAATATTTTCGGTTAGTGCTTGCAGTCCTGCAAAGGTTGATTACAGCAGTGTAATAGAGAGTGATTACGTTTACAGCACTACCTATGTTGCCCCTGTGGATACACAGAAAAATCCATCAAAAGTGGGATCTTCTTCTAAAAAGGATAAGTCAAGCAGTAAAAAACCTACAAGCAGCAATAAAACCTCAAGCACGAAGGACACAAAAGAGCCTTCGTGGCTCAATTCGGGGAACAAACCGCAGTTTGAAACCTATATACCCTCAGGTACTGTAACGTACGCGTGTTATGAGGCACTTAATTCCACACAAAAACAGATTTATAATAAAATTGATAACGCGGTTAACCAAATGACAGACGGGTTAATTGCGCTGGGTGAATGTTCAGAACAGGATATGCAGGTTGCGCTTTATGCTGTGCGGATGGACAGACCGGAATATTTTTGGGTGCCGACTAAGTACATAACCGAACTCATAAACGGTAAAGAACGCTCAATAGCGTTCAGTTATACAAGCGGTGAAAACAGCGTTTCCTACACCTGCACACGTGCAGAGCGTACATCAATGGAAAATAAACTAAAGCTAAAAATAAATGAAATTAAAAAGTTAGTCCCAAAAGACGCATCGGCGTATGAAATTGAACTTATATTGCACGATTATGTGTGCCAAAATGTTGTTTATGATGAATCCAAGAAAAGCAAAAACAACCTTACCGCCTACGGTGCATTGGTTGACGGCATTGCGGTTTGCGAAGGATATTCGAGGGCGATGCAATTGCTTCTTAATCAGTTTTCTATCCCTTGCCGACTTGTCTGCGGTTATGCGGGTGAAGAGCATATGTGGAATCTTGTTAAAATCGGCGGACAGTGGCATCACCTTGACGCCACGTGGGACGACCTTAATAAATCGGGCGACACACCTATCACAATGCACTATTATTTTAATATAAGTGATGACCGTATAAAAGATACACACAAAATGGACGCCGACTTTAAATCGGTCGATGACAAGGCGCTCAAAAACGGTTCATTTAATCTTTCAATTCCAAAATGTAATTCGCTTGAATATTTTTATGGAAATGTAGAAAACATCGTTCTGAATGGCGATGTAGAAAAATCCATAGAAACGGTAAAAAGGACGCTTTATACAGCGGCATCACAAGGAAATGCAACCTGTGAAGTTTATATAGATTCTGCAGAAACAAAGTGGGAAATTGTGCAGGACAAATATCATCTGCCCGAATGTATAACCGAGGTTAATAAGCAATTATCTAAAAAAATCAAAATAAACAAGGTTGTGTTTGACCACGAAACAGGCCGTTCGATAATCTTTTTGCTTGAGTATTTGAAGTAAAAGATTATTCATTATAGTACAAAGAGAAGGGGATTTTCCGGCGCAACGCGCCTATCGCCTCGCTAACGCTCGTTGCCCACGTCGGCGAAAACAATTCCCCGAATTGTTTTCTTCCGCTAACGCTCCCTCCTTGTTCGAATCCCTATGTTCTATACAAAATAAAATAAAAGCCCATTCTTTCGAACGAGCTTTCATTTTATTTGGCGGAGAGAAGGGGATTTTTCCGCACACTGCGGTGTGCTATCGCCGCGCTAAAGCTCGTTGCCCACGGGCTTTGCAACCATTCACCGAAAGGTTGCAATTTGCCATAAGGCAAACCGCCCTTGTTCGAATCCCTATGTTCTATACAAAATAAAATAAAAGCCCATTCTTTCGAACGAGCTTTCATTTTATTTGGCGGAGAGAAGGGGATTCGAACCCCTGAAGTGGTATTAGCACTTACACGATTTCCAGTCGTGCGCCTTAGACCAGCTCAGCCATCTCTCCGAATATTGCTATACCATTATACATATAGATAAAACAAAAATCAAGCACTTTTTTGTATTATAAAAAATTTATTATAAAACGGAGGCTTTTTATGTGGAAAGAGGTAAACATTAAAGAGGTTGAGGGCAACGCTGTCAAGATGATTGCAGACGAATGGATGCTCATAACTGCGGGAAATAAAGAGAAATACAATATGATGACGGCGAGTTGGGGTTTTATTGGCGAGATGTGGTCTAAAGACTCTGTTGTAATAGCTGTGCGTCCGCAGCGCTACACAATGGACTTTTTACACGCTGAAGATTATTTTACCCTGTCATTCTACGGTGACCGCCGCGATATCCATGCTGTTTGCGGCAAAGAATCGGGCCGTGATATTAACAAAACCGAACGCACAGGACTAACACCTGTATTTGAGGATGACGCAGTATTTTTTGAGGAAGCGCGTCTTGTTCTCATTTGTAAAAAGCGTTACTGCAATCGACTGTCACCCGAAGCGTTTACAAACGGTGACTGTGCCGAACTTTATCCTCTGGATGACCGCCATTTTATGATAATAGGCGAGATTGTTAA
The DNA here is from genome assembly GCA_045601505.1 of Acutalibacteraceae bacterium. Classification (GTDB taxonomy): domain Bacteria; phylum Bacillota; class Clostridia; order Oscillospirales; family Acutalibacteraceae; genus SIG589. The sequence continues at coordinate 33,323 of JAZRZS010000012.1, forward strand.
AACCTATGTAAAAGAATAAAAGAAAAATGCCTGTCAGTGACAGGCATTTTTTATACATCAAGAGAAGTAACATCATCAAATGTTTCGCGCCTTACCGCCAAATACGATTTGCCGTCCTTTAACATAACAACGGGCGGACGGGGTATGCGGTTGTAGTTAGAAGCCATAGAGTAATGGTAAGCGCCTGTTGTAAGACAGGCAATAATATCACCGCGGCAGGTGCTTTGCGGCATTTTGACATTTTCTGCAATAATGTCGCCGCTTTCGCAGCAACGCCCCACAACAGAACAGGGCATATTATGTTCCTCATTCAGTTTAAGCGCGTTAAGCAGAGTGTACTGTGAACCATAAAGTATGTAACGCGGACTGTCACCCATACCGCCGTCAACCGAAACATAGGTCTTGTAGGTAGGAATGTTTTTAACTGTTCCCGCCGTATAAAGTGTAAGTCCTGCATCTGCAACGATGCTTCTGCCTGGCTCAAAACAGATTTGGGGCATCTCAATTCCATAGTGTGATACACATTTTTTAAGGTGTTTACCTACCTCTAAAATGCTTTCTTTAATATCAATTTTCGGGTCGTCTTTAACATAGCGTACGCCCAATCCGCCACCGAGGTCGAGTTTTTTAGCGGCAAATCCAAACTTTTGCCAAACATCATGCAAAAATTTAATCATAACATCCACAGTTGCAATGTAAACTGAGGAATCAAAGACCTGTGAGCCAACATGACAATGAAAACCAACAAGTTCAAGATTTTCGAGTGAAAGGGCGGTTTTTGTAATTAGGAACGCCTGACCTGTTTCAATGGCAGAGCCAAACTTCGAATCAACCTTGCCCGTTGCAACCTCCTCG
>JAZRZS010000013.1:0-2875 GCA_045601505.1 Acutalibacteraceae bacterium
CTTGTTGAACGCTGCCATTCCCGCACGGCGTGTGCCTAAGTGGGAATGATAGTCTGTTCCGAAGAAAACATCTCCTATCACATCGTGTTTGCCGACTGCTCCGAAAAAAGCGCCCATTTTTTACTCCTTTAATATCGTGCTGTTTATTTAAAGAAAAGTTCTGAAAGTGTCATCGGGTCAATGTATTCGCCGTCCTTATATACGCGCATATTGCCCGAAGCAATTTCGTCTATGAGCATAACGTTGCCGTCTTTATCATAGCCGAATTCAAATTTAATATCATAAAGTACAAGGCCTTTTTCAGCCAAATCGTCTGCAACGATTTTGGTGATTTTCTGTGTCATTTCCTTAACGTCTTCATACTGTTTATCAGACATAACACCGAGTGCTACAAGTGCATCCTTTGTTACAAGCGGGTCGCCCTTTGCGTCATCCTTAAAGGTCATTTCAACGTATGCGGGAAGGTCAGCGCCGCTTTCAATATAATCACCGTAACGGCGAATGAAACTACCAACAGCCTTGTATCTGCAGATAACCTCAAGTCCTTTACCGAAAACCTTTGCGGGTAATACTTCCATTGTGGTATCTGCAAGGTTTGCGTTTATATAGTGTGTTTTAATACCCGCGGCATTAACCTTTTCAAAGAAATAAATTGACATACGAAGGTTAACATCACCAACGCCGTCTATAGTAAGACCTACTGCGTTCTCGCCTGGGTCAAATACGCCGTCTTTTCCTGTGCAGTCGTCCTTGAACTTAAGTAGACAGTTGCCGTTTTCAAGCGCATAAACGTCCTTTGTTTTGCCAGTGTAAACAAGTTTCTTTTCCATTTTTTATATCTCCCTTTTAAATTATAATTGTTCCATTACATTTTTATCTTTTTGTAAAACCTTAGCGGCATCAGATGCACGTTTTGCGTCAAGTTTTGCAGCCAAAGCCTTATCTTCTACAGCAATAATCTGTGCGGCAAGAAGTGCGGCGTTTCCTCCGCCGTTCACAGCAACCGTTGCAACGGGAATGCCCGTTGGCATCTGCACAGTGGAAAGCAGAGCGTCAAGACCATCAAGGTTAGATGTACTACAAGGAATTCCTATTACGGGCAATGTTGTATTAGCAGCAAGTGCACCCGCAAGGTGTGCTGCCATTCCCGCGGCGGCAATTATTGCACCAAATCCGTTTTCTCTCGCCGATAGCGCAAACTGACGCGCTTCCTCAGGTGTTCTGTGCGCAGAATAAATATGCACCTCAAACGGAATATCGAGTGATTTTAACATATCGGTGGCTTTTCTTATGATGGGTAAGTCGCTATCACTACCCATTACAATTCCTACTTTTTTCATTAAAATACCCCCTATCAAAAAACAAAAAGGCACACTTAACCTGATTACAGTTAAATGTGCCCAGACGGTCGGCTTAAAAAAGGAAAAACCTTTATACATTTCTTGCTTCGTTGTGGTGCTCCACTATTCCGTCAGTCACAAGAAATGGTATTTTTTTTACAGCCTATATTTTATCATACACAATAACTTGTGTCAAGGCACTAACCGTATTTTTGTGTTTTTAGATAATTATTTGTCGAAAAAACTTTTGTTTTTGTTTATCCTCTACTTGCCCGCTTGTGTTTCGCAGTAAAGGCAACGGTAAATCTTGTTTTCTTCGTCCGTAAGACGGAAAACATGGTCAAGTTCCTGTTCGACCGAAGTGATGCATCTTGGGTTTTTGCATTTTATAACGTTTACGAGTTGTTTGGGCATTTCGATTTGCTTTTTTTCGGTAAGTTCACCGTTTTTAATAATATTTACCGTAATACCTGGGTCAACATAACCTATTACATCGAAGTTTATTTCAATGCCAGCATCGATTTTAATAATATCCTTCTTGCCGAGTTTCTTGCTACCTACATTTTTTATAAGTGCAACCGAGCAGTCAAGTTCATCAAGATGCAACAAATCAAAAAGCAACATTCCCCGACCCGCTGTTATATGGTCTATTACAAAGCCGTTGTTTATAGAGTCTATATTCATATTGAACCTGCCTCCCGTAGCAGTTTGATAATAAGCGCCATGCGCATATATTTGCCGTTAAGCACCTGCTTGAAATAACAGGCACGCGGGTCATCATCAATGCTCACACTAATTTCATTTACGCGCGGAAGTGGGTGCATTATCGTAAGATTTGTCTTTGCGTTTTGCAGTTTCTTAGGCTCTAACACATAACTGTCTTTGAGTCTTAAATAATCCTCTTCATTGAAGAAACGTTCGCGCTGAACGCGTGTCATATAAAGTATGTCTAGTTCGGGTATTGCCTCTTCAAGATTTGTAGTCTGTGTATACGGTATACCGTTTTTAAGCAACACATCCTTTTTGACATAACTTGGTAGTTTAAGTTCTTCGGGCGAAATCAGTACAGCCTTTATTCCGCTATAGCGTGAAAGAGCGTTTATTAGCGAATGCACTGTTCTTCCAAACTTTAAGTCACCGCAGAAACCGACAGTTAAATTACTAAATCCGCCCTTTTCACGATAGATTGTAAGCAGGTCAGCCAAGGTCTGCGTTGGGTGGTTGTGACCGCCGCGACCCGCATTGATTACGGGTATTGTGGCGTTATGCGCCGCTACAAACGGCGCACCCTCTTTTGGGTGGCGCATTGCAATAATATCGGCATAACAACTTATTGTTTTTGCGGTGTCGGCAACGCTTTCGCCCTTTGATGCGGAGGAACTATTAGCCTCTGAAAAACCGATTACGTTGCCGCCGAGTTCGTACATTGCCGACTCAAAACTCAGTCTAGTACGGGTTGATGGCTCAAAAAACAATGTTGCAAGTTTTTTGCCTTTGCACATTTCACTATACTTTTGCGGGTTTTCGATAATATC
>JAZRZS010000014.1:0-28364 GCA_045601505.1 Acutalibacteraceae bacterium
TACAATAACCGATATTTTAAAAGAAGAGGGATATTACCAAGCCCTTATGGTCGGTTCAGATGCGGCGTTCGCCAACCGAGATCGCTATTATAAACAGCATGGTATTGACAAAATATATGATGTTTATACCGCAAAACAGGACGGTATTATAGGAAAAGAATATTGGGTTTGGTGGGGAATGGAAGATAACCGCCTTTACGATTATGCAAAACTCGAATTGCCCAAAATCGCTAACAAGGGAGAACCCTTTGTCTTTAATCTGCTTACGGTTGATACCCATCATATAGACGGTTATCTCTGTTCGGAGTGCGGACGAGCAAGAGAGGAACAGTATGACAATGTACTTGCCTGTGCAAGTCGACAACTATATGATTTTATAGAGTGGATTAAAACACAGCCGTTTTACGAAAACACAACCATCGTAGTCTGTGGTGACCACCTTTCGATGAATAACGAGTATTTTTTGCGTACGGTGGATGAGGATTTTGACCGCCGTGTGTATAATTGTATAATAAATTCGGCGGTTGACGCCAAGAAGACCAAAAACCGCGAATTTACGGCTATGGATATGTTCCCCACAACACTTGCCGCACTCGGTTGTCAGATTAAGGGCAATAGACTGGGACTTGGCACAAATCTGTTTTCCGATAAAAAAACCTTAGCAGAGGAAATGGGGCTTTCGGTTTTTGAAAAGGAAATGATAAAATCTTCAAAATATTATGTAACTGATTTTATGTTTTAGGTGCAAAATATGGAAATAAAAAAAGAGGATTATACCGAGCAGTGCTGTCTGCTCGATACAAACAGTCATACTGTGCGTTCGGCACCGCAGGAAAAAATTCCTATAAAGGAAATATTAAAGGACCTTGATGAGCTTTACTCGCGTGAGCGCAACGCAGACGGAAGTGTGCTGTTGGAAAAATGGCTTAAAAAGGCGCAGGAAATCGGCGACTGGAGCGGAGAACTTTCGATATATAGTGAGCTTATGGGTCACCACCGCCGCACAGGCGATAAAGAAAAAGGACTTTTTGCCTGTAAGCGAGGACTTGAAATAATTAAAGAACAAAATATAGAAAACAGTGTGTCTGCCGCAACGGTAATGCTCAACGCCGCAACCACTTATAAAGCATTTGGTATGGCAGAAAAATCACTTTCGATTTTTATGCACGTTTGCCGCGTTTATTCGGATGCACTCTCACCCGATGACTACCGCTTTGCAGGGCTTTATAACAATATGGCATTAGCATACACCGATGTGGAGGACTATGAAAACGCTGAAAAATGTTATAACCTGGCACTTTCTGTTTTACGCCTTTGTGAAAACTCTGAAAACGAACAGGCAGTAACATATTGCAACTTGTGCGAACTTTATGATAAACAAAACCCCGAAGACGAACGGATAGCGCTTTGTGCAGAAAAAGCATATAACCTGCTTTGCTGTGAGACACTTGCGCATGACGGATACCATGCTTTTACCATTTCAAAATGTGCGCCTACACTTGATAAACTTGGTTTTTTCTTGTGGGCGTCAGAATTAAATAAAAGGGCAAAGGGAATTTATGAACGGGCTTGATTTGGCAAAAACTCTTTATGAAAATTACGGAAAAAAGATAATAAAAGAAGAATTTTCCGAGTATGAAGACCGCATAGCAGTAGGACTTGTGGGACACGGTTCGGAGTGTTTCGGCTTTGATGATGTGTTGTCGCAAGACCACGATTATGACGGTGGTTTTTGCCTGTTTTTGACCGACGAAGATGACCTGAAAATCGGTGTTCCGCTCACACGTGCGTATAACGAACTTATTAAAGAACGTGGCGTAAAAACGAAAAAAACCGCGCTTGGCGGTAACACGCGCGGTGTGCAGACGGTAAACGGGTTCTATGCACGTTATACAGGCGGTAATCCATTAAATACGGCAAAGGATTGGCTGTATCTTCCGCACCACGCAATTGCAGAAGCCACTAACGGAGAGGTGTTTTGCGATGCGCTCGGCGAGTTCAGCGAAATGCGCAAAAAACTGCTCACAGGTGAGCCGGAAGACGCAAGACTCAAACGCCTGGCGGCGCGTGTGCTAACTATGGCGCAGACAGGACAATATAATTTTTCTCGTTGCAAAACACGAGGAGATTACGCGGCGGCAAACCACGCACTTTCCCTTTTTGCCGATGCTGTGGGCGAAGCGGTGTTTATTCTAAACCGCGCCTATGCGCCCTATTATAAATGGCGTTACCGCGCTATGAAAAATCTCCCCAAACTTTCCCACATAGCCGATGACCTTGCGGCGCTTTTTGGCAGTCAAAATCAACAAGGTTTAGTTGATAAAATCTGTGCGGATATAAGATTAGAACTGCAAAATCAAAATTTAAGCACAAAACAGGAAGAATTTTTGGAGCCACACGCTTTCCAGATTTTCAGCAAAATAGAAGACCGCGACCTGCGGATGATGCATATTTTAGAGGGGTAAAAAACCCGATAGATTCAATCTATCGGGTTTATCTTTTGCATTATAAAATTAACAACCTCATCGGGTTTTATCTCGAGTACGGCGGCAAACTCATCGTGCAAAAGCCTTTCGGCCTCACTCATAAAACGCTCGTCAGAAACGAGCAGCCGTTTGTTTTGCTTGCGCCTTTCTTCGCGGCGGTTGTAAAGCGAACGCACAAGGAGCATCAGTTTCTTGCGGTCGCCGCTGTGCAGTATACTGCTGAAAAGTTCACGCCGTTTAACCTCGTTATCTTCCCAGATGTCTGCTTCATTCGGAATTTCTTTTATAAGTGCAAGGATTTCTTTTTTGGATAAAATCTTGCGCATTTTCTTTTCAAGTTCTGCGTTATCGGTGGGAACAAAAACGGTGCAGTTTTCATTCGCAACGGTGGAAAGAACAAAGTATTCTTTTTTCATACCGCCAATCTCGCGTGTCATAATATCGGTCACTGTGCAAACGCCGGTTGTGCCGTATAAAACAGTGTCTCCGATTTTTAGCATAATATCACCTCGTACTATAATTTTACCATAAAAATTTTTTTGGTGTAATAGGGTATAATTGACAAATTTTTAGAAAAAAGTTATACTGTAAATTGTAAAAAGGGGGTAATATTATGGTACATATCGGTAACGATTGGGACGAGATATTAAAGGATGAATGGGCAAAACCTTATTATCAAAAATTACGCGAGTTTCTTAAAAAAGAATACGCAACTCAAACGGTTTATCCCGAAATGAACGATATCTTTAATGCTCTTCGCTATACGTCTTTTGAAGATTGCCGCGTTGTTATAATCGGTCAAGACCCGTACCACGAACCGCATCAGGCGCACGGACTTTGCTTTTCGGTTAAAAAAGGTGTAGAAATCCCGCCCTCGCTTAAAAATATTTATAAGGAGCTTGAGTCGGATTTGAGGTTAACCCCCGCTACACACGGATTTTTGGAAGACTGGGCTAAACAGGGCGTTTTGATGCTTAACAATGTGCTTACTGTAAGAAGAGCAGAGGCCAACAGCCATAAAGGTATGGGGTGGGAGCAGTTTACCGATAGGGTAATAGCCGAACTTAATAGAAAGCAAACCCCCGTTATCTTCTTGCTTTGGGGCGCTAATGCCAGAAAAAAGTGTGATGTAATCACAAATCCCATACATAAAAAGTTGATAGCACCGCACCCAAGTCCGCTTTCGGCATACGGCGGATTTTTCGGTTGCCGCCATTTCAGCAAATGCAACGAATTATTAAAAGGGGCGGGACTAAAACCGATAGATTGGCAGATAAAATAAAAAATCACCCGAAAAATCGGGTGATTTTTTTAATCCGCTTTTATTTCGCCGTGCTTCTTTTCAAATTCGGCAACGTGGTGTTTAAGAAACTGTATAATTTCCTTGTTTGCCGACCTGCCCTCATATTCCGCAACGTAACGGAATTTTTTAAATAGTTCTTTGTCAACACGTAAAGTATATCTTAACACATTTTCTCCCATGATTGCACCTCGTCATTTTGGTATTATTATGACAAAATTATAGTGGAATTATTGCGTCACAACAAAAATGGTGTTATAATGACGATAAAATGACGCATAAAGGTGATAAAATGGAAGATAACATATTTGGCATAAAAAAGAAAATACCGCCTGATGCAAATTGTTTTTATTGTATATATTGGTGGCAATTTTTCGATGGATTAGGAGAAGATTTTAGATTTATTGATAAGGGATATTGTCATGCAAAAAGGCAAGATACAGAAAAGAAAACTTCCGCATGTGAAAAGTTTCATCAACGTTCAGGTATGTTTACACCCTCACAGCGTGAATCTTTTAAAAAACACAGATCGAAACCCAAAAAGCCGTTACACTAGAAAGTGTAACGGCTTTTTTAACTAAGCATTACTTTTTTAACCTCTTTAATAATTCTTCCACTTTTAATCCGCTGTTTCTGTTTCTTGAAACTTCACTGCTTTCATCAAAGGCGGATATTGCATATCCGTCCTCAGTAACATAATACATTCCAACAACATTGTAGCCGTTTCGGGTGGATTTCTTTTTATTGGTTATAACAGGAACAACAATCTTCATTCCATCGCTTAATTTGGGATTATAATCTATCAAATATGAATTTGCTGTTATTGTTATTTCCTTGCCTTTTTCTTTTTTTCCTTCGGTATCGTCAATTACGCGTATTGTATATTCATAAAACTCAAATTCATCGCTTATACCGTAGCCATCTCTCTTGTCGTCTAATTCATCAATTCCCGTAGAGGTTTGAACAATATATGTTTCTGCTTCCCCTACAACCTCACCATACACAAAAGTTTCAAATCTGTTTTTTATTTCGGACAAAGATGGTGTGCGCATTTCCACTGTCATAGGTGCATTTATGCCGCAAATAGGGTATTGTTGGCGCAATGCGGATATTTCTTTTTTGCTCAAACGTGGTCCCGCGTTATTTATAGTTAATGTTAATGTAACGGACAAAACAATAACTAATATTGTAATGATTATAAATAATGATTTTTTGTTTATAGTTTTCATTGATTATGGCACTCCTTTTATCTTTTTGCAATTTTCGGTACATATTTATTCATAAAATAAAGTGCGGGGATGCCGACTGCGGTGAGAATAAGAGCCTGTATGGCGCGGATAGGTAAAAGTGACAAAAACGGCGAACCGTAAAGCACCGAAATCCAAAATGAATTAAGTAACATTCCAAGAAAAAAATTGTTTATAATCTGTGCGAACGCAATGTTTTTCAAGTTTGCATTTTTGAAGAAGATGCCGTAAACCGCGCCACAAAGCGCCGCCGTTAATGTAAATCCCGGAAAATACGGGCCGATAGGCAGCAAAAGAGCGCCTACAAGGTCGGAAAGTCCGCCAACAAGCGTACCGCCCAAAATGCCGTATTCACGCGCGGCAAATGCCACCACTAAAAACGAAAACCCGAGTTTAACGTTTTGAAGCGAGATGGATAAAAGACGGGAAATCACAATCTCCACCGCTATAAGCAGTGCGAGAACGGCAACCGTTTTAATGTTAATTTTTTTCATTTTCTACACATCCAAAAATAATATGTGATAAGGATAGCACATAAACACACTTTTTTCAAGTAGTTGTTTCGTGGGTTTTCTTGACAAATTTGTATATAAATATTATAATTATCTTCATATAAAAGGGGGTAATACCATGCTTAAAATTGGTTTTATCGGTTGCGGAAATATGGGCGGCGCTCTTGCCACCGCGGCGGCAAAAAGTGAATGTGAGATTTATCTTGCCGATTTTTGCAAAGAAAAGGTAGAAACACTTGCAAAGGAATTGTCCGCAGTGGCTGCTAACAATAACGAAATAGCAGAAAATTGCGATTTTATTTTCCTTGGCGTAAAGCCGCAGGTTTTAGCGGACCTTTTAACCGAAATCGCACCTATACTCAAAGCGCGCAAGGACAGATTTAACCTAGTAAGTATGGCGGCGGGTGTGAGTTGTGAAAAAATCGCATCCGTTTTGGGTGCCCAATATCCCATAATACGCATAATGCCCAACACGCCCGTTGCTGTTGGCGGCGGTATGATTTTATACACCCTATACGGCGCTACCCAAGAAGACGAAAAAGCTTTTCTCTCATTTATGTCGGCGGCGGGTAGATTTGATAATTTGCCCGAAAAACTTATTGATGCGGGAAGTGCGCTTTCGGGTTGCGGACCTGCGTTCGTGTGCCAGTTTATAGAGGCGTTGGCAGACGGTGCCGTAGCTGCGGGATTACCGCGTGAAAAGGCTTTGCTTTATGCGGCGGCAACGCTTGAGGGCACAGCACATCTTATGCTCGAAACGGGCAGACACCCCGCAGAACTTAAAGATTCGGTTTGCAGTCCCGGCGGCAGCACTATTGAGGGCGTTCGCCGACTTGAACAGGGTGCATTCCGTGCAGATGTAATAGATGCGGTTATAGCCGCTTATCAAAGAACAAAGGAACTTGGAAAATGAGAATTGTTGTAAAGGTAGGCACCTCAACTTTAGCCCACGCTACAGGACATCTTAATATCCGCAGGGTAGAGGAACTTTGCAGAGTGCTTAGTGATTTAAAAAATGCAGGACATCAGGTTGTGCTCGTATCCTCAGGCGCAATTGGAATGGGTGTTGGAAAATTAGGTCTTAAAACCCGTCCTACCGATATGCCGGGCAAACAGGCGGCAGCGGCTGTTGGCCAATGCGAACTTATGTATACATACGATAAACTTTTCGGCGAATATAATCATACAGTAGCACAGGTTTTGCTAACGGGCGAGGATGTTGAAAACCCTGAGCGCCGACTCAACGCAACTAACACTCTTTCGCGTCTTTTAGAACTAGGCGCATTACCTGTTATTAATGAAAACGATACAGTAGCAACACACGAAATTGCGGTGGGCGATAACGATACACTGTCTGCTATTGTTGCAGAATGTGTTTCGGCGCAATTGCTTGTTCTCCTTACCGATATAGACGGTCTTTACACCGCCGACCCACATAAAGAAAAAGATGCAAAACTTATATCGCGCGTTGAGGGTGTGACGCCTGAAATAATGGCACTTGCTGGTGGCAAGGGAAGCGCCCTTGGCACAGGCGGTATGGCAACTAAACTTCACGCAGCACAAATGGCTAACGCTGCGGGAATTGATATGGTAATAGCAAACGGCGATACTCCCGAATGTTTGTACGATATTATTGCGGGTAAGGAAATCGGCACAAGATTCGTGGCAGGAAAAAGGTGATTTTATGACAACAAAGCAACTGCTGATTAAAGCGCAAACGGCAAAAATCCCACTTGCAACGGCAAGTACCGAAAAGAAAAATAACGCTCTGCTTTATATGGCAGACGCGCTCATAGAAAACACAGAAAACATAATGGCGGCAAACCAAGCGGACGCCGATGCCGCGCGCGGAAGAATAAGTGAAGCACTGCTCGACCGACTTTTGCTGTCGCCTGAGCGTATAGCAGGAATGGCAGACGGCATACGCGAGGTTGCGGCTTTAGAAGACCCCGTAGGCAAAGTGCTTCGCAGAGTAGAACGACCAAACGGCATAGTAATAGAGCGTACAGCAGTACCTATGGGCGTTATGGCTATTATTTACGAAAGCCGCCCAAATGTTACGAGTGACGCGGCGGCACTTTCTATAAAGAGCGGAAATGTCTGCGTTTTGCGTAGCGGACGCGATGCGTGGCAGAGCGCGAACGCCATTGTAACAGCACTTCGCGAAGGACTTATAAAAGCGGGACTGCCGGGGGAATGTGTTACGCTCATAGAGGATACATCAAGAGAGAGCAGCCACGAACTAATGACGGCAAACGGACTTGTGGATTTGTTGGTTCCACGTGGCGGCGCGGGACTTATAAAGGCGTGTACGACTAACGCAACCGTACCCTGCATTCAGACGGGAACGGGCATCTGCCACATATACGTTGATGCGGCGGCAGATTTAAGCAAAGCGCTTTCAATAATTGTCAACGCTAAAACAAGCCGTCCCGGTGTTTGTAATGCGGCAGAATGTTGCCTTGTACATTCATCTGTGGCAGAAAAGTTTTTGCCAATGATGCAAAAAGCACTCGTAACCGACCGAAAAGAAAACCCTGTAGAACTTCGCCTGTGTGACCGAAGCGCCAAAATCATAAACGGTACAGCGGCAGTGGCAGACGATTTTGATACAGAATTTTTAGATTATATTCTGGCTGTAAAGGTAGTTGACAGCGTAGACGAGGCAACTGCGCACATAGCGGCGCACTCAACAGGCCACAGCGAAGCCATAATATCAGAGGATATAAATGCACAAAGAGCATTTACGGCGGCGGTGGACAGTGCGGCGGTGTATGTTAATGCCTCTACTCGTTTCACAGACGGGGGCGAATTTGGGCTCGGATGCGAACTCGGTATATCCACACAACGTCTGCACGCGCGCGGTCCTATGGGACTTGAGGAACTTTGCACATATAAGTATATTATCCACGGAAACGGACAGATAAGATAAAAAAACGGCACAGGGACACACTTCATAGAGCAATGTCGCTTAAAAATGTGAAATTTTTGCGGTATTATATGTTAAAAAGCTACGGCACGCGTCAGCGTTGCCGTGGCTTTTCGCCTTTACTACCACTAAAAATTTTCATTTTTAAGTGCTTTGCAGTTTTGTAATTTATTTTCCAAAACCGATACTGCTCTATGGAGTGTGTCCCGAATGAGCCGTTTTTTTATATAGTGAAAATTTTAGAGTTGTCCGCCCATACCCGCTAGAAGAATAATAACATCAACCATCTTTTCTAACGCGGGAACGGGTACAAATTCGTGAATACTATGGGCGTTTTCGCCGCCTGTCGAAAGGTTGGGGCATGGTACACCTTCATAGGAAAGACGGGCGCCGTCTGTGCCGCCACGAATGGGGATGATGTGAGGTTCCACACCGCATTTTTCCATAGCCGCCTTGGCGTTGTCAATTAGATACATAACGGGCAGAATTTTTTCTTTCATATTGAAATAACTGTCGGTGATTTTAAGTGTGGCAGTGCCCTCGCCGTAAACCGAGTTGATATATGATTCAAGTTTAAAAAGAAACTCTTTACGCGCGTTAAAGCGGTCTATATCGTGGTCGCGGATAAGCATTTTAATTTCTGCCGCACTTTCGTTACCCGTAATATCAGTAACATGGTAAAATCCCTCGTAACCTTCGGTGGTGGCGGGGGTTTCGTTTTCGGGCAACTGTGATATAAGCGCATTTGCCACCAAAATCGCGTTTTTCATTTTGCCCTTTGCGGCACCTGGGTGAATGTTTATACCCTTTATGTTAAAGATAGCACCCGCCGCGTTGAAGTTTTCATATTCAATCTCGCCAAGGGCGCCACCGTCAACGGTGTAGGCTTCACGCGCACCAAAACGGGCGTAATCAAATCGGTCGGCACCTTGACCGATTTCCTCATCGGGCGTTATGCAAACAGATATTGCACGGTGCGAAACATTGGGATTTTTAACTAAATATTCAAGCGCGGTAAAGATTTCTGCAATACCCGCCTTGTCATCTGCGCCGAGCAAGGTGTTGCCATCGGTCACAACAAGCTGTTGTCCAACATAATTTTTAAGACAAGGGAAAACGTGTTCACTAATTTTCTCTCCGTTTGCAAGGGTGATGTCACCGCCCCTGTAATCAACCAAAGCGGGTTTTGCGTTTTCACCGCTGACATCGGGCGAGGTATCCATATGTGCAACAAGACCAAGAGTTTTTTCGTTTTCACGGTCAGGTGTAGCGGGTAAAAAACCGTAAACATAGCCGTTTTCGTCCAACCCAGTGTTAATGAGTCCTATTTCTTTCAGTTCTTTTGCGAGTTCTTTACCCAGCACTAATTGCTTAGCGGTGCTTGGGAAACTACTGCTGTTTTCATCCGAACGCGTGTCAAACGAAACATAATGTAAAAACCTATCTAAAACTGTCATAAAAACAACCCCTAATAAATACTACATATATATTTTACCTAATTTCTTTACGAAAGTAAACAACAAAAAACATCGGCACGGATTTCCGTGCCGATGCGGTTATAAACCTAATTGATTACTTTACAGAAGCAAACATGAAGTACTTGAATCCAAGCGGAGAAGTGAAGAATCCGTCAATAGATTCGCTGCACATAAAGATGTCTGTGTAGTAGTAAACAGGGCAGATAGCGCCTGTTGTCATGAGGATGTTTTCAGCCTCGTGCATAAGAGCAAAACGTTTAGTAGCATCGGTTTCAGCCTTAACAGCAGCTATGCAAGCGTCATAAGACTCTGCCCATGTAAGACCGTCTTTACCTGCGTAGCTGTAGCCCTTGTAGGAAGCGTGAGCATCCTTACCAAGCTGAGAATCGTTGTTACCACTTGCGGTAATCCACATATCAAGGAAGGAAATCGGGTCATTGTAGTCGCCGAGCCAACCGTTACGTGCAACAGAGTAATCGCCGTTCTTACGGGTGTTAAGGAAGGTAGCCCATTCCTGAGTTTCAACCTTAACTTCGATACCGTAGTTGCCCCATACCTGCTGGAGATATGCAGCTACTGCTTCGTGACCAGTACCTTCGTTGGTGATGTAGTTGATGGTCGGGAATCCGGAAACTTTCTTATCAGCAACTGTGAACTTCTTGGAAGAAGCAGCAACCTCTTCAAAGAGTTTGAGAGCTGCATCACAGTTCTTCTGATAGTCAGCCTTTTCAACGCTGTAGTAACCAGCGCCGTCACCGTTAGGACCGTTCTTGCTTATAAATTCCTTACCATCGGGCTCTGTGAGACCCATAGCAACGAAGCCAGCAGCAGGAACCTGACCTGCCTGACCGATTTCTTCTGCTACATAGTTACGGTCGATAAGAAGACCCATAGCGGTACGGAGTTTAGCTTTTTCTTCTTCGGTAAAGCCCTTGAAAGCAACGTCATTTACGTTGAAGGATACATAGTAAGTACCAAGCTGTCCTTCGATGAAGAACTCTTTTTCATAATCTTTCTTAAGGGTTTCAATTTCGTCATTAGGAACGGAATCGATGAAGAGATATGTGCCGTTTTTGTAGTTAGCAAGCATAGAGCTGTCGTCTTCGTTGAAGGCGAAAACAAGCTTGTCAGAAGCTACTTTGTCAGCGTTGTAGAAATACTCGTTCTTTTCCATAACGAGCTGAGTCTGAGAGAACTCTGTGATTTTGTAAGCACCGTTGCAGATGTAGGTTTCAGCTGCAGTTGCCCAGTCATCACCTTCAGCCTCAACAACCGACTGCTTAACAGGCATGTAAGCCGGGAAAGCGCAGAGCTCGAAGAAATAGGGAAGGTCAACTGTCAAAACAACAGTGAGTTCCTTGCCGTCTTCAGAAGCGGTTACGTTGAGAGCCTTTTTACCATCTTTGTAGGTGGGGTTGCCGTCAGCATCGGTAACAAATTTGATGTTGCCCTCTGCATCTTCCTCTGTTACATACATATCAGAGAGTTCGGCATAGCCATCAATGCCTTCGAACATGTAAGCATAGTCAGCACCTGTCATGGGGTCTGCTGCTCTGTTCCAAGCATAAACGAAGTCTTTAGCGGTGAGTTCAGAACCGTCACTCCACTTAAGACCGTCACGAAGCTTAAAGGTATAGGAAGCCATACCGTTGTCAAGCTTCTCAACTGTGGGGAGTTCAGCTGCGCACTGGGGAACCAGTACGAGTTTACCGTCAGCGTCCTGCTCGTAGCCAACAAGGCCGGAGAAGGCGTGAACGATATAGGTACCACCGTCAACAGCACTGTTAAGAGCCGGGTCGATGGTGTCCGGGAATGCGCCTACGTTGAGGACCATTTCCTTGGACTTTTCGCCGCATGCGCTAAGACAAGCCATGCAGCCGAGTATCATTACTACTGCGAGTAACAAACTCAATGTCTTTTTCATAGTGTTTTCCTCCTAAATTTTTTTAATACAAACCGCAATAATGTTGACACAAAAATTGCGGATATATCCATTTTATAAATTGTGACAGGCAACGCTGTGTCCGGGAGAGATTTCTTTAAGCTCGGGCATACATTCTGCACATTTTGCGGTAGCACGGGGACAACGCGTTCTGAACGGACAGCCGCTCGGCATATGGAGTGGGCTGGGAACGTCACCCTCTAAGTGAATTCGTTTGTTTGCACGTGCTATGTTCGGGTCTGGAACAGGAACGGCAGACAAAAGCGAAATTGTGTATGGGTGAACCGGTCTGTGATAAAGCTCATCACTCGGTCCGATTTCAATCAGTTTGCCGAGGTACATAACGGCAATACGGGTTGAGATGTGCTTAACAACAAGTAGATCGTGCGCGATAAAGAGATATGTGAGTCCTAATTTTTTCTGCAGGTCCTCAAACATATTGACAATCTGCGCCTGAATAGAAACGTCCAACGCCGAAACAGGTTCGTCACAAACAATAAATTTAGGGTCAACCGCTAAAGCACGGGCAATACCGATACGTTGACGCTGACCGCCCGAAAATTCGTGCGCATAACGGGAAGCGTGGTCACTCGTAAGACCAACAAGATCCATAAGGTGACCTATTTTCTCCTCGCGTTCTTTGCGGTTGCTGTAAAGATGGTGAACATCCAAAGGTTCGCCTATAATATCGCTTACCGTCATACGTGGGTCAAGCGAAGAGTAGGGGTCTTGGAAAACCATCTGTGCATTTTTGCGGAATTCGTGAATGGTCTTTTTGCCCTCAATTTTAGTGCCGTCAAACCAAACCTCACCGTCTGTGGGCTTGTAAAGTTGTAAAATCGAACGTCCGACTGTGGTTTTACCGCAACCCGATTCACCAACAAGGCCTAAAGTTTCACCCTCTGCGATGTTGAACGAAACATCGTCAACCGCTTTAAGTTTCAAACTGCGTAAAAAACCATTTGGCACATCAAAATACTGTTTAAGATGCTTAACCTCGAGAAGATTTTTTTGTTCACTCATTTTTATACATCTCCTCTACTTGCTCTTTTGTCATTTTGCCCTCTGCGATAGCGTCTTTGATGTTGTGCCAACAGGTTGAAGCGTGATCTTCGTTAATAAGAATTTCACGCGCCTTGTGACAAAGACAAACCTTCATAGCGTTTTCGCAACGGGGCGCAAAGGGACATCCGTCAGGCATATTAAGCAGGTCAACAGGGGTTCCGCCGATAGGCTCAAGCCGTTTTCCGTCAGTGTTAACGGTGGGGATAGAGCGCATAAGTCCCTTCGTATATTCGTGTTTGGGGTTATAAAAGATTTCGTCAGCGGTACCGCGTTCGCAAATCTGTCCTGCGTACATAACGATAACCTCATCACACATTTCGGCAACAACGCCAAGGTCGTGTGTAATAAGAATAATAGCCATTCCGAGTTTTTTCTGCAGTTCTTTCATAAGGTCAAGAATCTGCGCCTGAATGGTAACGTCAAGAGCCGTTGTCGGCTCGTCTGCAATCAGAATATCAGGCTCACAAGCAAGAGCCATAGCTATCATAACGCGCTGACGCATACCGCCCGAAAACTCATGCGGATATTGGTTAATACGCTTTTCAGGCTCATTAACGCCAACAAGACGCAACATCTCAATAGCACGTTCTTTAGCCTGTTCTTTTGTGCGGTCAGTATGGAGCAAAATAGCCTCCATAAGTTGATTGCCGATTGTGTAAACCGGGTTAAGACTGGTCATCGGGTCCTGGAATATGATGCTTATCTTGTTTCCGCGAATTTTCTGCATCTGTTCTTTTGTGGCGCCGACCAGTTCTTCGCCCCTGTATTTAATACTGCCCGAAACAATTTCACCGGGCGAGGTGAGAATTTGCAAAATCGAGTATGCGGTAACGCTCTTACCCGAGCCCGACTCACCAACAATACCTAAAACCTTACCTTCCGAAAGTGAAAAGGAAACACCGTTTACCGACTTCACTTCACCCGCAGGGGTAAAGAATGAGGTATGCAAATCTGTTACTTTTAATAATTCCATAAAAATACCTCTATTTCTTTAACTTGGGGTCAAATGCGTCTCTAAGGCCGTCACCCAACAAATTGAGAGACAGAACGATAAGGCAGATGGTTATTGCGGGGATAATCAGGCGGTACGCATACGAATAAATTCCCGAAAGCGCATCACTTGCAAGTGAACCTAAACTTGGCATCGGCATAGCAACACCGAGACCTAAGAAGGAAAGGAAACTCTCTGTAAAAATAGCAGAGGGAATCTGAAGCGCGGTTGAAATGATGATAACGCTTATGCAGTTGGGAAGCATATGTCTTCTAATAATATGTCCGGATTTAGCGCCGATAGAACGGGCGTTAAGAACATAATCCTGCTGTTTGATGGAAAGAATCTGACCGCGGATAAGACGCGCCATGCTAACCCAATAAAGCAGAGCGAAAACAATGAAAATACTAATCATACCGGTGCCGAGTCTGTCAAGCGCTGTACCCTCAATAAGCGGGGTAAGAGTTTGCTTTAACACAACCGATAAAAGAATAATCATAAGCAGGTCCGGCAGAGAGTATATGATGTCGACAATACGCATCATAATAAGGTCAACCTTACCGCCGTAATAGCCCGAAATAGAGCCGTAAATAACGCCGATAATCAGCACGATTATACTTGCAAAGAAACCAACAACCAAAGATATACGGGTACCGTATATAACACGTATAGCGTAGTCGCGTCCGTGGGCGTCTGTGCCGAAAATGTGCGGAAAAATCTTTTCGCCGTTTTCAATGCGTTTAAGTTCGGTTTCGCCGTATTCAAACGGACGCAGGTTGTTGTAGGAAGAATCAGAATCCTGACCTGCAACAATACCGAGCTGCTGACCGTAATCATAAGGATAGAACATAGGAACGAAAACCGCAATTAAAACGATAAGAGTGATAACCGCAAGGCTTATCATTGCAATTTTATTTTTAGCGAGTCTGCGCATACCGTCCTTAAAAAAGGTTGTGGATTCGCGCATACGCTGTTGTAAAAACTTTTCTTCATCCGTTGCCTTTTCAAAACTACTAAGGTCAAGTTGAAGGCTTAAGGGATTCTTTTTTATTTCTGTATCTTTTTTCATCTGAACCCCTCCTTAACCCAAGTCAACGCGCGGGTCAACAATTTTATAAAGTATATCGGATATAAGAGTCATAATAACCATAATAATCGCAAGGAAAATTGTGGTACCCATAACCATGGGATAATCGCGGTTTGTGATGCTGGAGAAGAAGTATTTGCCAAGACCGGGAACGGCAAAAATCTTTTCAACAACCAAACTTCCCGTAAGGATACCCGCAATCATCGGACCAACATAGGTGATAACGGGGGTAACGGCATTCTTAAGCGAATGCTTGAAAATAACCTTAGCGGGAGAAACGCCCTTGGCGCGTGCAGTACGGATATAGTCTTGACCCAAAACATCAAGCATACTTGAGCGGGTAAGGCGTGTAATGTATGACATAGGATAAAAACTAAGCGACAGAATAGGAAGAACAAGTCCTGCGGCTGAGTTGCCGTTAGCGGGGAACACGGGCAGCAGAACGCATAGCACAAGCAATAGTATTGTCGCAATAACAAACGATGGCATAGCAATACATGCGGTAGAACCCACCATTATAACCTTGTCAATCCACTTGTCGTGGAAAACAGCAGCAAGTGAGCCGAGAACAAGACCGAGAATAATAGCAATACCTGCGGCAATAAGACCGATTTTAGAGCTGGTCTTAAATCCTTCGGCAATAAGGTCAGCAACCTCGCGTCCGCGGTTTTTAATGGAAGGACCGAAATCGCCGTGCAAAACGTCATTAAGATATGTTGTGTACTGTTCAAATATAGGCTTGTCAAGTCCGTATTTTGCCTGAAGTGCGGCGGTAACGGCGGCGCTGGGCGACTTTTCACTAAGGAATGGTCCGCCGGGAATTGCTTTCATAACAAAGAAAGTAATGGTAATAACTAAAAATATCGTAAAGATAGCGAGAAGAACGCGTTTTACGATGTAAATTGCCAACTTGGAATCCAAAATTTTCATCTCCTCTAAAATGCAAATAGTGATAAAAACTGCATAATAACACAGCTATACTATTCTAATATGGGTCATTATACCACACCTTGCGCTTTTTTGCAATCCGTTTTTTGATAAAAAATAAACAAACCGGGCAGAAAAAATTTTCCGCCCGGAATATTTTATAATATGATAAGTCCCTTTTCGCTGTTTGTAAGGTTAATGCAACCGTCATCGGTTACATAAACCATATCTTCAATTCGTACGCCAAACTTGTTTTCAAGGTAAATACCCGGTTCAACCGTCATAACCGCACCGCTTTTAAGCACGGTTTCACAGCGGGTGTTGAATGCGGGGTTTTCGTGAATATCAATACCAACGCTGTGGCCGAGTCCGTGACCGAAGCACCCCTCGTATCCGGCAGAGTAAATAATGTCGCGCGCAATTTTGTCAATGTCCTTGCATACAACCCCTGCCTTAATGGCGGGCAGAGCCGCCAGTTGCGCCTCAAGCACCGTTTCGTAAACGCGTTTTTGTTCGTCCGATACCGCGCCTACCGCAACAGTTCTTGTCATATCAGAGCGGTAACCGCCAACAGTCGCACCAAAGTCCATCGTAACAAAATCGCCGTTTTCAATAACCTTGTCGGTAGGAACTCCGTGCGGAAGAGAAGAATTTTTGCCCGAAACCACAATGAAATCAAAAGCGACCCCCTCACAGCCGAGTTTTCTCATATAAAACTCCATATCAAGCATAACCTCGCGTTCTGTGCGGCCGGCTTTTATGTTGTTTAAAATATAGGAAAAGGTCTTGTCGGTCATTTCCTGTGCCTGTTTGATAAGCGAAAGTTCGCCCTCAGTTTTAACGGTACGCAGTTCTTCAAGAAGTAAGTCGAATTTAGTGGATTCGCTGACCTCAATATTCTCGAGCAGTTTACAAAGGGCAGAGCGCCTAGCAACGCTGACTTCTGTCGCCTCGGTGTAGAGGGTTTTGACAGCATATTTTTGGCATCTTTGGGCAATCTCTTTATCCGGGTTTACAGATAGAGTAACATCGCAACTGTCAACCGCGCTTTTTGCTTTTTCAATGTAACGGAAATCAATAAGCAGTTCGGCGCTTTGGTTTGTTATAAAAACAAAACCTGCACTTGAGTGAAATCCTGTAACATAAAATCGGTTAGCAGCGCTTGTAATGATAAGTGCCTCGCCGTCAGCAAGATTTTTCTTTATGTTTTCAACTCTTGTTTTAATCATATATATCACCTATAAATTTTCAAGTGTTTTGCAAAGGAAACGGAAAGTGCGTTCTGCAGAACTGATGGACAGTTGTTCTCTGGGGGTATGAATGTAATCTACATTACAGCCGATAGAAACGGTGTCAAGGTCCTCTATTTTCTCAGAGAAAAGACCGCACTCAAGCCCTGCGTGAATAATTTCAACAACGGGTTCTCCACCGTAAAATTCTTTGTATGTTTTAAGCATACAGTCGCGCAGCGGAGAATCCTTTTTATATTCCCAAGCAGGATAATGCCCATGGGAAGAATATTCGGCACCAAACTCTTTGGCTGTCTTTTCAAGCTTAGACAGCAACGCTGTTTTTTCTGTGCCAACACTGCTGCGCACCGCAAACGAAGCGCAAATTTTGCTGTCTTCGGTTTTAAGAATACCAAGGTTGAGCGATGTCTCTACAAGCCCCTCAATATCGTGGCTCATATTCTGTACGCCGTTTGGCAAGGCGAGTAAAAACTCCACCGCTTTTTTAGATGTTGCCTCGTCCGCCGCAAAACTGCATTTTCCTGCATTTGAAATAATAATTTCAAGTCCGCTGTCGGTATCCACGCGGATAGAGTTTGCAAATTCGTCCGCAAATTCCTGTGTCAGATTTTCGCAATATAATACACATTCGCTTCTTGCCGTAATGGCGTTGTCTTTAAGTCCGCCGTTTATGGACACCAAACGGAAAGAGGAAATCGTCCCCAAAAACTTTGCAAGTATGATGTTGGCGTTTTGTCTGCCTTTATCTATTTCGGTGCCCGAGTGTCCGCCTAAAAGTCCTTTGACGGTTACAGTAACACAGTCTTTGTCAAGCGGTAAAAGGGGGAGGGAAAGCGATAACTCTGCCCTTGCACCGCCTGCACAGCCAACGGTGAAGATGCCCTCTGATTCGGTGTCAATGTTAATAAGCCTTTTGGCCGAAAGGAGCGAAGCGTCAAGCCCCTCTGCGCCGTACATTCCGGTTTCTTCATCGGTGGTAAAAAGTACCTCAAGTGCAGGGTGTGAGAGCGTGTCGCTGTCGAGTATAGCAAGAGCCATTGCAACGGCAATACCGTCATCACCGCCAAGAGTTGTGCCACGCGCTTTAATATAATCACCGTCTACATAAATATCAAGACCGTCTGTCTCAAAATTTATTTCACAGTCGGCATCCTTTTCGCAGACCATATCGAGATGGCCTTGCAAAATAACGGCAGGACGGTCTTCATAGCCTTCTGTTGCGTCCTTTTTAATTATAATATTGTTATGTTCATCCTGTATACAGAAAAGTCCGCGTTTTTTAGCGTAATTTTTGCAGTAATCGCTTATCTCTTTGGTGTTGCCCGAACCGTGCGGAATAGCACATAAATCCTCAAAAAAAGCAAAAACTTTTTGGGGTTCTAATTTTTGAAGTTTTCTCATGCCTCGTCACCTACCATTCTTTTAATCCAAACACCGCGTTTTACAAGTATAAACCCTGCAACGCATTTTGTTATGCCAATTAAATGACAAAGTGTGAAAATTACTACAACCGAAAGAGAAGTAAGACGCGTAAGCGCCAAAACAAAGGGTACGTTTATAACCCAAACAAAAACGCTGTCAAAAAGGAATGTTATAAACACCTTACCACCTGAACGCAGGGTAAAGTATGATGAATGTGCAAAGGCGTCTATCGGCATAATAATTGCCGATGCCTGCATAAGATAGGTTGCCAAAAGCCGAATATCGTCTGTAGTGTTATATGCTCTTGGAATAAAGAAAGCCGAAACGAAATACAAAACACCGAAGAAAACGCTGACCGCAACCGAAAACGCAATAAGTTTATAGCTGTAATCTTTAGCCTTTTCGGTTTCACCCGCGCCAATAAGTTGGCCAAGAATAATACCAATCGCCGCACCGACCGCAATAAAGGCAACCGAAAATACATTCCAGAATGTTTGGGATATGTTGTTCGCAGCCACAACGATAAGACCGCGTTCAGAATAAATTCCGTTAAGTGTTGCCATACCCATAGCCCACAAGGTTTCGTTAAGCATAAGAGGCAACCCTTTGATGACAATTCTTTTAACAAGTGAGAACGGGATATGCAAACTGCGATAAGCCCCAATGATAAAGGGATTTTCTTTTCTTTTGATATAGGTGTATATCGCCACCACAAAAAGCTCCACAAAACGCGAAACAACGGTAGCAACCGCCGCACCCGCAACACCCATTTTGGGGGCGCCAAAGTGTCCGAAAATGAGTATGTAGTTGCCAACAAGATTTACAACAACGGCTATAATACCTGCAACCATCGGCAAAACCGATTTGCCCGTTTCGCGCAGAGTGCCGCAATAGCACTGCGTAATAGCGGCGGGTAAAAGACCTATAAGCATTATGTTAAGGTATTCACGGGCGTAAAAAAGCGAAGCTGCCGCGTCCTCCTTGCTGCCCTCACCTTTAAGATAAAGGTTTATAAGCGGCTCTCCAAAAAAGCAGAAAAGAGCAATACCCAAAACTGCTATAATAGAACAAGAAATTAACTTAAAACGGAATGTATCGCGCACACCTTTATGGTCCCCAAAACCGAAAAACTGTGCGGTAAAAATTCCCGCGCCCGAAATAGCGCCGAAAATGCACAGATTGAAAACGAAAATAAGTTGGTTTGTGATGGCAACGCCGGTCATCTGTGCGGTGCCAACCTGACCGACCATAACATTATCAAGCATATTAACAAACTGTGTTATGCCGTTTTGTATCATAATAGGAAGCGCAAGGAAAATAATGCGGCTGTAGAATTCCCTGTCGCCTATAAGCTTTTTAAACAAGCGATTCACCTCAAAAAACAAGTATCAATATATTATAATATACTACCGAATATTTTTCAATAAAAAAGTGTGCAGAAAATCTGCACACTTTTTGCTAATCTTCTTTAGTTTTCACATTGGGCAGACGACAATAAAGTTCGGTTAAATCGTACACTATATCAGCAAGCCAATCGTTTATATAGTTGCCGTCAATACGCCACCGCCAGTTATCTCCCAGTGTTGCAGGGGTGTTAATGCGCCCCTCGCTTCCCATAGATAAAAGGTCGGGCATCATTAAAATTGCTGTGTCCGCAACACTTGAAAGCGCCGCGCGTAACATAGCAAAATTAAAGCCTTCGTCACCCTTAAAAGCGAGATATTTTTTAGCATATTCAACATCGTCTGCGGGAGCAGATTTTGTCCAACCTAAAATGGTGTCGTTATCGTGAGTACCGGTGTAAACTACGCAGTTTTTGTCGTAATTATGGGGAAGATAATCACTTTCCTCGCGGCTGTCAAAAGCAAACTGTAAAACCTTCATTCCGGGGAAACCAGTGTTCTTTAGCAGATTTTTAACCGCATCGGTCATAAACCCTAAATCCTCTGCAATAATGGGAATGTCCTCGCCAAATTCCTTTTTGAGTTCACAGAATAAATCAATATCAGGACCCTTTTGCCAACTTCCGCCCTTGGCGGTCTTATCACCGAACGGAATGGCATAAAAAGATTCAAAACCGCGGAAGTGGTCTATTCGCACAACATCATAAAGCGAAAGCGCGTGGGACAGACGGCGTTTCCACCACGCATAGCCGTCACTCTTCATTTTTACCCAGTCGTATAGCGGGTTGCCCCAAAGCTGTCCGTCATCCGAAAAGGCATCGGGCGGACAACCAGCTACAAGTGTCGGCGTTGCGTCTTCACGCAGTAAAAACTGCTCTCGGTCTGCCCATACGTCAGCGCTGTCACAGGCAACATAAATCGGTATATCTCCTATAATGCTAATGCCGAGTTCGTTGGCATATTTTTTAAGGGAGTACCACTGCGTCATAAATTTATATTGAATAAAACGGTAAAAATCAAGCTCCTTTGTGCATAAGCTTTTGAAAGCCGAAATAGCGTCTGTGTCGCGATTTTTAAGCTGTTCGTCCCACTCGCAAAAAGGACGGTCGTTTTGTGCACTTTTGATGGTCATAAAAAGCGCATAATCATCAAGCCAGAAAGCGTTGCGATTGCAAAAATCAAGATATTCAGGTGTTTCTTCAAAACGCAAAAAAGCATGGCGCAAACAGTCTTTTCGGTGGGCGTAAAGTTTGTCATAATCAACTCTAGTTTCGCCGCCGAAATCGTAACTGTCCGCCTCGGCTTTGGTCAAAAGCCCTTCGTCTATCAGCATTTCAAGGTCTATAAAATACGGGTTACCCGCAAAAGAGGAAAAGGATTGATACGGTGAATCACCGAAGTTTGTGGGGTTAAGCGGTAGAATCTGCCAATAACTTTGCCCCGCCTTTTTAAGAAAATCCACAAACCGATAGGCTTCATACCCGAATGTGCCAATGCCGTAGCGTGACGGCAGAGAAAACACAGGCATTAAAATTCCGCTTTTCCTCATAATAAACCTCGCTTTCCTTTGCGATAAAAATTATAGTATTATCCCTTAACGGCCCCCGAAAGCACACCGCGTATGATGTGTTTTTGTGAAAAGCCATAAAGGATAACAATGGGCAAAAGACAAATGATAATCAGCGCCATCGTGGCACCGTAATCAACCCTGCCGAAACTGCCCTGTAAAAATTGTATATGAATCGGAACGGTCATATATTTTGTTCGGTCGAGCACAAGATAGGGCAGAAGATAATCGTTCCAAACCCACATCATTTGTAATATTGCAACCGAAATATAGGTTGATTTCATAATCGGCACAACCACAAGAAAAAATGTGCGTGGCGCGTTGCATCCGTCAATATCCGCCGCTTCCTCTATTTCAAGCGGAATTCCTTTAATAAATCCCGAAAAGAGAAAAACCGAAAGTCCCGCACCAAAACCAAGGTATATGAAAGGAATGGTAAACGGTGTGTTAAGCGACAGCGAATCGGCAGTTTTAGATAGCGTAAACATAACCATCTGAAACGGTACTACCATTGAAAAAACGAAAAGGTAGTAAAGCACTTTACAGAAAAGCGAATCGACCCGCACAATATACCAAGCCGCCATTGATGTGCAAAGTAAAATCAAAAAGACCGAAAGCACAGTTATTATTATACTATAAAAAAGCGAAAGATAAAAGGGGTAATTTCCATGAGAAATACCGTTTATATAATTACTTAGTCCCGCAAAGGTTTCGCCGCTTGGAAACTGAAGCGGCGAAAGAGTTATACCCGTACTTGTTTTGAAAGAATTATAAAGTACAATTATTACAGGCATCACCCATAGTGCTGCCAGGAACCAAAAGAACAAAGAAAGCAGTTTCCCTCTGCGGCTGTCAGAAAAATTTTTCACACTCACAACTCGCTCTCCTTTCTTCTTGTAAGGTAAAGTTGCGTCAGCGCAATTGCTGCTACAAGCACAAAAAAGATAACCGCTTTTGCCTGTCCCACACCCATATTGGTAACACTGCTATAAAAAGAATTATAGATGTTAAGCGCAAGCATTTCGGTCTCTCTGAATGGGTGACCAGCCGTTAGTGCTAAATTTTGGTCAAACAGTTTAAAAGAGTTTGTAAGGGTTAAAAATGTGCAGATGGTAATAGACGGCATAACGGAAGGAAGTGTTATGTGGCGTAAAATTTGTTTTCCGTCCGCGCCGTCAATTCGTGCAGCTTCAATCAGTTCGTTGGGAACGTTCTGAAGACTTGCAATATATATAATCATCATATATCCTACCTGTTGCCAACACAGTAAGATTATAAGTCCCCAAAATCCGTATCGCGTTTCAAGCACAAGCGAGGAATTAAAGAATTTCATTATAAGCCCATCTAAAATAATCTTCCAGATATAGCCTAGCACAATTCCGCCTATAAGATTAGGTAGGAAAAACACAGTGCGGAAGATGTAAGAGCCTTTAATGCCCCGCGTAAGTGCAAGGGCAATAAAAAAGGCAATTAGGTTTATAAACAGTACACTAAGCACCGTAAACAGCGCAGTAAATAAAAACGAATGTAAAAAACTAGGGTCGGAAAGGGCAGAGGCGTAGTTAGAAAGCCCTGCCCATTCGCGAAAACGCAAAGTTTTAAAACGGAAAAAGGAAAGATATATTCCAAAAATAAACGGCCATAAAAATCCTATAATAAATGCGGCAACGGTGGGGAAGAGGAAAAGCGGCGCAAAACGCACAAGACTTTTTCTTTTTCGGAAGCTTTGCATATAAAAATCCTTTCACCTTTGCTTATGAGTGCGCGGCGGTATATTCTTTTGCCCAGCCGTCAACAAACGCGGATTTAACAGCGTTCCAGTCGCCCTTGCCTGTGGTATAAGCGGAAAGGGCTGAAACAAGAGCGTTACGCCAGTTTTCAGGGTTGGGTGTTAAATTGAACTCCCAAGAAACATTATATTTACCTGCTTTAACATAATCGTTCATTTGGGTTGCAAGAACGTTTTTGGTGTCTTTAGCGCTTTTAAACGGCGCAACAAATCCCATATTGTCTGCGAGCGCGGCTGTACCTTCTTCACTGGTTACAACCCAGCGTAAAAATTCGAGCGAAGCCTTTTTGTCCGCCTCACTAACAACCGAGTTAACAGCCCAATAATTTTCTGTGCCGCAGCAAAGTCCTTGTTTTTCATCGTCAACACCGAAATAAATCGGCACAAAACCTAAGTTTTCGTCACCCACAGCTTTTACATCATCATAGGCCCAGGTGCCGTTTTGATAAAACACCGCTTTGCCTGTGCTAAATTCTTCAGCGGCAGAGGTTGCGGTTGTGATTTTGGATGCGGGAATGGTGCCGCACTTAACATAAAGGTCCCAAACTGCTTTATAGTTGTCAAGATATTTTCCTGTAATTTTAGCGGGTTGCGTAGTTATATTGTCATCTCTAAACTCGTAAAAAAGAGGCATATTTGCAAGATGTCCCGAGAAACGCCAGCTACTGCTGCTGTCGAGAGTAGAAGAGGTAAAGGCGTCAAACCCAAGGTCGCTTTTTCTTTTATGAATGTCTTCGGCAATGTTTTTAAGCGATGGAAAATCCTTGATATCGGAAAGCTCATATCCTGCCTTTTTAAGCAGAGCTTTGTTTACAATAAGTCCAAATCCCTCGTAAACATAGGCAACACCATAAACCTTGCCGTCTTCCTTAAGGGCGAACTCGTCACTTGTAAGTTCCTTGTAAACATCGCTATCCTTAAGGTCTACACAGTAATCGCGCCACGCATCAAGCGCGGTTGCGCCGCTTACCTGAAAAATTGTCGGTGCATCTGATTTGTCAATGGAGGCGGTAAGAGTTTCCTCATACTTGCCCTGTGCCGCGGTCACAACATCGACCTTTTGTCCTGTTTTTTCTTCATAAACCTTGGCAAGAGACTGCCAGGCAGCATCCTGCTCGGGCTTAAAATTAAGGTAATAAACCCTTGCGTTTTCGGTGCTCTTTTCGCCGCAACCTGCAAACATAATTGCGACACATAAAACACTCATTAAAATACATAATACTTTCTTCATAAAGCATCCTCCTTTTTTACATATTATGTTCTTGCTTGTCCTCTTTATGCAAAAAAAGGTAAAAAGAAAAACCCAAGCAAAAAAAGCATTTGCTTGGGTTTTAATGTTTTATGTTATTTAATGTTTTCAGGGTAAACGCCCTGTTTAACAAGGTCCTTGAGTGCGGCTTTAACCGCATCCTTGTCTTCTTGATATGTTACGCCAAACCATTTGTCGTCCGTGTCAAGCACCGTAACAGTAACCTCGTTTTTCTTAAGCATATTATCAACGATAATGGGCAAAAGATATTCGGTTTTAACATCGTCAACAGAGAGCGAAGACAAAAATTCCACAAATCCCTTTTCAAGATACGAAAAGAAATCAGGCGTGATACCCCACATATTCATAGAGCAAAGGGTTTCTCCGCTTATGAAACGGTATGTGCCATCTTCATTTATAGCGGGTTTACCGTCAACCTTTTCAATGTTTTTGGTTTCGTTGACCTTGGAAAGCAAACCGTATTCATCGGTTTCGCACAGTCCGCGCGTAACGCCGCCGTTGTCAGACAGGGTGTTTTTAAGTTTAAATCCTGCCATACAAAAATCAAACGGAGTGGTCTTCTCTCTTTCTGTGTGCAAAAAATCGTAAATCTTTTTAAATGCCTCTTTGCCGTAATAGTCATCGGCGTTTATAACAACAAACGGTTCATTTACAATTCCCTTACAGGCAAGAACAGCCTGTCCTGTACCCCAGGGCTTTGTGCGTTCGCCTTTTTGGAATCCAACAGGAAGATTGTCAAGCTCCTGAAAAGCATACTCAACAGGTGTAAAGCGAGAAACGCGGTCGCCTATAACCTCGCGGAAATAGTCTTCCATTTCTTTGCGTATTATGAATACAACCTTGTTGAAACCTGCTTCCAAAGCATCATGAATGGAATAGTCCATAATAAGTTCGCCTGAGGGACCAAGCGGCTCAAGTTGTTTAATGCCTTTTCCAAAGCGGCTGCCGATGCCCGCTGCCATAATTACTAAAGCAGTTTTCATAAAAACCCTCCTAATTGAAAATAGGTGTATATTATACAAATTCAGTATATCACAACACATATAAAAAAAGCAACTAAGAAAAAAGAGCCATACAAGATATAACTAAAACCCCAACTCGCGTTGGGGTTTTAAAATTAAAATTCGCTGTCGAAATCAGCCTTTTTATCAACAAAACAGAAGGTGATAGCGGTTTTATTGCTGCAGTCGGGCTGTAGGTAGTTAAGAAGCCCTTTTTCGCGCTTGTCGCTACGGGAAATAGCATAGCAGTTTCCTGGCTCTATTCCCAAAACATAGTCTCGTCTGCCCATCTGTTTCCATTCTGTAAGGTAGGGAAGTTCGTCCTTTTTGTACTTGAACACAACACCGACCTCTGCGTCTGTGCCCCAAATTCCCGTGTGAACAAGTCCGTCCTTTTGGTTTATTTTGGGTTCAAACACATAACAGCGTTCTAAATAGCCCTGTTTGGGCGGAGAAAGTTCAAGTGCTGTGTCTATGTTTTGTTCCGAAATATCGGTGTAGGTCCATATTTTTTCGTGCGGCGCACGGAAAACGCTGTTTTCAGTGAGCAGAGGATACCCCATGTTGCAGTGGTAAAGAATATAAAAATGTTGCGGCAAATCACCCTCGTTTGTAACGGTGTCGTCAACCGAAAATACATTTTCTTTGTAGGAAACAGTGTATGTACGCTCTAATAAAAAGCGTCTTCCAAAGATAACACTATCGCGAACAGCAAGTTTTATTTTAAGTTGGTCATCTGTCTCATCAATTGAAAGCAGTTCGGCAGGGGTGTTGCCTATTGTGCCGTGAAGCGGAACCTCCTCGCCGTCATCTACACAGCCTCCGCCAACGTTTTCAAGACCGCAGGTGGTAAAGAAACCTGCGCTAAATGATTTAAGGAAACCTGCGCCAACGTGGTCATAGTGTGATGAAGAAACGTGTCCGCATGGGGAGAGGTATCCCATGTTCTTGCCATTGTAAATAACACGTGTCGTATCGCCGCAGCGGTCAAGCGAAATCCAAAGCTCCAAGCCTTGCCCGTTGCGAACGCACAAAAACTCCATTCCGTCACCCTTGCCGCCTTGCAGTTTGTAGCGCTCTACGCCGCGTGTCTGTAGCGGGTGTCCAACATAATATTTCATAAAAATTCCCCCTTAATAAGTAGATACTTACATGTATAAATATACAACTGCGTAATAAAAAAGTCAAGCGGTGAGCAGACGCACTGTTTGGGGCTTTATCTTGAAACTACGCCCTAAAATCACTTGAAATCAAGGTTTTATTATTTATTTTTCAAAAGCCCCACTTTTGTCACACCAAATCTGCATTTTTCTTATTTGTTGATAAAATAAAAATTCCTGAGTAAAAAAATATTATAGATAAGTATTTTACGAAAGAGAATATATTTATAGGCAACATTTCTTTGGGAATGGAATTTAGATATTCTATTCCGCCTAGCAAAAAGAATTGATAAGTGGGAATTATAATAGTTGTTAATATATAACCAATGCATCCGATTTTTAAAAGAATTGAAAATCTAAATTCAAACAATGTCCCGCAAAAACACAGTATATTAAACAACAATAAAACTACCGATAAGGCGAGTAAAATTTTAGTGTAGTTTTCAAATAATAAATATTTGGGTGTGCCGATGATGGAAACTGTCACAGCATATAAATTTCTAAAAACAATTATGCCAAACGCTAACGAGAGTATATATTTTGTCAATTTGAAAATTTTAAATCCAAATAATAGATAACATAAAACAAGAATTGACGGAATTAATGCTATGATACTATTAAGCAAAACGGAGAATTTTGAAAATGTGATGAATGTATGCATAATATTGAATATAAAATAAAATGCGACAAAAACAAAACTCACCAAATGCTTTGTGGAATTAAAAACTTTCATTATATCACCCTCAAAATATATGTTACTAAAACGATAGCACATATTTCGGATTTTTGCAATAAAAAGCCTCCCTTGTGTAGAGGGAGGTGGCAAAACCGAAGGCTTTTGAATTTTTGACCTATATGTTCGAACCATTACATTTCAAGTGCTATTGTGCCCTTGGCACAGTGATATTTTCGCTACGCGAAAGTGATATTGAAACCTGCGGTTTCAGTGATATTCAATAAGGAGCATAGCACCGTCATTCTTCGTAGCAAGATTTATCTTGCGGAGAAATATTCGCTCCTTAACTGCCCGAAGGGCAATATCACTCGGCTTTAGCCGAACATCACTGCGAAGCAATATCACTCGCCGTAGGCGAATATAACTGAAAAAGAAGATTGCAAAAGCAATCGTCTTTTTCTTGGCTGTTCCGAACCATTTAGATGCCACTTTGTTTTTTGAAAAAAGAGCTAAAATTTACGATTTTTATTATTTTTTTCAAAAAAGATTATCTATTCGATGAATTGGAATTTATTTCTTTTTCAATTCAGCAATTGCTGCATAGTGCAACACATCAAACTCGTTAGGTGCAATTTTTTCTAACAGGGACAGATGTTCTTGTTCGCAGCTTTTGATTTCAGTTTGTGTAAGAGATGCGCCCACTCCACGACATGCCTTCATACTTCCGTGCCAGCTTTCACGTGTGAAATGTACATTTAACGTGTATTCCTCGTGATACGCATATTCAAAATTTTCTATATAGCAGTCAGGAATGTGTATCGGATGCTTGGTTTCACCGGCGCCGCTCCAATTCGGACTGTAC
>JAZRZS010000015.1:0-2259 GCA_045601505.1 Acutalibacteraceae bacterium
AAAACCGATTACGTTGCCGCCGAGTTCGTACATTGCCGACTCAAAACTCAGTCTAGTACGGGTTGATGGCTCAAAAAACAATGTTGCAAGTTTTTTGCCTTTGCACATTTCACTATACTTTTGCGGGTTTTCGATAATATCGGTCGCAACAGTCAAAAGTTCTTCTATCTCTTCGACCGAAAAGTCCAAAATATCAATCAAACTACGCATATTTTACACCGCCGCACCGTTTATTTTAAGATAGTTTTCAATTCTCTCTACATTTTCGCGGTTCTTATCGTCCTGCTTTAGATATTCGATTATATCATAAACATCGACAACTGAATATACTGGGAAACCAAATTCCTCTCCGACCTCTGCCATTGCGGATTTTTCGGTTTTGCCCTTTTCCTTGCGGTCAACCATAACGAAGGTTGCTACAACCTTTGCGCCGTCTAAGGACGAAAGTATTTCCATACTTTCTCTAATAGCCGTACCTGCGGTAATGACATCCTCTACTATTACGATTTCCTCGTCTGCTTTTGGTTTATAACCAACAAAGACGCCGCCTTCGCCATGGTCTTTTTCCTCTTTTCTATTAAAGAAGAAGGGAACGTCAAGTCCGTTTTCGCTCAAAGCACAGGAAACCGAAACCGCAATCGGAATACCCTTATAAGCAGGACCGTAAAGCACAGTTTTTTTGTTGCCGATTTTTTCGGCGTATGCCTTTGCATAAAACTGGCCGAGTCGTCTTATTTGGTCACCTGTTTTAATATCGCCTGCATTAATGAAATATGGTATTTTTCTTCCCGATTTTGCGGTGAAATCACCAAACTTCAAAACACCTGCTTCCTCTAAAAATTCTATAAACTCTCTTTTATAACCTTCCATCTAGACACCCTCCTAATCTACAAACTCTTTGACGCAACGCTCATATGCGGCAACAGGGTCAGCTGCTGCGGTAATCGGTCTGCCAACAACGATATAGTCGCTGCCAATTTTTTTGGCGTCTGCAGGTGTCATAACGCGCTTTTGGTCGCCCATATCCCCATCCGCAAAACGCACACCGGGTGTTACCGTCAAGAAATCTTTACCGCAGGTTGTATGCACCTTTTCGGCTTCAAGCGGTGAGCAAACAACACCGTCAAGTCCCGCTGCTTTGGCACGTGAAGCATAGTGCATCACAACCTTGTCAATCGGTTCTTTTATTAACAGGTCGTTCTCCATACTTTCCTGATCGGTTGAGGTAAGTTGCGTTACCGCGATAAGCAACGGACGGGTGCCGTCTTCACGTGTCAGTCCTTCAATAGCCGCCTCCATCATATTTACTGTACCAGCGGCGTGAAGATTGCAGATATCAACGTCCAAGTGTGACAGTACGCTCATTGCCTTTTTAACGGTGTTTGGAATATCGTGAAGTTTCAAATCAAGGAAAATTTTATGTCCGCGCTCTTTGATTTCGCGTACAATTGAAGGTCCCTCTGCATAAAAAAGCTCCATTCCGATTTTCACAAAAGGTTTTCTGCCCGTAAACTTATCTAAAAAGCAGAGAGTATCCTCTTTGCTTTTAAAATCACAGGCTATGATTACGTCCTTACCCATTATCTTGCTCCCCCTATTATATCTTTTAAATTATCTATGTTATATTTATCCATAACGCGAGGCAGGTCTTCTATAATATCCCTACAAGCATAGGGTGATATAAGGTTTGCGGCGCCAACTTCTACCGCTGTGGCTCCCGCTAACATCATTTCAATTACATCCTCTGCTGTGGTGACACCGCCCATTCCTATTACAGGCACTTTAACAGCCGATGCTACCTGGTAAACCATTCTTACAGCCACAGGGAAAATTGCACTGCCCGAAAAACCGCCCATTTTATTAGCAATTACAGGGCGCTTTGTACGCAAATCTATTCGCATACCAAGCAGCGTGTTTATAAGGCTTATACCGTCTGCACCCGCATCTTCACAGGCTTTTGCAATTTCTACAATATCGGTAACATTGGGTGACAGTTTAAGTATTACGGGTTTGGTTGTAACCTTTTTAACAGCGCGTGTTACCTCTGCCGCGGCGGCGGCGCTTGTTCCAAAACTCATTCCCCCGCCGTGAACATTTGGACAACTTACATTAACTTCAAGCCAACCGACCTGTTCACACGAATCTAGTTTTTCACAAGTGTAGGCATAGTCTACTATGGAAAATCCACTGACATTTGCCATTACCTTTTTATTAAAGCATTTAGAAAGTTTAGGCAGTTCCTCGCTTATGACCTTTTCA
>JAZRZS010000016.1:0-10766 GCA_045601505.1 Acutalibacteraceae bacterium
ATGACTTTATTTCTTCATACTGTCTTAAATATTCATATCCTAATTCTTTTAACGTCATAAAACTCACCTTTCTACACAAATTGTGTGATTTGTTTGATAAATATACCCAAATACACAGTTTGTGTATCGGATGTTGTTTTCACAATAACACATAATGTGTGATTATGTCAAGCATAAACGGTTAAAAACTACACATTTGGTGTGTTTTAACATTTGTTGCGCTCAATTTTTGTCGGTTTTGGTAACAATTTAACGGCTTGACAAAACTACACGATTTGTGTTATAATCGCTTGGGGTGATAATATGGATGGTTTTGCCAAACGTATAAAGGAATTAAGAATAAGTAGAGGTTACACACAAGCAGAGCTTGGCGCAATGATTGGCATATCTCCAAGCACAGTAGGAATGTATGAGCAAGGCAGACGCGAACCCGACAGCCATATAATAATGGAACTTGGACGCATATTCTGTGTCTCAGCCGATTATCTGCTTTCGGGCGGAGAACAGGGACCAAAAGAGGTAGAGGATGCGCTTGAGGGTATGCGTGAGAGTCTTAAAACGACGGGTGGACTTATGTTCAAGGGGACGTTGCTTGACGAAGATGACACAGAAAAGTTGTTTGACGCCATGCTACTTGCCGCTAATATTATGTTGAAAAGGAGAGCGACAGATGATAAGGAGGATAATGAATCTTGCTGAGCAACTAAAGCAAGAGTATAACACTTGTGACCCGAGCGAACTTTGCCGTTGCCTTGGAATAACACTATTACGCGCTGACCTACCGCGCCGCATAAATGGTTTTTATATGGAAACGGCGGGGAAACAGGCGGTGGTTATAAGTTCTTCGATAAAAGAGCCGCTTGACAACGCCTGTACAGCACACGAACTAGGCCACGCAATTTTACATAAAGGCATAAACACGGTGTTTTTGACCGACAGCACCAATTTTGTAACAGGCAGATATGAGCGCGAGGCTGATTTGTTTGCGGCAGCGCTACTTATAAATATTGAGGATACAAGACAGAGCGGAGGCAGTGTTGAAGAGATTTCAAAAATGACGGGTGTACCCTGTTATGCGGTAGAGCAATATATGTCTGTGTGCGTAAATTGTTGTTGACATAGGGCTCAGATTTTGATATAATGCTAACTTGATAGGCTATGTTATATCATAGCATTAAAGCAAAAAAGGAGGGTACAAAATGAAAAGAACTTATCAACCCAAAAAGCTTCATCGCAAGAAAGAGCATGGCTTCTTAAAGAGAATGGCTACAGCCAACGGACGCAAGGTACTTGCCCGTCGCAGAGCAAAGGGCAGAAAGCAGCTTACTTACTAATAAGTACTGCAGAGTCGGTGAATCCGATGGAAAAAATTATTAAACTAAAACTTAACAAAGAATTTAGAAGGGCATACGGCAGAGGTAAAAGTTTTGTTCACCCGGGAGTTATAACCTATATCGTAAAAAACCGTTTAGGTGCGGTGCGTGTGGGTATAACAACGGGGAAGAAAATCGGAAATGCTGTTTCCCGAAATCGAGCGCGGCGTGTAATACTTGCCGCGTTTCGTGAATGTTTGCCGCACATTCGCGGCGGATATGACATTGTATTTGTCGGAAGAGTTCGCACCCCCGCACTCAAAAGCCACTATATTCGCGCGGGGATAGAAGCACATCTTAAGGGTGCAGGAATTTGGGTAGGCGAAGATGAAACACCTGTTGATTAAACTCGTGCAGATTTATAGAAAATATATATCGCCGCTCAAAATGCGTGGCAGTTGCCGTTTTATACCAACCTGTTCGGAGTATGCAATTGAGGCACTAGCGGTGCACGGTGCAATTAAAGGAACGGCACTTACGTTTTGGCGGATTTTAAGGTGCAATCCGCTTTGCAAGGGTGGGTACGACCCTGTACCGCCCCGCAAAACAAGAAGGAGAAACTAATGGAAAAGTTATATGATATAATAAGCGTTCCTATGGGATATATACTCAGTTTCCTGTCGGGGCTGGTTGGAAACAACTTTGCCGCCGCAGTATTTTTGTTTACCATAATCGCTAACCTTGCAATGATACCGCTTACCATAAAATCACAAAAATCTTCGGTACAGCAAATGCGTATAAAACCAAAACTTGACGAAATCAAGAAGCGCTGCGGTGATGATAAACAGAGATATACGCAAGAAATGCAAGAACTGTATCAGAAAGAAAACGTTTCTATGTCGGGCGGATGTTTACCGCTAATTTTGCGAATGGTATTTATGATGGGTATTTACTATGCTGTTGTTAATCCCATTCGTTACATCTGCGGTGTTGACGCCGCAACTATTGACGCGGCTATGAAAAGTATCGAGGGCGTAAAAATTCTTCGTCCTATCGAACTTATACCTTATATAGAAAACGGAATGGTTGAATCCATCAAACCTGAAGTGCTTGCTAATGTTGACTTTAACTTTTTCGGTATAAATCTCACACAGCAACCACATTTTTCACTCGATTTTTCAAAAGCAGAGCTTATCTGGATAATTCCGTTTATGTCTTTTGCGGCGCAAATGTTATCATCAATTGTGTCGCTTAAAATTCAGAAAATTCAAAACCCCGATGCACCTAATATGTCGGGAATGATGCTGACAATGCCCTTAATTTCTCTGTTCATCGGCTTTGGCTTCCCCGGAGCGTTGGGCTTTTATTGGGCATGTTCTGCAATAATCGGCGGTGCGATACAAACTATAATATCGCTCAAATTCGGTCCGAATGTTATACTTGCGAAAGAACGAATAAAGGAAACATATACACGTTTTAAGAGTGAACAAAATCGTAAGAAATCGGCTCAAATAGACTAGGAGGAGCACACGTGATTAAAGAAGCAATAGGCGTGGGCGAAACTTTGGAAGAGGCAACAGAAAAAGCCAAAGCAGAGCTTAACGTTTCGTTTGAAGATGAAGTACAGTTTGAAGTACTTGCAAATCCCAAAAAGAAAACATTGGGACTTTTCGGCGGTTCACCCGCAAAGGTAAGGGTTTTTGTTGAATTGCCCGACCCTGCGCCCAAGAAACGCGAAAAGCCCGTTCGTAAAAAAGAGAACAATAAAACTGCAAAAAAGGCAGAATCTGCACCTAAGAAGGTTGCGGAAGCCCCAGAAAAAGAGGCTATTGCTGCCGATAAAATAGATGCAAACACCCCTGCAGGTCGCGCAGTAGCATATTTAAAAACAATACTTGCAAACCTCGGCCTAGAGGGAACCGAAATTTCGGTTATCCCGTCTGACAATGGCGCACGTATTATCTTAACAGGTGAAAACCTTGGTATAGTAATCGGCCGCCGCGGTGAAACACTTGACGCGCTTCAATATCTTGTATCCCTTGCAGCAAACACAGGAGACGGATTCTTCCGCGTTTCGCTTGATACAGGTAACTACCGCGAAAAGCGTGAGCAAACCCTAAAAGGTCTTGCGCATCGTATGTCCAAACAGGTTCTTCGCACAGGACGTAGCCGTACGTTAGAACCGATGAACCCTTATGAGCGCCGCATAATCCATACCGAAGTTCAGGGTATAGAGGGCGTTGAATCACACTCGGTTGGCGAAGGCGGAGGACGCCGTGTTGTAATTTCACAGGTTGGCGGTAACCGCCGTGACGACCGCAGAGGCGGTAGAAGAAGCGACTCACATCGAGTTTCCGCTTCCGCGCCCGACCGCGCACCAAAGGCTGATGCTGCAGACCTTCCGCTTTACGGAAAAATAGATTAATAAAACACTAAAAGCCTGTCTTTGACAGGCTTTTAATATTTCACCAAACATTGCAAAACAAACGAAAAGTGTTGAAATTAAAACAAATTGTAGTATAATTGATTTGGGTGATGTT
Source organism: Acutalibacteraceae bacterium (assembly GCA_045601505.1). GTDB lineage: Bacteria > Bacillota > Clostridia > Oscillospirales > Acutalibacteraceae > SIG589. The sequence goes on from JAZRZS010000016.1 coordinate 3,854, forward strand.
AAAGTGGCGCATCAAATATTAGATGTTAAAATGCTGTCTTGCGGTGATACACTTGAAATAGGTAATGGCACAGTGTTTTTATACTGTCTATGTGAAACTGCTAAAATAAAAACTAAATCCACAACGGTTCCGCTCATGCTTTGTGATGCGGCAGTTTTTGCTGATAATATATCGGTTGAATCGGGTGAAGGTGTTTTAGCAGTGCAATTCTGCGGAGAAGAATTTTCTATTACGTATGGTAAAATTTCAGCACTTTATAACCAAAAAAACACAGCAGAAAAGTTGTTTTTTGAAATGACCGAAAAGTCAGAACTTTATTTAGAAAACGCTAATTCGCTTTTAACACAACTGCTAGTAGCCTTTGTACGCTCGGCAAAAAATAAAAATGTGAGCGAGAGGGCAAAAAAAGGTGAAAAAATATTAAAATATATAAGCGAACACTATAAGCAGGAACTTACCAATAGCGCTTTGGGTGAGATTTTTGGGTTGCATCCCAATTATATTAGCCGACTTGTATCTGAACAAACCGGCTTATCGCTTCATAAGTATGTTCTAAAACTGCGCATAGACGAGGCGCTGCGATTACTTGAAACCACAAGTCTTTCGGCGCGTGAGATTTCTCGGTTGGTTGGCTTTTGTGATTACAACCATTTTTTGCAGTATTTCAAGCAAATTACAAAACGAACGACAAAATCTGTAAGGGGACAATAAATTTGCGTTTTTCGGTTGCAGTATGCAAAAAAATGTGATAAAATTACTTTATAATTGTTATTTTGATGTTTGGGGGGACAGGTATGTTAAAAAAAGGGTTTAATAACCAACTTTATGTCGATAAACAGCGCGAAAACATCTTAAAAAGAATAGCCCGTTTTGACGGAAAGTTGTATCTTGAGTTTGGCGGTAAACTTTTCGATGATTTCCACGCTTCACGTGTCCTTCCAGGATTTGAGCCTGATGCGAAAATCAAAATGCTTTGCACATTGCGCGAACATGTAGAAATTATTTTTTGCATAAGCGCAGAAAATATCGAAAAAAGTAAAATCCGCGCCGACCTTGGTATTAGTTACGATATGGACCTTTTGCGCCAGATAGACCTTGTTAAAAGCATGGATATTGAGGTTAACAGCATTGTCATCACCTGTTACAGCGGACAACACGCCGCAAATCAGTTTATGCAGGTGCTTGACGCGCGTTCGATAAAATACTACATTCACAAGCCCATTCCCGGTTATCCGCATAATGTTGATTATATTGTAAGTGATAACGGCTACGGCTCTAACCCGTATATTGAAACGAGCAAACCGCTTGTTGTTGTAACCGCTCCCGGTCCGGGCAGCGGCAAACTTGCAACCTGTCTTTCACAGGTTTATCACGAATCAAAGCGCGGCGTAACCGCAGGTTACGGCAAGTACGAAACTTTTCCTATTTGGAATTTACCGCTTAAACACCCCGTAAACCTTGCGTATGAGGCGGCTACTGCCGATTTACAGGATGTTAATATGATAGACCCGTTCCACCTTGAACATTACGGCGAAACAACCGTCAACTATAACCGCGATGTTGAGGCGTTCCCCATTGTTCATCGCATACTTACAAAAATTACGGGCAACGATAAGTTTTATTGCAGTCCAACCGATATGGGCGTTAATATGGCGGGTTACGGTATTTTTGATGAAGAGGCTTGTTGCGAAGCGAGCCGACAGGAAATTTTGCGCCGTTATTTCCGCGCCGCGTCTGACCATAAGCAAGGCAAGGAAAGCGCCGAAACGGTTGAAAAAATTCGCAGTATAATGGAGCAACTTGATATAAAAGGGGAGGAGCGACCTGTTGTACTTCCCGCAAGACGCAAGAGTGCCTCGTGCCAGAATGTTCCTGCCGCCGCAATAGAGCTTCCCGATGGCAGAATTATAACAGGCAAGGCAACCGCACTTATGAGTGCTTCAAGTGGAGCAATGCTCAACAGTATCAAGGTTCTTGCCGATATTCCTAAATCGACACTTCTTATGAGTCCTGCGGTTTTAGAGCCTCTGCTCACCCTTAAAAACGAACTGCTTGGAGGCAGTCAGACAAGCAACAGCGTACTTAAGGCAGATGACGTGCTTTCGGCGTTATATATCTGTGCGGTAACAGACCCCGTAGTAAAACGTGCGGTAGAGCAGTTGCCCAAACTACGCGGCTGTGAAATCCACTCCACACACATTCTTAATTCGGGAGATGAATCAATTCTTCGCAAAATGCGAATGAACATCACAACCGACCCGCACTTTACAAGCGAGAAACTTTATAACTCATAATAAAAAGGTTCCTATTTTGTAGGAACCTTTTTAATTATTTATTCAATTCTTCAAGGCGTTCTGCCGCTAATTCCCATTCACTCATAGCAACCGACAGTTCGGTTTGCAGAGTGTCGAGTTCTTGTTGTACTTCGGCTAATTTAAGGTAATCACTTGCAATTTCGGGCGTTTGCATTTCTGCCTCTAAACCGCCGATTTTCAGTTCAAGCAATGCTATTTTTTCTTCCGCTCTCCCCAGCGCCCGTTCACAGCGAGAACGCTCTTTGGCGGGAGTTGTGAAAGACTTTTTCTGCTTAGGTGCAGCCACTTTTATTTCGGTCTGCGGTGCCTTTTTATCGGCGGTTGCAGCCTCATACTGCTCGTACCCATATCCGTAAAACTCACAACCGCCGTCCTTTAACACAAGTAGCTTCTCACTAAGTTTCTTAACAAAATATCGGTCGTGCGATACAAAAATCAAAGTGCCCTCAAATCCGCTCAAAATTTCTTCAAGGGTTTCCTTTCCAATAATATCCATATGGTTGGTGGGCTCGTCTAAAATCAGCACATTAGGCTGTTCGGCAAACAGTTTGCAAAGGGATAATCGCACCCTCTCGCCGCCCGACAACATAGAAAGCGTCTTAAATACATCTTCCTTAGTAAACAGAAAGGCGCCAAGACGACTTCGCGCCTCAAAATCAGAGGTGTTGGGAAACGCATTTAAATAGTTATCAAGCACAGTTTCACTACCTGTGAGTTCGGCTAATTGCTGGTCAAAATATCCGACCTTTGTGGCACCGCCGAAATAATATTCTCCGCTTATTTTCGGAACCCTGCCCACAAGCGTTTTAAGCAGGGTTGATTTTCCAAGTCCGTTTCCGCCAATGATGCCAATGCGCTCACCACGCCGCACATCAAAACTCACTCTTGAGAGAGGTTTATCATATCCGATTACAAGGTCTTTAACCGATAGTACATCACGCGCCGAACGCAAAGCGGGGGAAAGTGTGGCATGAAAAGTGCGCCTATCATCCTTTTTTGGCGCCTCTATTCGTTCCATTTTTTCAAGCTGCTTAAGCTTAGACTGAGCCATTGAAGCTTTGGTCGCCTTGTATCTAAAACGTTCAACTAGACTTTCAAGATGCTCTATTTCTCGCTGTTGCGCTGCATATTCTTTTGCTCTTTGCTCTCTTAATGCTTTTTTCTGTATAGTAAATTCGGTGTAGTTTCCGTTATAGCGTGTGCATCTGCCGCGCTCAATTTCGTAAATTGTATTTACTGTGCGGTCAAGGAACATTCGGTCGTGCGATACAACAACAAAAGCCTTTTTATAATTCTTAAGATACTCTTCTAACCAAGCAACCGCATCTAAATCAAGGTGATTGGTAGGCTCGTCAAGCAATAAAAGGTCAGGTTTAGATAAAAGCAATTTTAAAAAAGCAATTTTGGTGCGCTGACCGCCCGAAAATTGCGAAAGCGGTTTATATTTATCCTCATCAGTAAAGCCAAAACTGCGTATAGCGGCGTCATATTCCTTTTCAAAATAAAATCCACCTGCGTTTGTAAAACGCTCAAGCAAAGCGGTATATTCCAAAATAGCGTCAGCGTTTTCACCTTTTTCCATAATGGAAGTAAGCTCATCAAGCCGCGCTTTCATTGAAAGAATTTCTGTGTAAGCCGAACGCACCTCGTCCACCATTAAACGAGTGTTATCGGCAAAAGCCATCTGACTTTGCATTTTAATAACTGGATGCCCCGAAACTACAAAGCGGTTATCCTCTGGGCTGTCGGTCGGGGCAAGTTGCAATTCACCCGCAAGTAAGCGCAAAAGTGTGGTTTTCCCACATCCGTTTCTTCCTACAACGCCTATACGGCTTTCGGTGTTTATTTCGAAATTTATATCGTGCAAAATTGGCTCACCCGATAAATCGACCGTGCCGCCTTTGATGTTAATTTGCATAGAAAATCGTTCCTTTTAGAAAAGCCAAATATCATCTTTTTTGCGAGATACAGAAAAGTTTTCGTCCGCCGGTGTATCTGCAACCTGAGGTGCGTCAGAGCACAGAGCGTTAACTGTATTTTCAATGTCGCCATCAAATGTAAAAGACGTAACAGCACAAGCCGCGTCCGATTTACTCATATATAAAACGCTGTCAACGCATAAAAACTGCGATAAAAGCTCTGTTGCGTTTCCATACATAGACACAACCGAAGCAACACCGCGTTTTTCAAGTTGATGGCAGAGATTTCGGATAATACGCGCATCACTAAAATCATCGGTTATGATGCCAACCATTTTAGGTGTGCCAATGCGCTTTTTGCGGCGAAGCACCTTGTCGTAATAGCCTGTTTCACGCGCAACTTTAAGTATTTTTTCTTTAGCATCAGGACTAATTTCATTACTGTCCGAAAGTGCTTTAGAAACTGTAGAAATAGCATAACCTGTTATTTTGCTGAGTTCTGTTACTGTCATAATATCAACTCCCACTTATATGATACAAAAACACGAAATGCTTGTCAAGAGTTTTTCGAAAATTTTTCGAAAATAAAAAAAGCAACGATAAAAATCGTTGCTTTTTGGTTATTTTTCAAGTGTAACAACCGCGCCGTTTCCAATTCCTGCGGCGTTGGCGTCATCTGTATCAACGTGCATTTCAAGACAGAATTTATCGCTGACGCGTACCTGAACATCATAGAAGGTCGTGCGGCGTTCACCGTTTACGTGAACGGTTACATAATCGCCGTCCTTAACGCCAAAGCGTTTACCATCTTCAATACCCATATGTATATGACGGTTAGCAATAATGCAACCCTCTTTGAGTGTTAAAACGCCCTTGGGACCAATGATGGTGATCGGTGCGCTGCCCTTAATATCACCCGACTCACGCACAGGGGGCTTAACCTTGAGAACATAAGAATCAGTACGTGAAATTTCAACCTGGGATGCGTTTCTGACGGGTCCGAGAACTCGTACCTTTTCAATAGGACGGAGCGAGGGACCAACAATGGTCAGAAGTTCTTTACAAGCATATTGACCGGGTTGTGACAAATCCTTGAAAGGAGTAAGTTCATATCCTTTGCCGAATAGCGTTTCAACGTCCTCTTTGGATAGGTGAATGTGGCGGTTTGATACGCCAACAGGAACGCCATCACCTGAGGTTTTATTGTATTCAGCAACGACCTTGCCGACAATCTCGGCAACAAAATCTTTATCGTAAGCCATTTATTACACCCCTTATATAATGCGGAAACTATCTGCCATTACGCAGCGGCGCTGACGGGTGAAACTACGGGCAGAGGTGATACCCTCGCCTGTGGGACCTGCAATAGTAAATGTTGTGTGACCCTCGCCGCCGAAGCCGATACCTGCGTATGACGGTGCGTTCTTAACAAAAATTGTGGTTTCAACTGCTCTTGCAAAGCGCGAAAGATGGTCAATATTCTTAGAGTGCATATGTGCGGTATGGCGGTTGCCGTGTTCCGCCTTAACTGCCAGGTCAATAGCCTCGTCAATATTTTTTACGCGAACAATAGGGAGAATGGGCATCATAAGTTCATGTTGAACGAAATCATGTGAGAAATCGGTTTCGCAGATGATGCAGCGTATCTCTTTGCCAACCTTAACACCAATTTTTTCAAGCAAAACATCGGCATCGCGTCCAACACAGTCGCGGTTAACCATAATTTTAGTCTTACCTGATTTATCGGTCTTGCTGACAAGAACAATTTTTGCAAGTTTATCAGCCTGTGCAGCAGAAATTTTATATGCGCCGTTTTGTTGCATACCGGCAATCAATTCGTCTGCTATATCATTGAATGCGAAAACTTCTTTTTCTGCAATACAGGGCAAATTATTGTCAAATGTGCAGCCGTCAATAATATCCTTAGCCGCCTTTTTGATGTCGGCTGTGTTATCAACGATAACAGGGGGGTTACCCGCACCTGCGCCGATAGCCTTTTTGCCAGAAGAAAGTACTGCACGGACAACACCTGGTCCACCTGTGCAAACCAAAAGACGAATAAGCGGATGCTTGTACATAACATCAGCAGATTCCAAGGTGGGTTTATCCATAGAAGCCACCAAAATTTCGGGGCCACCTGCATTTCTACTTGCGCGGTTAATAAGGTCAACTGCATAGTTAGATGTAGCAATAGCACCTGGATGTGGATTGAAAACAACGCCGTTACCAGCAGCAATCATGCCAATGCTGTTACAAATAACTGTTTCACTTGGGTTGGTGCTGGGCGTAATTGCACCAACAACACCAAAAGGAGCCATTTCAATCAGTGTTAAGCCGTTGTCGCCTGTTTTAGCGTTAGAAATAATATCCTCTGTGCCGGGAGTTTTATCGGCAACCAAAAGGTGCTTAAGGCGCTTGTGCTCTACCTTGCCCATCTTGGTTTCGGCAACGCCGATACGGGCCATAATGGGAGCCTCTTCACGTGTCAGACGGCGAATTTCTGTAATGATTTTCTCGCGCTCTTCAACCTGCATAGCTCGGACAGCCTTGTATCCTGCGTTAGCGGCTTCAATCGCTTTGTTCATATCATCAAAAACACCGATAAGTTTTCTGCCCTCAAACTGTGTGCTGTCAAAGGCTTTAGCGTCAGCCGCAGGTGTATCATAATTGTTTATAACC
>JAZRZS010000017.1:0-2093 GCA_045601505.1 Acutalibacteraceae bacterium
ATTTTGAGGAGAAGATTATGAATAAATATAAAAACTTTGATAATTATTTGAAAGAATTTCCTACAGAGGATGGCTATTTTGGCGAATTCGGCGGCGCATTTTTACCGCCAGAACTAGAACCGGCTTTTAAAGAGGCAAATGACTCGTATGAGGCTATTTGCCATTCGGCACAATTTATAAATGAACTGCGCCGAATTCGTAAAGAGTTTCAAGGTCGCCCAACACCCGTTTACCATTGCGAACGCCTGTCAAAACTTTTTGGCAACTGCCAGATTTATCTTAAGCGCGAAGACTTAAACCATACGGGAGCACATAAACTTAATCACTGTATGGGTGAAGGATTACTTGCTAAATATATGGGCAAAAAGAAACTCATAGCCGAAACAGGTGCAGGTCAACACGGCGTGGCGTTGGCAACCGCCGCCGCATATTTTGGTATGGAATGTGACATATATATGGGCGAAGTTGATATAGAAAAACAACACCCAAATGTTATCAGAATGAAGATGCTTGGCGCCAATGTTATACCTGTAACCAAGGGACTCAAAACACTTAAAGAGGCTGTTGACGCCGCTTTTGAGGCATATCTTAAGGAATATGACAACGCAATTTATTGTATAGGCTCAGCGCTCGGTCCACATCCTTTTCCAAAAATGGTAAGAGATTTTCAGTCGGTAATCGGCATAGAGGCGAGAGAGCAGTTTTTGGATATGACAGGCATTATGCCTGACGCCGTTTGCGCCTGTGTCGGTGGCGGCTCCAACTCGCTTGGTATGTTTGTTCCGTTCCTTGCAGACCCTGTTGAAATTTACGGCGTTGAACCGCTTGGACGCGGTAGCGGTATTGGCGACCACGCCGCAACAATGCAGTTTGGTACAAAGGGTAAACTGCACGGTTTTGAAAGCTATCTTTTGCAAGACGAAAAGGGTGAGCCGCTTCCTGTTTATTCTATCGCAAGTGGGTTAGATTACCCAGGCGTTGGACCCGAACACGCATATCTGCGCGATGCTGAGCGTGTTAATTATGTTACCGCATCGGATGAAGAAGCAATGGAAGCATTCTTCCTGCTTTGCAGATATGAGGGTATTATTCCTGCTATTGAAAGTTCACACGCCCTTGCATATGCAATTAAGTATGCTAAAGAAAAGAAAACAGGCTCAATTCTCGTTTGTCTTTCGGGCAGAGGCGATAAGGATATCGATTATGTCTATGAAAATTACGGTTGTGGCGAACAGTTTAATTTAGGTAAATAATAATTAGTTATATATGACAAGTCCCCCCACATAGAGTTATGTAGGGGGGCTTTTTATGCGTTATATTATTGTATCCAAAAAACAAATAATGGCGGTTTTGGGCGTTTTTGCCGCCCTGACAATAGCAGTTGTCGGCTCGGTGCGCGTGTTTGCACAGGTGGGTAAACGTCTGCCAATATATTGCGTTGAAACGGAAGAAAAAAGAATTGCAATAAGTTTTGATGCCGCTTGGGGAAATGACGATACCGAAGAACTGATTAATATACTTGCGGAGTATGAAGTTCCCGCAACATTTTTTGTTGTCGGCGCATGGGTGGATAAATATCCCGAATCGGTAAAACAACTGTATGACGCAGGTCATAAGGTGCAAAACCATTCAAATACACATCCGCATATGCCGCAGCTCAGCACACAACAAATGGTGTCAGAACTTACCGCCTGTAATGAAAAAATCGCGTCAATAACAGGGGAGACACCCACACTTTTCAGACCACCTTATGGTGATTATGATAATAAGACAATAGAAACTACCGAAAGCGTAAAAATGTATACAGTGCAATGGGACGTCGACAGCCTTGACTGGAAAGAGAACGCCACACCCGAAAGCATTTGTAATAGGGTGGTAAACAAGGTCAAAAACGGCAGTATTGTGCTATTCCACAACGATGCCGACCATACACCCGAGGCGTTGCCGCAAATACTCAAATGCCTAAAAGATGAGGGGTATGAGTTTGTGTTTATTGAAGATTTGATTTATAAGGATAATTACGAAATAATCCACGACGGTACACAATGCAAAAAAGACGATGCTAATTAGCATCGTCTTTTTTAATGTTGAAA
>JAZRZS010000018.1:0-7917 GCA_045601505.1 Acutalibacteraceae bacterium
GCTCACGTTGAGTACGAAACAGACGCTCGTCACTATGCACACGTTGACTGCCCCGGACACGCTGACTATGTTAAGAACATGATTACCGGTGCTGCTCAGATGGACGGTGCTATCCTTGTTATCGCTTCTACTGACGGTCCTATGGCTCAGACTAAGGAACACCTTCTCCTCGCTCGTCAGGTTGGCGTTCCCTACATCGTAGTATTCATGAACAAGACCGACCTCGTAGACGATGAAGAGCTTCTTGAGCTTGTAGAGATGGAAATCCGTGAGACACTCGACAAGTACGAGTTCCCCGGTGACGATACACCCATCATCAAGGGTTCTGCATTCCAGGCTCTTGACAGTGCTTCTACTGATCCGTCTGATGCTGTATATGCTCCTATCCAGGAACTTATGGATGCTGTTGACAGCTACATCCCCACTCCTGACCGTAAAGCAGACCTTCCGTTCCTTATGCCTATCGAGGACGTTATGACCATTTCTGGTCGTGGTACTGTTGTTACAGGCCGTGTTGAGCGTGGACAGCTTAATGCTGGTGACGAAGTTGAAATCATCGGTCTTACCGAAGAAAGAGCTAAGACTGTTGTTACTTCTATGGAAATGTTCCGTAAGACCCTCACATACTGTGAAGCTGGCGATAACGTTGGTGCTCTTCTCCGTGGCGTAGGCCGTGAAGAAGTTGAGCGTGGTCAGGTTCTCTGCAAACCCGGCTCCATCAACCCCCACACCAAGTTCCATGGTCAGGTTTACGTATTGAACAAAGAAGAAGGCGGACGTCATACTCCTTTCTTCAACAACTATCGTCCTCAGTTCTATTTCAGAACAACTGACGTTACAGGTGTTGTTTCTCTCCCCGCAGGTACAGAAATGTGCATGCCTGGTGATAACGTAGAGATGGATGTTGAGCTTATCACTCCTATCGCTATTGAAGAAGGTCTCCGCTTCGCTATCCGTGAAGGTGGCCGTACAGTTGGTTCTGGCGTTGTTAACGCTATCAACTAATTAAGCAATTTAAAAACCGAGTGTTTTATACACTCGGTTTTTTTGTGAAAAAAAGTCCGCAGCATTTGCTGCGAACTAAGTTATTTATCTTTTTTATCAAAAGTGCGTTTTACATAACGGTTAACCTTTTGCTTGTCTTCATCGGACATCATTCGATACATCAGTATTATATCTTGTTCTATGCTTTGCATATCCCTGATAAATTGGGGAGCAGTGGGTTTAGGAGTTTCAGTTCCAAAAATATTTTCATCAGACCTAAGAATAAGAGTGCTTTTATTCAAATTAAGACCCTCAAGCATCTGCGGCTGTGTGTTAGTTCCGGTTAAATCGTCAATACTCACAAAAAACAACTCAGACAATTTTTTAAGCATATCGGCAGAGGGGCGTTTACCGTCCTTTTCCATATGGGCATATGTATTAAGTTTAATTCCAAGAGCATTGGCAACCTGCCCCTGTGTAAGATTCTTTTCTTTGCGTAGTTCGCGCAATCTTTTGTTAAAATGTTTTTCTCCCATATTATCACCAATTAATGCTTTTTAACTTGACTAAATCTCGGTTTATTGGTATAATAAAAACCGCGTTAGTGCTGGAGTGGCTCAGTTGGTAGAGCAGCTGATTCGTAATCAGCAGGTCGTGGGTTCGAGTCCCATCTTCAGCTCCAAATGTAAAACCGTTCTGTAAAAGGGCGGTTTTTTTATTTAAGTTTTGTTTTGGTCAAAAGTTCAATAATTCCCGAATAAACTCTGGTTGGGTCATCAAGAAAAATCTTTTTAATGTTTTCTGCCTGTTCCTTGTCGGCAACAAAAAGCGAGACCGACATAAGTTCTGTATCACCCTCGACAACGGCACAGCGAACATTGTAACCCTTGTCACATTCGGTAATAGTAAAGCGTGTTTCCTCGGCGTATTTCATAGAGGAGAGCAACTTTACGGTAAGCGCAAATGTCTTGTCGCGCACGGTAATAGGTACAGATGTTTTAAGCGTTGCCGCAATGTTACTTCCACTATGAGTTATAACATATTTTTCATCTTCAGTCTTTTTTATGTGACCGTTTTCTTCAAGCGAGGCAAAGGCAGTACTAACTTCAAAATAATTGGCAACGCCTTCAAAATGCAACAATTCGGAAAGTTGTTGGGCGGGGACAGCGTCTTTAACCGAATCAAGAATATAGCAAATTAAAATTCTGATTTCATCTGTACTGACGAGACCACCAAAAGCAACACCTGCATTTGTAGCATCTCTTTCCATACGGTCACCTCTTTTCAAAAAATATATACATATTATAATTTATTATAAATATTTTTTCAAGTACTTGAAAAAAAAGAAATATTATAATATACTGTTTTTGGGTGATAATGTGAGAAAAAAAGATTTGTTGGAACAAAATACGGTTTTATATAACCGTTTGCAAACAGCATTAGAAGAGCGTGATAAGTACAAAAAGCTTTATAAAGAAAATATTGAGGAAATAAATTCCCTTAGAAGACAGCTGTGCGAGATGGAAAAACAATACACACCTACACCGCCTGTAACGGAATCGGAATCTGCCGTACACGGAATTTTTGAAGACCATCCGATAAAAGAGGAAATAACGGCTGAGGTTAAACTGCCTGATATTATGCAGTACGGCGCCGAAGTTATTGGAAAAATCGTGCTTGAGGGAACAAAGGCGAGTAACAGCTTCAGAGATAACCCTAATGAGTATTCAAAGGACCTTATAAACCTAGTGCTCGGTAAAACGGAAGTTTGCAAATCTGCAATATGCGAAATTTGCGCCGGGGACGCAGAGGAAACTGAAAAACAAAAAAATATTGATGATGTTTTTAAGGACGCTACGGATTATTTCCAAAGTCTTTATAAACAAGTTTAAGAAATCGCTTCGGCGATTTCTTTTTTATTTGTCGAATGCAAGTAAATTTGCACGACAAGAAAAATTTTTTATAGGTTTATATCACTCCCCTGGTGGCAATAATTTTAATGTAATAACTATTGGGGGAATCGGTATGCAGTATAAAAAGGTTATAATTTGCGGTGTGGATACATCAACGCTACCCGTTCTCTCTGAAAAACAAAAAGAAGAACTTCTTAAAAGAGTAAAAAACGGTGAAAAATCGGCGCGAGACACCTTGATAGGCGGAAATTTGAGACTTGTGCTTAGCGTGATACAGCGCTTTCAAAATCGCGGTGAAAACCCTGATGATTTGTTTCAGGTGGGCTGCATCGGACTTATAAAATCAATAGATAATTTTGATATAACTCAAAATGTTCGTTTTTCAACCTATGCGGTGCCAATGATAATCGGTGAAATCCGCAGATACCTGCGAGATAATAATATGGTACGCGTCAGCCGTTCAATAAAGGATACTGCGTATAAGGCAATGCAGGTCAAAGAAAATTTTATAAACAAATATCAGCGAGAGCCAACTGTGGAGGAAATTGCAAAAGAACTCGAAATTCCAAAAGAGGATGTTGTGGTCGCGCTTGAAAGCATAGTAGAGCCTGTGTCACTTTATGAGCCGGTCTTTTCTGACGGCGGTGATACAATATATATGCTTGACCAAATCGGTGATAAAAATGATGACAAAAATTGGTTGGACGAGATAGCTTTAAAAGAGGCAATAAAGTCGCTAAGCGACCGCGAAAAACGCATACTCAGTCTGCGGTTTATGCAAGGGAAGACACAAATGGAGGTCTCAAGTGAAATCGGCATTTCACAGGCACAGGTGTCGCGTCTTGAAAAGGGTGCGCTTGATAAAATTAAAATGTAAATAAAAAATAAAATTTAAGCATATATTGCTGTGAGGTGGTAATATGTGTTGCAGAATATCAGAACTTCGTGATAAACAGGTAATATGTATAAAGGATGGCACAATAGTCGGTAATGTGTGCGACCTTTTGTTTGATACAGGGAACGGAAAAATTGTTTCGCTTGTGATATACGGGAAACCACGTTTTTTTGGAATTTTAGGTAGACACGAGGATGTTATAATTCCGTGGGACAATATAGAAATAATAGGTGAGGACTCAATACTTGTAAATTACGAGCCGCAACTAAAGCAGGAGCGCAGCAGGAAATTTTTACCATTTTAGGTCGGCATAATTTGCTGACCTTTTATGTTTTACCTTTGTTGGAATTAACTTTATAAAGGCACAGATTTTTTCATAAATATAGGGCGGTAATTTGCATAAATTATTTTTGCAAGCAAAAGGAGGCAGAATGAAAAAAGTTAAAATTTTGATTCGCACCCTTGCGGTTGCACTTTCATTGCTTTCGGCGGCGGTGTTTGGCGGAATAATTTATGCCGATAATACGCTTTCAAAAAACTATTATTTGGTAGAGGGAACGGAATTTAAGGTAAATTGCCAAGTCCCTATTACAGTAGATTTTGAAAGTGCCGCGCCAATGCAAAAAAACTTGCAAACATCGCAGAATACGGATTATAAAGCAAATTTTAAATTGCTCGGCGTTTTTCCTGTAAGGGCGGCAACGGTCAATGTAATTGACGAAATGGCTGTTAAGGTGCTTGGAACGCCCTTTGGCGTAAAAGCATATACCGATGGCGTGTTGGTTGTCGGTATCGGAACTGTGGATGGAGAAAACGGCGAGGAAAACCCTGCTGAATCGGCGGGAATAAGAATGGGCGATACTATAATTTCGGTTGACGGAAAAAAGGTTTATTCGAATGAAGATGTATATAACATCGTCTCAAACTCAGACGGACAAGCACTGAGGGTTGTTATAAAACGCGAAAAGACCGTTAAAACCGTCAAAATACAGCCCATATTTTCTAAAAGTGCGGGAATATACCGCATAGGAGTTTGGGTGCGCGATAGTACAGCGGGTATAGGAACTCTGACCTTTTATTCGCCCTCAACCGATATGGTCTGCGGACTCGGCCACGGAATATGCGATACCGATACCGAAAAACTGATGCAGATATCAAAAGGCGATATAGTCAAAGCAGACATTGTATCTGTGGTCAAAGGCGCAGTCGGCGCACCTGGAGAACTTAAAGGACAACTTAAAAATTCTCAGATAGCAAGACTAATGTTAAACGCCGAAACGGGCATTTACGGCGAATGTATTTACGATTACGATAAAACAGGACTAGTGACATTAGCGCTAAAACAGGAGATAGAAAACGGTCCCGCATATATCTATACGACTGTAGAGGGTGAACAACCGCAAAAATATGCCTGTGAAATCGAAATCCGCAAAGGGCACACCGAAAGCAGTACGCATAATATGGTGGTAACAATAACAGACGAGCGTCTTATAAACAAAACGGGCGGCATAGTGCAAGGTATGTCGGGGAGCCCTATTTTGCAAAACGGCAAACTCATCGGCGCTGTAACCCATGTGTTTATAAACGACAGCAAAAAAGGTTACGCCATATTTGCAGAGAATATGTTAGAAACCGCACAAGGTGTAGCAGGGAGTAATAAGCTAAAAGAGGCGTCATAAATAAAGAAGTGGTTTTGCATACCATTGCAAAACCACTTCTTTTGTTTGTGCTATTGTGTTAATTTCAAATATTCGTCGTAGGAAACGCCGTAGGAAACTAGCCCGAAATATCGCTCCCAAACATAGTTAGATTGTGGAGCGTCAGAATAAATATTCAGTGTTCCGGAGCATCCCGTGAAGGGGTTTTCGTCATATGTTTCCGTTTTAATGAATTGCAAACTTTTGGGAAGAAATACGTTTGAAAGCGCGGTACAATTTTTAAAAGCACCGCTACCGATGTTTGTGATGCTCGTTCCTAAGTATATCTTTTGCAATCCGCTACAATTCATAAAAGCCCAATCGCCTAAGTCTTCAAAAGTTTTAGGCAGAGAGATGGAAGCGATAGCTTTGCAACCATTGAAAGCGTATGAATCAATCTTCTTAAGATTTGCACCAAAAGAAACAGAGACAAGATTTTTGCAACCCCTAAATGCAGAGTTCCCGATTGAAGTACAACTATCAGGGATGACAAGGGTTGATATTGATGTACCATTAAACGCCTCTTGTTGAATGGAAGTTGTGCTCGGTGGCAAAGTGATGCTCGAAAGTGCTGTGCAACCGGAAAATAAGCGCATAGGTATGGTTTTTATACCGTTTGCCAGTGTTACGGAACTCAATGCAGTACAACCGCTGAAGCAAGAATCACCAACTGATGTCAGCGTGTCGGGCAGTTTAATCTTTGTAAGAGATTTGCAATCCGAGAATGCTAATCGCCCCAAAGTTTTCAAACCATCTGGCAGGACTACGTCGTTCAAATTGGTACAACGCTCAAACACTAAAGGATTTATTATTTTCAGATTTTCAGATAACTTTATGCTTTTTAGTTTACTACAATAGCGGAAAGCATACATTTCAATTTCTTCTACGGAATCGGGTAAGATAATATTTTCTATATTGGTTGATTGAAATGCGGCATTGCCGATTACGGTTATCGAGGATGGCAAATTGATTTTCAATAATGAGGTGCATCTGGCAAATATACCTTGTGGAAGTTTTTTTAATTTATTGGATAATTTAACAGAGGATAAATTAGTCATAGCACTACATATATAGTTCCCAAGAGTAGTGGCATTTGACAAATCTAAAGTCGTTATAAGTGGAGATTCTGCAAAGGCACTTCCTTTTATAGTGGTCGCATACTGACTACCGTTGACGGCTTTTAGGTTTGTGCAACCACAAAAGGCAAACTCACCAATCTGGTTCACGGTGGAGGGAAGGGTGACGGATTTTAATGTAGAATTTCTTATAAATGCTCTATCGGAAACAGCAACAACGGTATCGCCGGATGGGCTTTTTGTCGGAATAACAAGGTTTTCTATAGTTGTGTCATTTAGGCCAGTAACGCTACAGGTGCCATTGTTATGGCTTATAAATTTTATTGGTGAAGTCGTGGCAGAGAATTCTTCATAACTATAGGGGCATGATGTACAATAATGAAGTGTGTACTCCTCTCTGTTAGAGGTGGCGGCAACTCTTTTGGATGACATCGTGTGCCCTTTGGATTTGACGGTCTTTTGTTCAACTATAATAATGTTACATACAGAACAATGACTTCCCTCGGTAAGCCCGTTTGAGGTACAGGTGGCAGCCACGGCTTTATCCGTTACGGCGGTGTGTCCTTTCGAAGCAATTTCCTTTGTTTCGATTGTTTTGCCACATGAACAAACAGCATTTTGTATTCCTTTGTTGGTACAGTCAGGATTCTTTACAATAAGCCATTCTATAACTTTATGTTCATGATTTTCTTTAATTGCAGGAATTGTTTTTTCATTCATTCGCTTATTGCAGAGGACACATTTTGTATATTTAACGCCATCTTTTCCAATATCAGCAACCTTGTCAATTATCCAATCGCTCTCTTCATGTTTTAGTGATTTTATCGCTACGCTTTCTGTAATGTTGCAGTTATGGCAACTTCTTTCCTTTAAGCCGGAAATTTGACAGGTAGCTTTTGTTTTCTCTACCCATTGTCCCCACAAATGAGTACACTCAGAATCTGTAGAGTTTTGATTATTTTTCGAATCAGTATTAACGGTGTTTGTTTTGTTAGAATCAGTATTAGATTGATCTGAAACAGTATCTTTATTCTCATCGATATAATTACTTGACAAATTATTATTGTTGCAACTACATAAAACAAATATTAATATGATAGATAAAGTGAAAACGATAATTCTCTTCATAAAAAACTCTCCTTAATTTTTTATATGCTTGTGTCAAATCGGGGATAAATTGCTATTGTAGAGCAAAACTAACGTCTGTCAAAAAATCCGACGGTGCGGTATTGTTAAGTACAGGTTGGAGATTAAATCCCAACTCGCCGTTTGGCAAAGAAGGTGTAGTAACCTTATAGAATAGTTGAATGACACAATCTTCCCAATTGTAATTCGAATTTTCGGAAGTTAGC
>JAZRZS010000019.1:0-40868 GCA_045601505.1 Acutalibacteraceae bacterium
GAAAATGCTTATGAAAGTTTCAAGAAAGCAGTCGAAAAATTTCCCAATGATGCAATAATATATACTTTAGGCGGTGATGTATGCAGTAAGTTATGCAAAGATAATGAAGCTCTTACTTGTTGGGATAAAGCAATAGAATTAGATTATACTTGTCTTGAAGCTAAGTATTCTAAGATAGACTATTATGCTAAGATTGGAGATAAAGGCAAATGTCATAGTCTTTCGTTAGAGATAGTAGAAGAATTAAAAAAATCAGGACTTGATATTGAAGCAGAAGCAGAAGAAAAAAGGTTAAGAAATTTGATAAGCAATATTTAATAAAAGTATCAAAAGGCAAGGAAAATCCCTTGCCTTTTGTCCCTATTGTAGCACAAGCATAGCATAAGTTTGCACGAAGTACAACATCGTTGGGCATAGCCCACATCGTTTTGTGTCCACTAAAGCGGAATGATGTTAGACTGTGGCTAAATGATGTTGACCGCAAGCGGTCAAACGATGTTGTGTCCTTGCGGAAACAAACACAAAAAGAAAAGACACGATTAACATCGTGTCTTTTCTTTTTGGAGCTGCTAACCGGAATTGAACCGGTGACCTCATCCTTACCAAGGATGTGCTCTACCGACTGAGCCATAGCAGCAAAAATCAGCCTGTTTATTATATTACCTTAAAAGCAGAATGTCAAGACAAATTTTTATGCTTTTTAAAAGGTTAAAAATAGTTACAACAGGCGCCGTAAGGTTGACAAATTGTGGTATTATTTGATATTATATATAAATACATAATAGGGTAATAGCGAAAGGTTGGCAAAATTATGGTTAAAAGTATGACTGGTTTCGGTCGTGCCGAAAAAGTTTTTGGCACTATGGAAGTAACCGTTGAAATTAAATCGGTTAATCATCGTTACTTTGAATTTACATCGCGTGTGCCGAGAAATTACGCTTTTCTTGAAGAAAAATTAAAATCTTTTTTAAAGGAAAAAATTTCTCGCGGCAAGGTTGAGGTTTATGTAACAATAAACAATTCAAACGATGATGCTGCTTTGATTGAGATTGACCGTTTTTTTGCAGACGGTTATGTTAAAGCACTCAAAAGCATTGCAAAACTTTATGGTGTTAAAAACGACATAACCGCATCTGTTATTGCTAGAAACCCCGAGGTTTTCAGCGTAAAGAAAAAATCGGTAGACGAGGAAACCGTAACCGATGCAGTCTTAGAAACAGCGGCTGATGCTGTTTCTGCCTTTGTTTCAATGCGTGAAGCAGAGGGTGCCAGACTTAAAGATGATGTGTTGAACCGCACGGAATTCATCTTGGAAAAGGTAGCTTTTGTTGAAAAGCGTTCACCGGAGACTGTTAAACAGTATAAGGACAGGCTATATGAAAAAATCAAGGATTTACTTTCGGATGCACAGGTTGATGAGCAACGGCTTATTACCGAGACGGCAATTTTTGCCGATAAAGTTGCTGTAGCGGAAGAAACCGTACGACTTCGCAGTCATATTGCCCAACTTACAGAACTACTAAACAGCAACGAAGCTGTCGGCAGAAAACTTGATTTTCTAATTCAAGAGATGAATAGGGAAGCCAATACAATAGGCTCTAAGGCTCAGGATATTGATATTGCACATACCGTTGTTGATATCAAATCGGAGATAGAAAAAATCAGAGAACAAATTCAAAACATAGAATAGGTGATTTTATGAAACTCATTAACATTGGCTTTGGTAATATGGTTTCTGCCAACCGAATGGTTGCAATTGTAAGCCCCGAATCTGCACCCATTAAGCGTATTATTCAGGATGCAAAGGAGCGTGGTGTTTTAATTGACGCTACACACGGCAGAAGGACAAGGGCGGTTATAATTACAGATAGTGACCATATAATTTTAACTTATTTACAGTCTGAAACTGTTGCAAACCGCATAAGCGAGGAAGAGGATTTTGACGATTACGAGGTTTCGGTTGATGAATAAAGGCAGACTTTTTATTATTTCAGGACCTTCGGGTTCTGGCAAGGACACCATCCTGGTCGAATTTTTTAAAAAACATCCCGAAGTGGCTTTTTCAATTTCTTCTGTTTCGAGACCGATGCGTGAGGGTGAAAAAGAGGGCGAAAAATACAACTTTATATCGAGGGAAAGCTTTCTCAAACTCATAGAAGATAATATGCTGCTTGAATATAATGAGTTTTGTGGTAACTTTTACGGAACACCAAAGGCTCCTGTTTTGGCGTGTCTTGAAAGCGGCAAGGATATGATTTTAGAACTTGATGTTAACGGTGCGGCTAATGTCCGCCGAGAAATGCCGGAGGCCGTCAGCGTTTTTGTTATGCCACCGTCTTATGAAGTGCTTTATAACCGTCTTTGCGGTAGAGGAACAGAAAAGGCAGAGGTTATTGAAGCAAGAATGGAAGCGGCTCTAACCGAAATTGCGAGGGCTAAAGAATATGATTATATCGTTATCAATGATAAACTTGATGACGCAGTTGATGACCTGATTTCAATTATAATTTCAGGCCGTCCGATAAATAAAAACGAAAAAACAATTATTGATGAGGTGCTTAAAAATGTTAAATCCAGCAATAGGTAAATTAATTGAAGCAAAGGACAATCGTTATAAACTCGTGCTGCAGGTTGCAAAAGAGGCAAGAGATATTGCCGAAAAAGCGCACGACAACGATGAGATTATTGTTGAGAAGACGGTTAGCCTTGCAATAAACAAACTTGCATCTGAAATAGAATAATCTTTTAAATCAAAACGGGGGAGGTGCTTATTCTTGAAAGTTTATGCCGCAAGTGTTGTTATTGATGGCTCAACTTACAGTTTTGATAAGTACTATGATTATTTAATCCCCGATGAATTTTCAAGCAGATGTGTTGTGGGTGCCAGAGTAATTGTCCCTTTTGGTAGGGGTAATATTAAAAAACAGGCACTTATTATGCAAACAGGCTTTGTGGAAACTGAAAAAAGTCTTAAAAGTATTTACTCGGCACCGATAGATGTTCCGCCACTAAGTGACGAAATGGTCTCGATGGTGAAATGGCTTAAGGAAACTACCTTTTGCACATATTTCGATGCAATTCACGCCATTCTGCCGACTGGTTTAAACCTTAAAATCAGAGAGATTTTCTGTTTTAATAAGACTATAGAAAAACTAACTGACCTTGAAATTAAGGTGTGCGAATATCTTAAAAATCAAAAAAAAGGTGCTGATCTGCAAAAAATTAAAGCAGATTTGGAACTTGAAAATTGCGAATCCGTTTTAAGAGGGCTCATAGAAAAGGGTTGTGTTTTAAAAAATTCCAATCCGATACGAAAAGTACAGGACGCTACCGTTAAAATGGTAGAGCTTGTGAATCCCGATGGTGACGTCAATATTAAACTGACGGCACGTCAACGAGATGTGGTCAATGTATTGTTAGATGCGGGTACGCTTTCTGTTAAGGAGATTATGTATTTCACGGGAGTAAGCTCTGTTGTGATAACAAATCTCGAAAAATACGGTGTTGTACGTCTTTTTGATAACGAGATATATAGAACACCCGAAATTACAAAAACCAAAATTTTTGCAGAAAATACGTGTGTTTTGACCGAGAGGCAACAGGCGGTTTTTGATAATATTGCAAAGAAAATGGATGAAAACGAGTTTTCAACCGTTTTGCTTCACGGTGTTACGGGAAGCGGAAAAACACAGGTTTTTTTAAAGCTTGTTGAAAAGGCAGTAGAAAAAGGTGAGGGTGTTATTGTAATGGTGCCCGAAATAGCCTTAACACCGCAAATGCTAGATGTGTTTTATGAACGCTTTGGAAAAAAGGTTGCTGTTTTTCATAGCGCGTTGCCCCTTTCACAGCGACTTGATGAGTGGAAAAGGGTTAAAAACGGCGAAGCGCTTATTGCTCTCGGTACACGTTCAGCGGTTTTTGCACCGTTTAAAAATCTTGGATTAATAGTAATGGACGAAGAACAGGAGCATACCTATAAGTCGGAACAGTCACCGCGTTTTCACGCCCGTGATGTTGCGCGTTTCCGTGCGGCATATCATAAATGTGTCTGTCTTTTATCTTCGGCAACACCGTCTATTGAATCTTATAGTGCCGCAAAAGCAGGTAAATATTTGCTTTACACGCTTGATGAGCGTTACGGTGATGCAGTTTTACCTGAGGTTATCCCCGTTGATATGCGTAGTGAAATGATATCGGGCAATTGCGGCAACATAAGTATGGTGTTTGCGCAAGAGATTGAGAAAAACCTGCAAAACGGCGAACAGGTAATACTTTTGCTTAATCGGCGCGGTCATAATACCTATGTGTCTTGTCCATCCTGTGGATATGTGGCAATTTGTGAAAATTGCAGTATTTCAATGACCTATCATTCTGCTAATAACCGTCTTATGTGTCATTATTGCGGATATTCAGAACCGTATACTAACACTTGTAAAAACTGCGGTAGTGACCACCTGCGTTACAGCGGAGCGGGTACACAGAAACTAGAAGACGAACTGTCAATGCTCTTCCCACATGCTAGAGTATTAAGACTTGATGCCGATACTACTATGATGCGTAACGCTTTTTCGCAAAAACTTTCTGCGTTTGCAAACAAAGAGTATGATATTTTAATCGGTACACAAATGGTCGCAAAGGGACTGAATTTCCCTAATGTAACACTTGTTGGTGTTTTAGGTGCCGACCAATCGATGTACAGTGATGATTTTCGCGGTTTTGAACGCACTTTTTCATTACTGACACAGGTCGTAGGCCGTTCAGGACGAGGGAAAACGCCTGGCAGAGCTTATATTCAAACCCAAAACCCCGACAGCAATGTTATAAAACTTGCTGCAAAACAAGATTATGTCGCGTTTTACGAGGATGAAATTTTAACCCGTAAACTTATGATATATCCGCCATATTGCGATATTTTGTCGGTAGTGTTTTCTTCTCCGTTACAAAAAGGTGCTTTAGATGCGGCAACTTTCTTTGCTGATACGGTTAAAAACAGGATTTTATCCGAATTTTCTGATGTGAAACTGATAATTTTGAAACCAATGCCTACTGCCGTACCGCGCGTTAATAATAAATATCGTTATCGAATAATTATTAAGTGCAAAAACGGTAAGAGGTTTAGAGAATTGATTAACAAGAGTGTAGATGAGTTTTTTGAATCTAAATATGCAAAAAACACAAGTATCAGCCTTGATGTTAATCCCGAATAATAATTTTAGGTGATATTATGGCAATGAGAAATATTGTTAAGGACGGCGACCCGATTTTACACAAAATCTGCAAACCCGTACTTAATTTTGACGAGCGTCTTTGGCAGGTGCTTGACGATATGGCAGAGACAATGTATGCTGCGGACGGTTGCGGCTTGGCGGCAAATCAGGTTGGTATTTTGCGCCGTTACTGCATTGTTGATGTCGGGGACGGACTTATTGAACTTATAAACCCTGTGATTGTGGAATCTTCGGGTACACAGTGCGGGGACGAGGGTTGCCTTTCTTTCCCAGGCCAATATTCTGAGGTTGAAAGACCCCTTAAAGTGACCGTTAAAGCTCAGGACAGAAACGGAAAGTTCTTTACTATAACAGGTGAAGAGCTAAAGGCAAGAGCTTTTTGTCACGAAATTGACCACCTTGACGGAATCGTCTTCAAAGATAGAATTAAGAGGTAATCTTTTAATGAGAATTGTTTTTATGGGCACACCCGACTTTGCGGTGTCTTCGCTTGATGCTTTGCTCGGCTCAAAAGAGCATCAGGTTGTCGGCGTTTTTACACAACCCGATAAACCTGTCGGCCGAAAACAAATATTAACTCCGCCGCCTGTAAAGGTCAGAGCGCTTGAAAATAATATACCCGTATATCAGCCTACAACCCTCAAAGACGGTCAGGCTTATGCCGATATTAAGGCACTTAATCCCGATGTTATTGTTGTAGTAGCATATGGTAAATTCTTGCAGAGTGATATTCTTAATATGACAAAATACGGTTGTATTAATGTTCATGGTTCACTTTTACCGCAACTTCGCGGAGCTTCGCCGATTCAATGGTCAATTGTATCAGGCTTCAAAAAAACCGGTGTCACCACAATGTTTATGGACGAGGGTATGGATACAGGCGATATGCTACTAAAGGCAGAAGTGGAAATTACCGATGATGATAATTTTGAAACATTGCACGATAAACTTGCAGTTATCGGTGCAGAAACACTTCTAAAAACCCTTTCAACACTTGAAAGCGGCACTGCAGTTAGAACAAAACAGGATGACTCCTTAGCGACATATGCACCCATTATTAAGAAAGAAATGGGTATGTTGGATTTTTCTAAAAATGCCACAGAACTGCGCAACCTTATCCGCGCATTTAATCCTTGGCCTTGTGCTTATACTTTTTTAAATGGCAAACGTCTTAAGGTTTTGAGCGCAACCGTTTCACAGGATTCTCATAATACTGAAACAGGTCTTGTGTTTGATACTAAAAACGGACTTTGTGTTACATGTGGTGACGGCACTACGCTTTTGCTTGATACCGTTCAATTAGAAGGTTCTAAGGCAATGCCGAGTATTGATATGTTAAAAGGTCATCCGCTCAGCAAAGGAATGAAGATTGGTGTCTAATCAACGAAAAATTGCGGCTTTGGCACTTATAAATGTTGAAAAAAACGCCGCATATTCAAATATTGCACTTAATGAAACTCTTAAAAAATATAATCTTGAAAGACAGGAAGCTGCTTTTGTTTCCACACTGTTTTACGGTGTCCTCGAACGCAAATTAACGCTCGACTATTATATTTCAAAGGTATCTTCACAACCGCTTTCAAAGATACCGCCGTTAACATTACAGGCTTTAAGGCTTGGTGTTTATCAACTTGTGTATATGGATAAAGTACCTGTTTCTGCCGCGGTTAACGAATCGGTCAATATTGTTAAAAAATCAAAGGAATCGCGACTTTCGGGATTTGTTAACGCGGTTTTAAGAAATATATCACGTTCACTGCCGCTGCTACCTGAAGATAATTCACAGATGAGTCTTAGCATACGCTATTCTTGTTCTGTTTCCTTGGCGGAAAGACTTGTTGTTGATTACGGAGAAACACAAGCGGAAAAAATACTTTCTGCGGCTTTGGATAGTAAAAGCGTCTGTATACGCGTAAATACACTTAAAACCACGACTGATGAACTGGTTTCACTTTTCGAAAAACAGGGAATTAAGGCGGAGAAAACAATATTACCGAACGCTTTATCGCTTTTTGATACAGGCAGTATTGAAAATAATCCGCTTTATAAAGCAGGTTATTTTCACGTACAAGATTTGTCCTCCCAAATGTGTGCAGATTTAGTAGGTGCCAAGCCAAATGACAGCGTTTTAGATGTTTGTGCGGCACCTGGCGGTAAAACCTTTACAATATGTGAAAATATGCAAAATAAAGGTGAAATTACGGCGTGTGATATACATCCGCACAGGGTTAAACTTATTAATGATGGTGCAAACCGTCTGGGAATTAATATTATAAAAACCGTTGTGGCAGATGCAAC
This sequence comes from Acutalibacteraceae bacterium, assembly GCA_045601505.1. Classification (GTDB taxonomy): domain Bacteria; phylum Bacillota; class Clostridia; order Oscillospirales; family Acutalibacteraceae; genus SIG589. The sequence goes on from JAZRZS010000019.1 coordinate 7,527, forward strand.
GGAGTACCGTCCTGAATTTGAAAACAGTTTTGATGCGGTTTTATGTGATGTGTTGTGCAGCGGAAGCGGAGTTATAGGACGCAAACCAGATATAAGATATAAAGATTTTTCTAACGACGCTGAGATTACCGCGCTACAACTCAAAATACTTTCAAACGCTTTTAGATATTTGAAAGCGGGTAAACAACTTGTTTATTCAACCTGTAGTATAATTAAATCCGAAAACGAATCGGTTGTTAACGCATTTTTAGATTTATGCGATAATGCAGAACTTGTAAATATGAAAACATTTCTGCCACATATAGATGGCACAGATGGCTTTTTCACAGCAGTTATCAGAAAAAGAGGTGAGTATCTACGCTCATTGATATAAAATCAATGACTACCACAGAAATTGAACGCTTGGTAGCAAAATACGGTCAGCCAAAATTTCGTGCAAAACAAATTTTCAAATGGCTTCATCAAGGCGTAACAAGTTTTGATCAAATGACCGATATATCTAAAGATTTAAGGGCATCACTCGCCAATGAATGTTATATTGCCTCGGTAACAACCGAGCGAAAACTTGTCTCAAAAATTGATGGGACTGTTAAATATCTTTATAAACTTTATGACGGTGAGTTTATTGAATCGGTTTTGATGCGCTATGAACACGGTTATACTGTTTGCATTTCGACACAAGTCGGTTGCCGAATGGGTTGTAAGTTCTGTGCATCGGGTATTAACGGTCTCACACGAAATTTAACGGCATCTGAAATGTTAGCACAGGTACAAGCGGCGGGAATTGATAACAATGTCCGCATTTCTAATGTTGTTATGATGGGAATGGGCGAACCGCTTGATAATTTTGATAATTCTGTGCGTTTTCTTAAATTGGTATCACATAAAGATGGACTTAATATAGGTCTTAGACATATTTCTCTTTCCACATCGGGTGTCGTTAGCGGAATTGAAAAGTTAGCGCTCGAAAACCTACCTATTACGCTCTCAATTTCACTTCACGCGCCTTTTGACGATATACGCGGCAATGTGATGCCTGTAAACAAAAAATGGAATATAGACGCTTTAATCACCGCCTGTAAAAATTATCAAAAAGTAACAGGCAGACGCATATCATTTGAATATGCGATGATCAAGGGCGTTAACGATTCAAAAGAATGTGCCGATAAACTCATTTCCAGATTGCGCGGGATTATGAGCCACGTTAATTTAATCCCCGCTAACCCTGTTGTAGAAAACAACTTCAAAAGGTCTGATGACAAAAATGTCAAGATTTTTTGTGATTATTTAAATAAAAACGGTGTTAATACCACTGTACGAAGAACGCTTGGAGCCGATATAAATGCCTCTTGCGGTCAACTTCGCAATAAGAGAAGAGAGGAGGAATGATAATGAAAATTGCAAGTAAATCTGATATAGGTATGAAAAGAACAACAAATCAAGATTCTTTTTCCGCAGGAGAACTGCACGATGCCGCTTGGGCGGTTGTGTGCGATGGTATGGGCGGTGCAAACGGAGGAAATATTGCAAGCAGCATTGCCGTTAAGACTATATCTGATTGTATTTTGAATGCTTATCATTCCGATATGAAAAGTAATGCCGTAAGCGCAATGCTTGAATCCTCGGTTATTGCGGCTAATCTTAATATTTATGACGAAGCAGCCGAAAATTCCGAACTAAGAGGCATGGGCACAACGGTTGTTACGGCAATTTTTATGACTGACCACGCGATTATAGCGCATGACGGTGACAGTCGAGCGTATGTCTATTATAACGGTGCTGTCAGGCAGGTCACACGTGACCATTCGGTCGTTCAAAATATGCTTGAAAAGGGAGAACTCACCCCCGATGAAGCGAAAAGCGACCCGCGTAAACACGTAATAACACGCGCCTTGGGTGTCAATGAAGATATTGAGGTTGAGTTCAGTGAGGTAGAATTACCCAAAGGCAGCGTATTGATACTGTGTACAGATGGTCTTTCAAACTTTGTAACGCCTGAAGAAATGGCAAGTATCATCGAGAGTAATGATTTTGATTGTTGCCCCGATGTTCTTATAGACACGGCTAATAATGCCGGCGGAACAGACAACATAACCGTTGTCTTAATAACAAACAATCAGTAATTGCTTTGTTTTGGAGGTATATTTATGGATAAGTATGTTGGAAAACGTCTTGATGGACGTTACGAAATTCAAGAGGTTATCGGTGTTGGCGGTATGGCCGTTGTTTATAAGGCATACGATAATGTTGAGGACAGAACTGTTGCCATAAAAATTCTTAAGGAAGAGTTTTCTGATAATGAAGAATTTTTAAGAAGATTCAAAAATGAATCAAAGGCTATTGCTGTATTGTCACATCCTAATATTGTAAAGGTTTATGACGTTAGTTTTGGTGACCTTTTGCAGTATATTGTTATGGAGTACATTGACGGTATTACCCTTAAACAGTATATCGAACAGGAGGGCAGTCTTCCTTGGAAGGATGCCGTTCACTTTATAATTCAGGTTTTACGCGGTCTACAACATGCACATGATAGAGGCATTGTGCACAGAGATGTAAAACCGCAGAACATAATAGTTTTGCGTGATGGTTCTATCAAAGTGACTGATTTTGGTATTGCCCGTTTCGCGCGAAGCGAACATAAAACAATGACCGATAAGGCAATCGGTTCGGTTCATTATATCAGTCCCGAACAGGCAAGGGGAGAAACAACAGATGAGAAATCAGATGTTTATTCTGTCGGCGTAATTCTTTACGAAATGATTACAGGTCAGTTGCCTTTTCAGGCGGAAAGTGCGGTCTCGGTTGCAATTATGCAACTTCAGCGTGAACCCTCGCTTCCAAGTGAAATAAATGGATCTATACCGGTTGGGCTTGAGCAGATAACAATGCACGCAATGCAGAAAGAATCAAGCAGACGATATAAAACTGCGGCAGAGATGCTTTGCGACCTTGATGCTTTCAGAAAAGATCCCGCTGCCACCTTTGATTATACTTATTTTGTTGACGATTCACCTACTAAATTTATTGCAAATATTGATGACAGCTCTTTAGAGGATTTTGATGAGGATGATCTTGACGATTCTGAGGAAAAGTCACCTATTATTCCTATTTTAACGGGAGTTGCGGCTGCTTTTATTGTAGCTGTTATTGTCTTACTTTGCATCTTCATTCCTAAACTTATGGGTAGCACAGGTGAGGCTATTGATTGTCCTGATTTTATTGGTATGACCTATAAAGAAGTACAGGAAAGCGATTATTATGATACCTTTGATGTTGTAATTAAATGGGATTATGATAAGGATAGCGAATATGGTGTTATCTTCAAACAGACGCCTGATTCTAAAAATAAAAAGGTGAAAGAGGGCGCCACAATAGTTGTTTACGCCAGTGAGGGCGAAAAGACCATTAAGATTGATGATGTTTATAATATGAGTGAATCTATGGCGGTTTCCACCTTAAAAGCACAGGGATTTAAGCCTGTTGTTGTTGAAATGGCGGATGAAAACACCGAAACGGGTTATGTTATCCGTACATCACCCTCAAAAGGCACAAGCGTATATGAGGGTTCAGAGGTAACTGTTTATGTCAGCACGGGCGGACCTACTGTGTTTGTAGATTTGCCTGATGTTGTAGGTCTTACGCAGGAAAAGGCAACACAGCGTCTTGAGGCGGAGGGACTTAATGTTAATGCCGAGCAGATTGACAGCACCAAACCCAAGGGAATTGTTGTTTCTCAAAACCCGACCCCGTCTGCATCAAAACAGGTTGGAAAGGGAACAGAGGTTACAATTTACGTCAGCACAGGCACTGTTAATTATGAATGTGATTTGAAACTAGAATTACCGAAAGATTATGCAACTGATTTGGTTAATGTTTCTCTCTGGGTAAACAATGGCGGTGAACAGTTACAAGAATCTACTAAAATAGACCTTTCTAAACTTTCCGAATATACTTTCAAAATTAAATCAACAAAAGAAACACTCGATATTATCGTTAAACTAAATAACGATGATTATCTTAAAATCCGTCTCGAAACCGATACTGGAAATTATGAGGTTTTGAAAGAGTATAATTACCCCAAAAAAGAAGAATCACCATCTTCATCTTCTTCTGAAAAACCATCTTCATCTTCTTCGGAAAAGGTATCTTCTGAAAACGAATAATTTATGAACGGACTTATTATTAAAGCACTTTCGGGGTTCTACTACGTTTCGGTAGATAATACTGTTTACGAATGTAAACCCCGCGGCGTTTTTCGAAAAAACAATGACGATATTTTTGTTGGTGATGAGGTAGAAATTTCGCTCTGGCCACAAGAAAAGGGCGTTATAGAAAAGGTTTTGCCGCGCAAAAACTTTCTCTCTCGTCCACCTGTTGCCAACATAGATAAAATGTTTATAATATCGTCATATACAACCCCTGCACCCAACACTGTAATTATTGATACGATGACGGCCATTGCGGACGATAAGGGTATAGAGCCTATTATTGTCTTTAATAAAAGCGATATGGGCAGTTTTGATAAAATTGCCAGTATTTACCGTTATGCAGGGTTTAAGGTTTATGTTGTTTCAGCTACAACTAACGATGGCATTGATGAATTACGAGCCGAACTTTATAATTCGGTTTCAGTATTTACGGGAAATTCGGGAGTAGGGAAGTCGAGCATCCTAAATGCCCTCTTCGGTAAAGATTTTCTTAAAACAGGCGAGGTTAACGAAAAGCTTGGTCGCGGACGGCACACAACACGCCATGTTGAACTGTTTAGTATTGAAAACGGTGGGTTCATTGCCGACACACCTGGTTTTTCCTCGCTTAGCATAGAACAGTCAGACGTGTTATATAAAGAAAATCTGCAGTATGCTTTTAGAGAATTTGATGATTATATTGGTGCTTGTCGTTTTACCTCCTGCAGTCATACCTGTGAAAAGGGCTGTGCCGTTATAGACGCCGTTAGAGAAGGTAAAATTTCAAACAGCCGTTTTGAAAGTTATAAAATGCTATATTCCGAGCTTTCAAAACGCAGTGATTGGCAAATAAAAAAAGAAAAGTAACACTTTTTGCTTCATTTCGTATAATGTTATTAGACTGATGAAAGCGGTGATATTATGCGAAATCGTGGTTGCTGTAATAAGGGGACAATTGCTGTATCCTTTGGGGTAGGTCTGGTTGCGTCCTTTATTCTGCCTACAAAAGCGGTAATTCTCATATTATCAATTGCTCTTGTTTGTCTTGGAATGTCTTGTACCAAGTATTAACGGAGGTTCTGTGTATGAAGGTTGTAGTGGTAAAAAGTCCCAAGTTTATCGGCGGGTTTCTGCGGATGATTTTCGGAATTAAAAAGGAAAAATAATATGTTACATATAACGCGGCAGGATGAATTTTCATCCTGCCGCGTTTATTGTATTAAGTTTCGCATATCGGGTAAACATTAAGCAAATAATAATAAAAAATCTCAAGGAGAGCAAAATGGTGCAAAAATTTGAAAATTCAAACAAGGGGCAAACTTATAAAGTCGGTTTGCCTTCTGTAAACGAAAACGGATGTTATGAAATGAGGCTTGAAAGCATCGGTGGACTCGGTGCCAATCTTTGCGGAAAATTGCTTGGTGAACTCGGTGCCGCATATTTAGGGTTTAATGCGTCAGCGTTTTCAAGCTATGGCTCTGAAAAGCGAGGTTCACCAGTCAAATCATATGTCCGCTGGAGTGCGCTTGAGCGTGATATACTGCATAACAGCCCTGTCGAGCGACCGCATCTTTTGGTACTGTTTCATCATGCGCTTTCTAAAACACTGCCCGTAACGGCGGGTGTGGATGAGAATTGCACATTGGTTGTCAATACCGATTTGACACCAAGTGAAATTCGGCAAGAATTGCGTCTATATGCAGGTAATATATGTTGTATAAATGCTTTAGAATTGGCACTGCAAAGTAAAAGCCGAATGAATATGGTGATTCTTGGTGCTATAGCAAAAGCATCAGGGTTTATACCAATTGACTCTGTAAAAGAACTTGTGAGCGACACGTTAGGCAAAAAATACCCAGCAATGCTTGAAAGTAATCAAAGAGGTATAGAATTGGGATTTAATAGCGTAACAAACCAAAAATTTGAACCCGACGGTCGTTTCCCCAAAATAGAATATAAAGAAATTCGTAGCAAATGGGGTTACAAAAATGCGCCGCTCGGTGGTGTAAATACACATTTTGGTAGTACGGTATCAAATGATTTATCACCCTCAAGAGAGGGCTTTATCCCTCTTTTTCTACCCGAAAAATGCATACATTGCGGACTTTGTGACACTACCTGTCCCGATATGGTGTTTCAGTTTTTACAGGGTGAGTATCGCGGTAAACCAACTATGATGAATAGAGGTCTTGACTATCATCACTGTAAAGGATGTCTGCGGTGCGTAGATGTATGTCCGACAGGCGCTTTAGTAACAGGTAAAGAAAATGAACACCCCGATAAAAAGTGGTTTGTACGGAATAAAGACCTGATAATAGACAGTCTTGATTTCGAGCCTGCAGGTGCTGACCCATGGATAACGGGCGAATCCTATTTAGATGAAAAGCGAGTAGATGGAGGGCTTATGTAAGATGGAAAACGCAAAGCAAACTTTATTATTTGAAAGCGGCAACGAACTTGCAGCCTATGCGGCTAAGCAAATAAACTATCACGTAATGGGGTATTATCCAATAACACCGTCAACTCAGATTGCAGAATATTTGGACAGAATGGGTGCAGACGGAGAGCATACAATAGCCTTAATACCAGCAGAGGGAGAACACAGTGCGGCGGGTATTTGTTACGGCGCCTCCACAGGCGGCGGCAGAGTTTTTAACGCCACATCTGCCAACGGACTTTTATACGCGCTTGAACAATTACCCGTACAGTCAGGCACACGTCTTCCAATGGTGCTTAATGTTGCCTGTCGTACGGTGTCGGGACCACTTTCAATAAAAGGCGACCACAGCGATATAATGTATACGCTTAATACAGGTTGGATTATCCTGTTTGCAGACTCGCCGCAGGAGGTATATGACTGTAATATATGTGCCATAAAAATTGCCGAAAAGTTAAGACTTCCTGTTATAGTCGCGTTTGACGGTTTTTTTACAAGCCACCAAAAACGAAATTGCTATGTCTTTTCGGACGATGCAACAGTACAAAAATTTATCGGTCCTGTAAATAATGATAATACTTCTTTAAACCCTCAAAAACCTATTACAATCGGGTCATATATGAACGAGCCTGATTTAATGAACAATAAATATCAACTTCATTTGGCAATGGAGAAGGCGCGTACTGTTATTCCACAAGTTTTCGAGGAGTATAAGCAGTTATCGGGAAGAAAACTCAAGTCGGTGAAATCATACAAAACAGATGATGCAGAAGTTTTGCTGTTTGTCTTGGGTTCGGCTTATCTTACTGCCAAAGCGGCTGTAGATAAATTAAGAAATGAGGGGAAAAAGGTAGGCGTATTTACGCTCGGAATACTGAGACCTTTTCCAACAGAAGAAATAACCGATTTATGTAAAAAAGCAAAAACAATTCTCATAGCAGACCGACAGGACAGTTACGGTGCGAACGGGGGAAATATGTCGTTAGAGATACGTGCCGCTTTACAGCAAAAAGGTTTGACGGCGCGGGTAATAAGCCGTATATACGGACTTGGCGGACGCGATTTCTTTGAAGAAGATGCAATGGAACTTCTTGAATCTTGCTATGAACAAGATACACTTGATTTTGATTATGTAGGTGTTTATGAAGGCGAGGACGATTTTACTCCAGAACCTTATTTTAAGCCTGTTGCAGATGACGAAATGCCTACTCTTATTACTTGTGCCGTGCAAGATGGAAAGATAAATGTAAAGGGCGCCACAGTTCGTGATACCACAGCAAGACCTAAGCGTCTCGCTCCAGGACACGGTGCTTGTCCTGGTTGCGGTATACCCGTTAATGTAAACCTACTTCTCAGAGGAATTGAGGGAAATGTGGTACTGTTGTTTCAGACAGGTTGCGGTATGGTTGTTACTACAGGTTATCCCAAAACAGCGTTTAAAGTCCCTTATGTGCATAATCTTTTTCAAAACGGTGCCGCAACTTTAGCGGGACTTTCAAAAATGTATCACAAGATGCAAGAGCGGGGCGAGTTTCCACAAGGAGATATTACCTTTATTATGGTAAGCGGTGACGGCGGTATGGATATAGGAATGGGTTCGGCTCTTGGTACAGCCCTAAGAAATGACTCCGTAATACTCTTTGAATATGATAACGGCGGTTATATGAACACAGGTTATCAGTTGTCATATTCGACACCAATGGGTGCTAAAAGCGCAACCTCGCACCTTGGGGAAAAACAGTGGGGTAAAAACTTTTTTAATAAAGATATGCCGCGTATTATGGCGGCTACAGGTATGCCTTATGTGGCTACTGTTGCTGAAAGTGAGCCAAATGATTTTATTAAAAAAGCAGCAAAAGCACAGTATTATGCTAAAAATTATGGAACAGCTTATATCAAGTGTTTGTCGGCTTGCCCGCTAAATTGGGGAGATAAACCTAACACTGAACGCAAGGTTATTTCCGCCGCAGTCAACAGTTGTTATTTCCCGTTATACGAGGTGGAACAAGGACACACATCGATATCAGTAGACCCCGAAGAAAAAAACAAAAAAATCCCTGTGTCCGAATGGCTTAAGATGATGGGCAGAACTAAACATTTGTGTGAGGAAAAACACAGCGAAATTATAAATTTAATTCAACAAGAAGTAGACCTTCGATGGAAACGTCTGAAAGCGCTTTCTGAACATCCCGAGTTGTAAAATAGTAAAAAAAGCCGTGAATTTCGCGGCTTTTTTACATATCTCACTCAACTTTTTTTATAAGAAAATCTAAAGAAATATTAAAATAAAAGGTGATTCTAAAACTTTTGTAATGTATAGGGAAATATTGACTTTTATATAAAAAAATGTTATTTTAAAAACATAGGAAATAAACTGTCTTTTATGTCTTTGTCTAAACGACCCAAGGTGATAACAGAATGAAAAAAGATACAATATTTATAATATTAAAAATTTTTGTTTGTATGTTTTTAAGTGCGGCTTTAGTTTTAGGTGCGGTTGCTGTGTCTTTTTATTATTCTGTAATTGCCTTGACCAAGCCTGAAATGGTTACCATGTTCATTCAAGAAGTGGATTATAAAAAGGTAATACAGAAAAATCCCGTTATAAAAAATGAACTTTCCAAAATTGGTATTACGCCAACCGAAGCTGATGCGGTTATGAAAAGCAAACAGGCGGCTGAGCTTATTAAGGTTTATACAGATGAGGTTACCCAGATTTTTCTGGATATTCCCGATGAAAAAAGACTTGATATTGATTATATAAGGGAACTCGTAGAAGAAAATACCGATGTGTTTATAAACATCACTGAAGAAAATACAAACTTGAAATTCAAACGCGAAGAAACCAAGCATGAAATTGAGGCATTTTTACAAAAAAACGAAGTAGCCATTGAAGAGACGGCGGTTATGATAAATAACGTGAGAGATGTCGCTAAAACTATCCATACTTCACGCGTGATAGAAGAAAAGCTTTCGTTTTGGTTTGTAATCGCGCTTATAGGGGCTGCGTTTATAATAATTGCAGGTATAATAGTGATTATGCGAAGCAATGGTTTTTTGTGTGTTTCGGTAAATTTTGCATTGATTAGTATAATTCTTTGTGTGATAATTCTGTTTGCTAAGAGTGATTTTGTGAGCGTTCTAGCATATAAAATATCGGATTTCGGAATGCAAATTGTTGAATCTGCGGTTTCTGTAAGTGTAGAAAAATTGATGACTGCAGTTTTATCTATGGGCATAGTATCGATATTATTTATGGGATTTTTTGTGACAGTGAAATTTTTGAAATACAAATATCAAAACGAAAAAACTGTCCTTACCGTAAATGAACCTAATGAGTGATTTTCAGCTTTCAGCTCTTTTAAAATTCCTAAAAACACAAACTCAACCAACAGTATGTGTACATTTACCCCACAAATGCTTACACTAATGGTGTGAGGAGGAAGTTTATGAACCAAATAAAAATCGGCAAATTTATTGCAAAGCGAAGAAAAGAATTAAATCTTACGCAAATGCAGTTGGCTGAGAAACTGAATATTACCGACAGGGCGGTATCAAAGTGGGAAAGAGGCATTGCAATGCCCGATTCATCAATTATGATACCTTTATGTGAAATTCTGAAAATTACGGTAAATGATTTATTAAGTGGGGAGATAGTGACGATGGAAAATTATAATAAAGAACTAGAAAAAAACTTGCTTGAAATGGTAAAACAAAAAGAAGAGAGCGACAAAAGGTTGCTAACAATTGAATTGGTACTTGGCATATTCTCCGTCCTTATATTATTTGTGCCGATACTAATTGGTTCGTTAGTACCAATGGAGGACTGGTTGAGAATAGTCCTTGTATTTTCGGGAATGATTCCTTGCTTTATAGGAGTTGCTTTTTGTTTAAAAATTGAGCAGATAGCAGGCTATTACAAATGCAAACATTGTGGACACAAGTATGTTCCCACATTTAAAGAGGTTAATTTAGCAATGCATATGGGCAGAACAAGATATTTAAAGTGTCCCAAGTGCGGCAAAAAAACCTGGCAGAAAAAGGTTATAAGTAAAGACTAAACAAAACTGCCTCGATTTAATCGAGGCTATTTTATATAATCTAAAAGCAACCAAAATCCGTATTCCAACGGCATTCGTCAAATTTTTCGATTCTTTGGTGGTATAATTGTTTCGAGGTGAAATATATGACAGAGATAATAGGACAAGCACTTGGAATAATCTGTGTTCTGCTCGGATTTGTCAACTATCAACTTAAAACACATAAACAGGTTTTGTACGTTAACATTCTAACGGTTGCATGTTTTAGTTTGCACTATTTTTTAATTGGTGCCTATGTGGGAATGGCGCTTAACGGGGTTGCGGTTTTGCGTAATATTGTGTATTATTTTACGGGTAAAAACGAAAAAAACAACAAAATTGCCGCCACCATTTTCACAGTAATAATGGGTGCAATGGGCGCACTTTCGTGGCAGGGCGCATATTCAATATTAATTATTTTGGGACTTATGATAAATTCCTATTGTATGTCTTTGCAAAACCCCAACGCTCTGCGTAAAAGCATTCTGGTGTCGTCACCTCTTGTGCTTTTATATAACTTTTTTGTGCTGTCAATAGGTGGTATAGTGTACGAATCAGTAGGTATGCTTTCGGCGGTGATTGGACTTTTAAGGTATAAGGAAAAAAAGAGTTCTGAATGTTAAAATCAGAACTCTTTTTACTTTTAATGTTGCAGTTAGAATGTGTTTGCCTATGGTTTGGAACGGTTTTGCTCTTTTATACAATATCAAGACAGGATTATTAAAATAAAATAGTAAAAAAGATGTTGTTTTTAGGATGAAAAATGTGCTACAATATCCATAAATAATTCTGTGGGGGCGAGGTATATAAAAAATGTTCATTTTGAATATGCGAAAGTCAGCCGCCGCTTTTTTTGGTTTTTGTGGTTAACCTATACGCTTGTGTATATGACAAAAAGTTGTTTTGGCGCCGCAATGGCATCCATTGTGGCGTATCCGATTTGGAAACATCTTAGGAATGTATATTAAAAGAAAATTATAAAATAAAATCAAATAATTAGGAGTATATAATGAAAAAATTACTTGATTGTGTAATGGACATAGGCGAGGAAATGCTTTTTTCGGGTGCCGAGGTGCATAGGGTAGAGGATAGTGTAGTGCGAATGTGTACCGCACTCGGCGCTACGCGTACCGATGTTTTTATAATAACAAGTAGTATGGTTGTTACCGTACATACAAGTGACGGCAGCATCCATACCCAAACACGCCGTATCACAAATTCTATAATGGATTTTGAAAGATTACATCACTTAAATCAGTTATCTAGAGAAATATGCGAACAGGAATTGGATGAACAAGAAATCCGCGCCCGTATTCAGAAGGCAAAACATTGTAGAAATTATCCGTTTTGGCTTGAATGTCTTTGCTACGCCGCAATTGCGGGTGCTTTTACACTGTTTTTCGGCGGCGGACTTTTTGAAATGTTTGTGTCTTTTTTCACTGGCGCACTTGTAAGGCTTTCAATTTTCCTTTGTAATATGGTGATTAAAAACAAAATATTTGAAAAGTTTTTATCTGCAATAGTGGCAACGCTTGTTGCGTTTGTAGCACTAAAGCTTTTGTGGATACCAAGTGTAGATAAGGTAATTATCGGTAATATAATGAGTCTTATACCTGGTATTGGACTTACAAACGCCTTGCGTGATTTGTTCACAGGTGACAGTATTGCGGGAATTTTGCGTGTTGTAGAGGCCGTGCTTACCGCCCTTGCAATAGCTGCAGGTTACTTTATCGTTTCGGTATTTGGGGGTATTGTATTATGATAGAAGCCATAACTCAGATAATAGCGGGTTTTGTCGGTTCTATTGGTTTTGGTATACTTTTTAATGTGCACGGCAAAAAACTTTTAATGGCATCTTTTGGCGGTTTCGCTTCGTGGAGTCTTTTCTTAGGGCTAAGCGTGTTTATTAAAAATGAACCGCTAAATTACTTTATAGTGGCGCTTATAATCTCGGTTTATGCTGAAATTATGGCAAGGAAGCTAAAATCTCCTACAACCTGTTTTATAACAATTTCTCTTATACCGTTAATTCCGGGCGGTTCGCTTTATTACACAATGGCATACGCTTTTCAAAGCGATATCGAAAACTTTACCTCAAAAGGAATATACACCCTGTCTCTTGCTGCGGCGTTGGCACTTGGCATAATTGTTGCAACAACTTTTACAAGGGTAATAAACAGAAAAAAACGCAAGTCGTAATATTTGCTTTTTCTATAATATGGTTAAATAAGAGGTGGTACCATGTCCTCGAAGTTAAAAACTCTAATGTTAAATTTTAAAGATACCCTTTCCCGTCTGCATATAGGTATGCGAAAATGGAAAAGTCTACTTGCAATTTTTATATCATTTTGGGTGTGGCAACTTATTCGCTTAGTTTTTCCCGACCTTGAGGTGCACCCGATCTATATGTATATATACGGGCTTATAGAAATCCGCGATACATCGGAAAAAACTGTCGATTTCGGCAGTAGAAGACTCAAAGCGACTTTAAGCGCTTTTCTTGTGGGTCTGCCGCTTTTGGCGCTTGTTGATGTTATAAAAGAATTTATGTCGGCAGAATGGGCGTTTATAGAAATAGACCTCTTGTTTGTAATGGTTGGCGTACTGATAGTTTTTGCCGTTGCACAAAAAATGGGTTGCAAAACATTTTGCGGAATTGCGGCTATTATATATATAATCTTGCTTGTATCCCACAGTGATGACGGTAGGTATGTTTATTGTTTATTACGCGCATTCCAAACTGTTTTAGCGGTGGGAATTGCCTGGCTTTTGAATGTTAAACTCTTTCCGTATCACGGTAAAGAAAAGATTGAGGTAGAAACTAATGTCAAAACTTAAAAAAATAATTTTAATTTTATCATTAACGCTTGTAACAACTCTTATATTACCGCTTTTGGCTGTGCATTTTGTAAAAGGTGAAAACGGAATGGCTGTCGCGCTTTTAACATTTTTTGTTTTTAATCCGTTGGCGGCTATTACGGTTGGAATTATAGCGGGATTTGATATAGGTTTTCTGTTTTTTTCACCTTTAGCTTTTTCGCTTCTTTTCTGGGTGTTTGCTATGCTCATATTTGACCCTGCTTTTCCGCTTGTATACTCGGCAATATACTTTGCGTTTTCAGCAGTGTCGATGCTTTTAACATATTTGATTATAAAACTAAAAAAACGTCCATAAAGATGATAAAAACCTCAATGAATTTCATTGAGGTTTTTTGTATAACGAAAAATATACGAGCCAATAAATGCTTGTAATACTGAAAATCATCTTGTTCCTTGCGGTGTTGCTACAGCGGTGTCTCATATCTGATGTATTGAAAAGGTGCAGAAATATAATATTTACGATATAGGTAATTTATATCATAAATTTATTTTATGGTTAGTAGTAATATCATAGAGGTGGTATTATGAAAAATAAATTACCCGTCCTGTCTTTTTTTATTGTGTTTATAAGCGTTGTTATTACATTAGCAATAACTTATGAAACCATAACTAAAACGGTGATAAGCAATAAAATTTCTGACAAAAAAACTATAATTATAGACGCAGGCCACGGCGGGTTTGACAGCGGAGCACAGGCTGGGGACGGAACGCACGAAAAAGATATTAATCTTAAAATTTCTAAAAATCTAAAATGCTTTTTAGAGTATTTTGGTTTCAATGTTATAATGACTCGTGAAACGGATGTTTCTATAGAAAGCGACAATGGCAAAAAAAGTAAAAAATCAAGCGACCTATACAACCGTCTTAATACGATGAAAGACAATCCCAATGCAATATTTGTCAGTATACATATGAACAAATTTACTTCATCGAGCGCTAACGGAGCACAGGTTTTTTATGCACCAAATGTTCCGATGTCCGATTTACTTGCCGATTCCATTCAGACAACAATTAAAGAACTTTTGCAACCTCAGAACGAACGCGTTATTAAAAAAGGTAGCAAAAGCATTTATATATTAAACAACGCTACAGTTCCTGCAATAATTGTCGAGTGTGGTTTTATCAGTAATGTGCAAGAACTGTCACTTTTAAAGGATGAAAAATATCAAAAAAAGATGGCTTTTTCCGTTCTTTGTGGTATAATCAATTATTATAATAGTTTTTGATTAGAAAAAGGCAGTGATTTTATGGCTAATAAAGTAAAAAGCATATATGTATGCAATAACTGCGGCTACGAAACCGCTAAATGGCTTGGAAAATGTCCCGCCTGTAATGAATGGAATACTTTTGAGGAAACGGTTGCACAGCTTTCAAAATCAGCCGTTTCAGCTGTTACAAAAAATATTTTTGCACAAAAGATTGATGATATTTCGGTTGTAGATGAACATCGATACATAACAAATATATCCGAACTTGACAGAGTTTTAGGCGGGGGAATTGTTAAGGGCTCTGTTGTTTTATTAAGTGGTGACCCAGGAATTGGTAAATCTACTATTCTCTTGCAAATATGCGGTAGTGTTGATTCTTCGCTTAATATTTTATATGTTTCGGGTGAAGAATCTGCTGTGCAAATCAAACTACGTGCAAAGCGACTAGGCATTTGTAATGAAAACTTAAAAATTTTGACTATAACCGATACACAGGCTGTGTGCGAGTATATAAAAAATGAGAAGCCCGACATTGTTATGATTGATTCAATTCAAACAATGAATATTGACGAATTATCCTCCTCAACGGGCAGTATCGTTCAAGTAAGAGAAAGTACGGGTATGTTACTTAGAACGGGTAAAAGCCTTGATATTCCCATAATTTTAGTAGGTCATGTTAATAAGGGAGGGGATATAGCAGGGCCAAAAGTTTTAGAACATATTGTTGATACGGTACTGTATTTTGAGGGTGAAAGAAATCAGTCCTACAGAATTTTACGTGCTATAAAAAACCGCTACGGCTCTACAAATGAAATTGGCGTTTTTGAGATGCGAGATAACGGTCTTGCTGAGGTGGACAACCCCTCTATGATGCTTTTATCGGGCAGAAGCAAAAATGTTTCGGGAAATGGCATTGCCTGTGTTATTGAAGGAACAAGACCGATTCTTGCAGAGGTGCAAGGTCTTGTCACCACAACAGGTTTTGGTAATCCGCGAAGAATGTGTACAGGATTTGATTATAATAGGTTTAATCTTTTATTAGCTGTGCTTGAAAAAAGAAATGGACTTTATTTTTCAAATCTTGATGCATACTTAAATATTGCAGGAGGAATTCGTTTAGATGAACCTGCCGCTGATTTGCCTGTTGTTATGTCGCTTGTTTCGGCATTGCGTGATGTTCCGCTTGATGAAGATACAGTAATATTTGGAGAGGTGGGACTTTCAGGCGAAACCAGAAATGTTCCCAGAGCGCTACTGCGTGTTAATGAAGCGGCACGTCTTGGATTTAAAAAATGTATTCTCCCTAAAGCGTGTTTGAAACAGTTAGACGGATATAATAAGGATATAGAATTAATCCCTGTAGGAAACGTCCGTGAAGCCCTCGAATTTGTCCGATAAAGGCTTTACAATATATGGGCATTCCCCGTATATGTCTGTAATCTGTGATGTGCTGTTTAGTGTACAATAGCCTTCTTTTTGATATTCACAATCAGAGGCACAAGTTATAATACTCATAAAATCACCAAGTATAGTTTTTATAAAAAACTCAATATAATACATAAAAGAGTTGTTTTCGTGAACAACTCTTTTAACATTTTATCTCCTGTAACATAGTATATAATTGAGAAATCAATGAACAGGAGGAAAAAAACAATGGATAATTTTTTTGATTTTTCAAATCCGACATTTTGCAATGTCAAACCGAGAGAAAAAGCCGTTCGCATAGATAATTGTGATGATATGGTACTTGCAATGGCATATGTCCCCGTACAGCAGTTAAAAAACACCTATGATGCCGAAAGCGGATTGTGTGAAGGAACAATTTTCCCCGAACTCAACAAACCGTTTGTAGGCTGTAAAAAAGGATGGGTGAATGTTGGATGAATCGCGATAAACAAATGATGCTTCGCAGACTTTCAAGCATTAAATTTGCAATAGTAGAACTTAACCTTTTTCTTGATACCCACCCAAACAATCAAGAAGCCTTAAAAATGTTCAAATCGAACACTCAAAAATATGCCGTACTGCTTAACGAATATCAGAAGAAATACGGACCGATTGTTGCAACAGGCAACGATAATACCGATTGGGACTGGATAAAAGGACCATGGCCCTGGGAAAGTAACAAGGAGATGTGTAACTAATGTGGCAATATGAGAAAAAGTTGCAGTATCCTGTAAATATTAAAAACTGCAATCCAAAACTTGCAAAAATTATAATTTCGCAATTTGGTGGACCGGATGGAGAGTTAGCGGCAAGTTTGCGTTATTTAAGCCAACGCTATTCAATGCCTTATAATGAACTTAAAGGTTTGCTGACAGATATAGGTACATAGGTATTAAAAAAACGCTCTCAATGAGAGCGTTTTTACTATTTTTTAGACCAAGTAGCAGGGGAGAGTGCAATCAAAATCGGGAATATTTCAAGTCTTCCAAGCAGCATTGCAAAAGACAGTAAAATTTTTGAAAAACCTGAATATTCTGCATAACTCGCCAAAGGACCTACCGCCGCAAAACCAGGTCCTACATTGTTAAAGCAGGCAACTGTAGCGGATAAATTGGTTGTAAAATTGAACTTATCAATTGACAGTAAAAGTAATACAGATAGTAATGTAATAATATATATAAAGAGATATATACTAACTCCGTTTATCGTTGTTGTATCTACCTTTTTTTCTTCAAATTTGACAACCGAAACAGAACGAGGATGTAACATTCTTTTAAATTCATTACGCAACTGTTTAAAGAGCATAATAATACGAGAAACTTTAATTCCACCCGCTGTTGAACCAGCACAGCCCCCAATAAGCATCAAAATTAGCAATATACTTTTTGAAAATTCAGGCCATTTGTCAAAATCAACTGTAGAATAACCTGTGGTTGTAATAATTGATGCTGTTTGAAATGCTGAATGTCGAATTGCTACAGAAATATTTTTATATATTGGAAAAATATTTATTGTTATCAAAACAATTGATGCCGCAACAATAATCAAAAACACCTTTAACTCTAGACTTTTTAAAGCCATTTTGATTTTTTTTATAAGTATAAGATAATAAAGGTTAAAGTTAACAGCAAATATAAGCATAAATACTGTAATTACCCATTGTGAATAAGCGGAATAGCCACCAATACTGTCTGTATTAATACCAAAACCGCCCGTACCTGCAGTACCAAACGAATGAACAACCGAATCAAAAAGTGACATTCCGCCTAATTTTAGTAAGATGATCTGTACGCACGTTAAAACGATATAGATGATATAGAGAATTTTTGCAGTATCTCGTGCTCTTGGCAAAAGCTTTCCAACAATGGGCCCCGGCATTTCTGCACGTATTAAATGAATAGGTCTGTCTGTTGCACTTGGCAAAATTGCCATAACGAAAACCAATACACCCATTCCGCCAACCCAGTGTGTAAAACTACGCCAAAACAACATACCTTTGCTAAGCGCTTCAACATTTGAAAGAATCGATGCGCCTGTAGTTGTAAAACCGCTTACAGTTTCAAAAAAAGCATCAATGTATGATGGAATTTCGTTGCTTAAATAAAACGGTAATGCACCGATTGCAGACATAAAAATCCAAGCAAACGCAACAATTACGAAACCTTCTTTTGCATAAATAACGTTATTTTTAGGTTTTGAAAAGTAATAAAGTGCACCTCCAAAAATTGCTGCTACAATAGCTGTAACGAGAAATGAAAATACACCTGATTCACCATAGTAAAAAGCAACAGCGGTAGGCAAAAGAAGTAAAACCGCTTCGGATAGAAGCATTTTACCAATCATATTAAAAACAATTCTACGATTCATATAAATACTCCGTTAGTCAAAGACGATTTCTGTTAAATTATCAATTTTGTGACCTGAAACAACTACAATCACATTATCGTTTGGCAAAATAACATCATCACCTGAGGGAACAATAGTTTTTCTGCCGCGTAGGATACCCGCAATCAGCGTATTATCCTTAGTCTTAAGTTCTTTAAGCGGTTTATTGACAATCGGACAGTCAGAAGAAACAATAAATTCCATAGCCTCTGCCGTACCATCCATAAACTTATATAAAGTTTCCATGCTGCTGCCAAGTGAATTCTTAAGAGCACGGGCATATCTTAAAATAACCGATGCAGTAGAAATACGAGGGGATATAACGCTGTCAAGGCCCAATTTATCAGCCATGGATGTAAATTCATCACGGTTTATTTTTGTAATAACACGTGGCACATCCTGTGAAGATGCAAAATAAGAAATAAGAATATTTTGTTCATCCATACCTGTTAAAGAAATAAAAGCATCCATTGAGCCAATGCCTTCTTCAAGTAAGAGTTCTTGTTGTGCGCCATCGCCGTTAATAATAACTGCCGAAGGGAGATGCTCAGCAAATTCTTCACATTTTGCGGCATCTTTTTCAATTATTTTAACATTATTTCCACCCGCAAGTAGCATTTTTGAAAGGTAAAAAGCGGTGGTACTTGCACCAATAATCATAATGTTACGTGCCTGTTTTTGAAGCATATCAATACTCTTCAAAAACTTAATAAGTTCAGAAATAGTTGCTACAACAGCAATTTTATCACCCTGTTTCAGAACAAAATTACCATCGGGGATAAAAACAGTTTCATCGCGTTTCACGGCGCAGACGAGATAATTATACGGATATTTCTTTTTAAGTTCGATAAGTGTCATGCCGTCAAGTTTACTATTGGGTTTGAGTCGCAACTCAATCATTTCAAAATTGCGCTTTGAAAACATCTCAACCTTAGCAGCAGAGGGTAGTTTAAGCAAATTATAAAGTTCTTTTGCAACCAAAAGTTCTGGGTTAATTGCCATTGAAAGATTTAAATTTTGTTTTAAAAAGCCTAAACTGTTGTCGTTATATTCAGGATTGCGAATTCTTGCAATAGTTTGTTTTGCTCCCATTTTTTTTGCAATATAACAACTAAGCATATTAAACTCATCAGAGCCTGTGACGGATACAAAAAGTTCAGCGTTATTAACACCTGCTTCTTCTAAAACATCGCAGTCAACGCCGTTCCCGCAAACACCCATTACATCATAAATATTTGTCATATCGGTTATGGTATCAGAGCTGTTATCAACCGCAACAACATCATGTCCTTCAAATACAAGATTCGATATAATAGTAGATCCAATTTTACCGCAACCTACAACAATTATTTTCATAAAATTACCTCTCAAAAAACAATTCAATAATTTATTATACTACTAAATTTCAAAAATTTCTATATAAAGGTGGTTATTATTATAAAAAATTTTTATTTTGGTGACAAAAAAATAAAAATTTGCGCATATTGTCGCGTTTCAACCGACAAAGATGACCAGGTAAATTCGCTAGAAAACCAAATAAAATTTTTTAAAAACTTGGGGAAAAATTATATTTTAACAAAATTATATGTTGATGAGGGGATAAGCGGAACCTCTATTAAAAACCGGAAAGGTTTTTTAGAGATGATAGAAGATGCAAAAAGGGGAGAGTTTAAATATATCATTACAAAAGAAATAAGCCGTTTTGCCAGAAACACTCTTGACAGCATTTATTACACAAGATTATTAAGAGAATTAGGTGTGGGAGTTTATTTTTTGAACGACAACATAAATACAATGGATTCAGACGCAGAATTGCGGTTAACAATTATGTCCTCAATAGCACAGGAAGAAAGCCGAAAAACATCAGAGCGCGTAAAATGGGGACAAAAAAGGCAGATGGAAAAAGGAATAGTTTTCGGTAAAAGTATGTTAGGATATGATGTAAAAAACGGAGAGATATTTGTTGAAAAAAACGGTGCTCAAATTGTTAAAAAAATATTTTTTCTTTATTTAAAAGAAGATATGAGTACATATAAAATAGCAGATTATTTAAACAAAAAAGGATATCTTACCAAAGATAAAAACAAGTGGTCTGCAACGGCAGTCTTGAGAATATTAAAAAACGAAAAATACTGCGGAGATTTACTTCAAAAAAAGAGTTACACGCCAAACTATCTAACCCACGAAAAGCGAAAAAACCGCGGTCAAGAGGAATTGATTTATATTCGTAATCACCACAAATCAATCGTTAGTAAAAAAGTGTTTAATGCAGTTCAAAATAAATTAAAAACAAAAAACAAAAGGTCGTTTTGATACGTTTGTAGGTACAGAAGAATTAGCCCATCTTGAGATGATAGGCGCAATCGTATATCAACTTACTCGCAATTTGACTGAAAAAGAGATTGTTGAATCTGGCTTTGACACTTATTTTGTCGACCACACAACCGGAATTTATCCAGTTGCGGCTTCAGGTGTACCGTTTACAGCATCTTATTTGCAGTCAAAAGGAGATGTTTTGACCGATCTCCACGAAGACCTAGCGGCAGAACAAAAGGCTCGCACGACCTACGACAACATTTTGCGTTTCTGTGACGACCCTGATGTTGCAGACCCGATTAAATTCCTTCGTCAGCGTGAGATAGTACACTATCAACGTTTCGGTGAGGGATTACGTCTTGCAACCGATAGACTTGATAGCAAAAACTTTTATGCATTTAACCCAAGCTTTGATAAATGTTTTAAACCTAAAAAATAGTAAAAAAGCCCTGCGACAGCGGGGCTTTTTATATAAAGAAATAGTATGTGTCCCAACACGGAATGCAGGGGAAATGCCGAATATACATTTTGTAATCATCACGTAATGAAAGAATTTTAAGGGGTATTGAAAATATATCTTCGCTGCGGTGATACGCCGAAACCATAAGGGCGGGTTTATATTCTTTAATAGTTTTTTCTCCGCCAATTATTCCGTTAAGTTCTTGTCCTTCAATATCAAATTTAATAAAATCGGGTGCCCCGTACTTGTCGGTGAGCGTATCAATAGTAATTGTTTTTGTTATAGATTTGCCTTTATCAATTGCTTGATTTCTGCCACCCTCGTTGCCAAAAAACATTTGTCCGTCCAAATAACTTACGGCCGCATTTTCGCAATAAATGTTGTGCAAATCAGCGGTATTTTGCAAAAGTTTGCTGTAATTTTTAACATCGGGTTCAACTGCAACAATTTTTTCATAAAAAGGGAAGAGAGTTGCGAATTTACTAACAGTATCGCCTGTATACGCTCCTAAATCAAAAATTTTGCTGTAGCGTTTTGTTTCAAACAAACTATTATAAACATCATATTCTTTGTCTTCAGTAGTACTGAGCAAAGATAAATCAGCAGTTTGTTTAAATTTAATTATATTCTCAAAAACAGTTTTTGAACGCGCATCAACAAGATGTTTTTTTATAAGGTTCGCTTTCTTAATGTTATCTGCAAAAAAGTCCTGTGAAAAAACCGTGTTTCCGTATACTGGCACATCAGGTGCATACAATTCTTGCTCTTTGGCAATGGCTTTTATGTTTGTAATTACTTTGCTATCGGTAGTACCGAAGGCTGTTAAAACAATAAAATTTTCAAAGATTTTCTTTGCGTTCTCATATGTCATAACGGGAAAACCATTAAAGTTTTGACCTCTGACAAATTCATCGCTTGCAAAAACTCCCGAAATCTCTTTGTTTTTTGTTTTGAGTTGTGCTATAATTTGATCAGCACCATTACCCATACCGTAAAGCAGTATTGGTTTTGTCTGCGTGGAAAGATATTCCCAAATATCTGTCTGCATTGTCTCACCACCGAATATATATTACAACATTTTTTCATATTTAACAAGGGATGTGTTCAATATAAAAGAAATTTATAATATCAAAGGTATGACATGTGCCGCTTGTCAGGCCAACATAACCAAAGCCGTTAGCAAGGTTAACGGGGTAAAATCTGTAAACGTAAATCTTCTTTCAAATTCTATGGCGGTTGAATTTGATGAAAACACTACATCAAGTGAAGATATTATTGTGGCTGTTGTTTCTATAGGCTATTCTGCAGAAGTTGTGAATAAAACAGAAAAATCAAATTCTTTTTCTAATGAATGGGACAAGCGAAAACAACTCACTAAAGAAAATGTATCCACGCTTAAAAATCGCTTGTTTTATTCCATAATTTTGCTAATACCTCTTATGTATTTTTCTATGGGCAAGATGATGTCGCTTCCTTTTCCTCAGTATATTAACAACACATTATCTCTTGCGATAATGCAGTTGCTTTTTGCTTTTCCTGTGCTTTTTATAAACAAAAAGTTTTTTATAACAGGAATGAAAGGTTTAATTAAGGGTGTACCGAATATGGATACACTTGTAATGCTAGGCTCTTCTGCATCGTTTTTATACAGTGTTTTTTCCTTGCTTTCGGTTGCATTTGCAGCGGTTAACGGTAAAAGCACTACAGGATATCATTTTTATTTTGATTCTTCTGCAATGATTTTAACACTTGTTACGGTTGGCAAGTATTTAGAATCTGTTTCAAAAAGCAAAACAACAAACGCACTTGATAGGTTGCTTGATTTGGCGCCGAAAACGGCCGTTATCATTAAAAACGGACAAGAGGTGCGCGTTACGACAGATAGTATTGAATTGGGCGATATAGTTGTTATTAAACCGGGTGATATTATTCCTGTTGATGGCATTGTTATAGAGGGCAGGGGATTTGTTGACCAGTCTGCTATAAGCGGAGAAAGTTTGCCTATAGAAATTAATATAGGTGACAGCGTTATGACTGCTTCTGTTAATAAAAACGGTGCTTTTAAGTTTCGCGCTGAAAAAATAGGTGAGGACACCACCCTTTCACAAATTATTAAATTAGTTGATGATGCTTCAAATTCTAAAGCACCGATTGCAAGAATTGCCGACAAGGTTAGCGCTGTGTTTGTACCTATAGTTATTGCGATTTCAGTTTTGACGGCAATTATTTGGTTAATTCTTGGTAAAGAAATTTCTTTTGCACTCACTTCTGCCGTATCGGTTTTGGTAATTTCCTGTCCTTGTGCACTTGGCCTTGCAACACCCGTTGCAATAATGGTGGGTACGGGCAAAGCGGCAAATATGGGAATTCTCGTTAAAGATGCTGGAAGTCTTGAGAAACTGCACAGTATCGATACCGTAATTCTTGATAAAACAGGTACGATTACCGAGGGTGAGCCTTCACTTTCCGATATTTGTGTTGTAACCGAAAAATATGACAAAAAGGAAATTTTAAAATTAGCGGCATCGCTTGAAAAAAACAGTAACCATCCTTATGCTCTTGCCGTAACAAAAGCGTATAACGACAATGATTTTCTTAGTGTTTTTGATTTTACCGATAACACAGGCAAAGGTGTTTTTGGTACTATAAACGGCTCTGTTTTCAGGTGCGGCAACCAAAAATTTTTAACTGAAAGTGGGTTAAAAATCCCCTCAAATATCGTTTCTGTTTCGGATAAATATCATAACGAGGGTAAAACAACACTTTTCCTTGCTGAAAATGATGAAATTTGCGCTTTACTCTCAATTACTGACGCTGTTCGTCCGTCATCGTATGAAGCGATAAAAATGCTTAAAAGCATGAAAATTAATACAGTTTTGCTTTCGGGTGATAACAAAATTGTGGCAAATGCTGTGGGCAAAGCTGTAGGAATAGATGAAGTTTATGCCGAGGTTTTGCCGAACCAAAAATCTGATTATGTAAAAGCGGCTGTAAATAGCGGTCGTAATGTGGCAATGATTGGAGACGGTATAAATGATGCACCTGCTTTAGCAAACGCAACGGTCGGTATTGCAATCGGCGCAGGTACTGATATTGCGGTTGAAACCGCCGATATCGTGCTCGTAAAAAACTCGCTTTTTGATGCTGTAAACGCCATAAAACTCAGTGCTGCAATAATCAAAAATATAAAAATGAACTTGTTCTGGGCGTTTTTCTATAACTGCATTGGCATACCAATTGCTGCAGGTGCATTTTATGATTTTTTTAAGTTACAGCTCAGTCCTATGTTTGCGGCAGCTGCAATGAGTCTTAGTTCTGTTTTTGTCGTTTGCAACGCATTAAGACTTAGAAAATTCAAGGAAATTAAATTTGTAAACGAAAATAAAGGAGATACCGCTATGAAAAAAACTATTTTAATTGATGGAATGATGTGTATGCATTGTAAGGCAAATGTTGAGAAAATCTTGCTATCAATAGACGGAGTTAGCGATGTTGTTGTATCGTTAGAAAACAAAACAGCAGAGGTAACACTTACAAAAAACATTGAAAATAATGTTTTTGTTTCAGCAATTGAAACAGCGGGTTACAAAATTATATCTTGCAAATAAAAAAAGGCGGTTTATCCGCCTTTTTTTTATTATTCAAAACCGTTACCGCGCGTTATAATTTCACTCCAAAGAATAGGTCCTATAACGCCGTTTTGTGCAATGCCGAGTTGTGCTTGTAGCGCACGTACCGCGTTTTGAGTTTCTTCATCATATTCTCCCGTAACAGTAACGAGAGGTATACTTCCATCGTATTCTGATATTCTTCGCAAATTTTCTTGTATCGTAGTAACGGATTCGCCGCTGTCACCAGGTACAATAAATCTGCCAGGATAAATCTCCGACACAAACTGTCTGTAATTTGCAGGCAGATTTGCAATAAGTAAATTGTAAAGTTGTACTAAATTATTCCAGGTGTTTCGGTCAACTATACCTGTAGCAGAAAGACCGGTATAATCCTGAAAAGTATATACGGCATCACGTGTTTGCTCATTAAAATTACCTGTGATTACAATTTGAGGTAACTGAGGTATAAAATATCCTAAAAAAGCTAAATAATACTGAACTGTACTAACGCCTATACCGCTGTCACCATACTGCAAAACTGCGGGATATTCGCGTTGCGTCTCAGAAATGGTGATACCTTCGCTCACAAGTTCTGATAAACCTTTAACGCCCGTATAAATCTGTTTAATTTTATACCATGTTGCTTTTCCAACAATACCATCAGGTGTTAAATTGAAAATTCTTTGAAATTCTATAACCGCATTTTCGGTTTCAATATCGTATGCGGCAGAAAGGTCCTCAATTTGAGGGATTGCGGGATAATTTCTGCCAATTCTGTTTAGTTGGCGTTTTATAGTGCGAACATCTTCAGAAAACGTACCTCGTCTAAGCGGCAAACCAGGATATGACGGTATATTATCACCTACAGGAGCGTTAAAAACAAGATTAATATTGCTGCCATAATAATTTTGTAAAATTTCGTATGGTGTTAATCCTTGGTTTGCTAAGTCGACACTGCCCCATTGCGAAAGTCCGTCACATTGCGTTCTCACACCGTCACAAAACTGTGCAAAAAGCGGTTCAACATTTCCGTTTCGTACAATATAATCATTAAAAATATCATCAGTAATACGGCTTATAGTGTCGAAAATCTCTCTACCTTCTACAAAAGCGTGGTCAAACTGTGTTGTGTTTGTAATATCAAAATCATATCCGCGACTACGATAATATTCCGTATAAATTCGGTTTAAAGTATAGGAAATTTGGGCGTAAATATTGGCTCTTATAGCGTTTTCCGGCCAGGTTGGATATATTTCGCTAGATGCAACATTTTTTATATATTCTGTGAATGGTACAGTTACATTGCGAGCCGATGAATTTGGCGCACCAAGATGAACAGTTATATTTTCAGGTACTAAAATTGCCATAAAAATCACCTCAAAACAGGTATCAAGTTTACGGGTAATATACTTTCAATTTCGTTATAAATTTTTATGGGTACATCAATTACCTCTTCAAAAGACGCGTGTTTAACGTTAACCAAATACTCTGTTCCGCTGTTTTCTGCGGTTTCGTAATTTTCAGAGAGTTCGGTGGGCAGGGCAGGGAGTGTAATGTCTTTAACAATACCCGATTGGTCTGTTCTGTCTGAGAAAATCAAAAGCCGTTCACCGTTATATAGAGTAAAAACTTCAACATTTGCGCGTGAAATAGGCAAAGTGCCTTGTCCGCTTGTAACCTGTATTTTAAGCGTACCCCTACCAGAATATGTACCTTTAAATTCGTCTAAAGAATTTACGTTAACGGTATTATATTCAGCCATAACGGGAAAAACCGATTTTCTAGCAAACGCTCTTGCTTCTTCGGCATATCTTTCAAATTCTGCTGGATTAATGATGGTTTTCTTCAAATAATCAAACCCTTTCATATATTTACTATCATAATATGCAAAAGGTAATATTTAGTGAACTGTGAAAAAACGACAGTTTTAAAATTGGAAATTTTTTAGAAAATTTAACTAAAATGTTGATTTTTTTAATTGCCCATGTTATAATTTTGTAATAATATTATTAATATTTACATAATTGGACCCCTATGTTCTCTGGAAGTGCGGTACACTATTGAAAACTGTTGTAAAAGATAATTGATTTTTCGAGATCATTATTAACAAATTGAGGGTGTGAAACATGGAAAAATTCAAAAATAAAGTTTGGCTTGCTACGCCTACCATGCACGGTGATGAAATGAAATATGTTCAGCAGGCTTATGATACAAATTGGATGAGTACGGTTGGCGAAAACATCAATGAAGTTGAAAAAATCGCCGCTGAAAAAGCAGAAATGAAATATGCGGTTGGTCTCTCTTGCTGTACTGCCGCGCTTCATTTGGCAGTCAAGCATGCAGGCGAAACACTTTATGGTAAACCTGCAATTAGTCACGGCGCATTGGAGGGCAAGCGAGTATTCTGCTCTGATATGACGTTTGATGCTACATTGAACCCTGTTGTTTACGAAGGGGGCATTCCCGTCTTCATCGACACGGAGGCTGATTCATGGAATATGGATCCTGTGGCATTGGAAAAAGCTTTTGAAATGTACCCCGATGTCAAATTAGTTGTTTCGGCAGAGTTGTACGGCTTCCCCGGACGAATGGATTTGATCAAAGAAATCTGTGAGAAACATGGAGCTCTTTTGATCGAAGATGCTGCCGAAGCGATGGGTGCAACTATTAACGGCAGACAGTGTGGTTCTTTCGGTGACTATTCTGCCATCAGCTACAACGGCAATAAGATCATTACGGGTTCTGCAGGTGGCTGTTTGCTGACGAACGATATTGAAGTTGCAAACAAAGCTCGCAAGTGGTCAACACAAGCAAGAGAAAATGCACCTTGGTATCAGCATGAGGAAGTCGGTTATAACTACCGCATGAGTAATGTCATTGCGGGTGTTGTTCGTGGTCAATATCCGTATTTGGAAGAGCATATCGCACAGAAAAAAGCGATCTATGAGCGTTATCGTGACGGATTCAATGACCTGCCGGTACAGATGAATCCGATCATGGACGGCACGGAGCCGAACTATTGGCTGTCTGCTATGATCATTGATAAGGATTATATGTGTGAGCAGGTTAGAGACGACTCGAAGGCATTATACATATCTGAAAAGGGCAAGACATGTCCTACGGAAATTCTTGAAACCCTCGCAAAGTATAACGCAGAAGGCAGACCGATCTGGAAGCCGATGCATATGCAGCCAATGTATCGTATGCATGAATTCGTAACCCGTGAGGGCAGCGGACGTTGCAGAACCAACGCCTATATCGCAGGCGGTTGTGCAGATGTCGGTGCGGATATTTTTGAACGTGGCATCTGCCTACCGTCTGATAACAAGATGACCGCTGAAGAACAGGATAAGGTGATAGAGATTATCCGAAGCTGTTTCAATTAAATTTGAATGAGGAATACATAATGTACGCTAAATTTTTTAAGAGATTGATAGATGTCATATTATCTGTCACAGCTTTAATTGTGTTGTCTCCTGTTCTACTCATTTTGACAGTGGTTGGCACAATTGCCATGAAAGGAAATCCCTTTTTCCTTCAACCAAGACCCGGTAAAAAAGGTAAAGACGGAAAAGAAAAGATTTTCAAGTTGATAAAATTCCGTACCATGAGCAATGCAAGAGATAAGGATGGCAACTTACTTCCGGATGATCAGCGTCTCGGAAAGTACGGCGCATTTCTTCGTAGCACTTCGCTTGACGAATTGCCTTCTTTGGTGAACATAGCATTAGCACATATTTCAATAGTGGGGCCAAGACCTCAACTTGTCAGAGATATGACTTTTATGTCCGACCAACAACGGAGACGTCACGAAGTACGTCCTGGATTAACTGGTCTGGCACAGGTAAATGGACGTAATAATATAACTTGGGAACGAAAGTTTGAGTATGACCTTCAGTATATTGATAGTGGTATTACGTTTATCGGTGATATGAAAATTATCTTCCAGACAGTCGGAAAGGTTCTCAAAAGAAGTGATACGGTTCGAGAAGGAACTGTGTCGGATATGGACTTTGGAGATTGGCTGGCGTTAGAAGGTAAAGTAGATCAGGAAACTTATGATGCAAAGCGGGCAGAAGCAAAAGAATTGTTGAGGGTGTAATCAATGCGAATAGATGGATGGAAATACTATAATCATGCGGCTGTACCAACGACAGCTCCCCACGAAGAACCTAATCTAATTCCAATAAATGATGGTAGCATCTGGAAAACGGGGGGGAATACTCCGTTATTTGCAAGGTGGACTACTGAATTTGATTGCGGCTACGAGACAAATTGGTGGTATGTAATTAAAGATACTCCGTTTGATATAAATGCACTTAAATCCAAACGACGGTATGAGATCAATAAGGGAAACAAAAATTTCTATGTGAAAGAAATAAATCCGTCAGAATATGTTGAGAACATTTATGATGTTGCTATTGCAGCCTATGCCACTTATCCCGAATCATACAGACCTAATGTGTCGCATGATCAATTTATTTCTGATGTTACAAAATGGAATTTTTATAAAGTGTATGGGGCATTTTCAATAAACGATGGATCTCTCTGTGGGTACGCTTGTTTGAAAAAAAATAAAACTTATATCAATTTTTGTATGATGAAAGCACTACCGGCACATGAGAAATTGGGATTGAATGCTGCTATGGTTAACCATATTTTAGTTGATCATGCAAATTTTTTGAGTGATGGCGGATATATATGTGATGGTGCAAGGAGCATTTATCATGAAACAGCTTTTCAAAATTACTTGGAAAAATATTTTGCTTTTAGAAAGGCGTTTTGTAAGTTACATGTTTCATATAATCCAAAACTGAAATTTGCAATACAAATACTATATCCAATTCGTAAAATTTTTTTGGTTGGAGATAAAATTGGGTTGATACATCAAATAAATTCAGTTTTCCGTATGGAAGAGATAGCGAGGGGAAAGAATGGCGAACCTGGTATCAATAATAATGCCATCGTATAACACGGGGCAATTTATCAGAGAGACAATTGAATCTGTATTGAAGCAAACATATTCTAATTGGGAGCTTATCATTGTAGATGATTGTTCGACCGATGACACAGATGATGTTGTTCGTCAATACCTTGCGGATAACAGAATTTGTTATATAAAAAATAATGTCAATTGTGGTGCTGCTATATCAAGAAATCGAGCTTTGCGTGAAGCGAAAGGAAAATGGATAGCTTTTCTTGATAG
The DNA here is from genome assembly GCA_045601505.1 of Acutalibacteraceae bacterium. Classification (GTDB taxonomy): domain Bacteria; phylum Bacillota; class Clostridia; order Oscillospirales; family Acutalibacteraceae; genus SIG589. The sequence goes on from JAZRZS010000019.1 coordinate 37,745, forward strand.
CGATGATTTATGGTTTCCTGAAAAGTTAGAAAAACAAATTCGCTTTATGGAAAGCGGCAATTATCACTTTTCATATACCCGTTATGAAGAAATCAACGAAGACTCGGAGCTGTTGGGCACTGTGGTCAGCGGTCCATCCAAAATAACAAAGATAGGTATGTACAATTATTGTTGGCCAGGCTGCTTAACAGTTATGTATGATGCTGAGTATGTTGGTTTGATTCAGATCGAGGATATCAAGAAAAATAATGATTATGCTATGTGGCTTAAGGTGTGTAAAAAAGCCAACTGCCATCTACTTAATGAAACATTGGCTAAATACCGAAGGGGCAGAACCGGAAGTATAAGCTCACACAATTATAAAAAATTAATCGCTTGGCATTACAAACTATTCAACGAGGCAGAACATAAAAATTGTGTTTATTCTGCTCTATTAACTGTAAACAATTTATTTTGGGGCTTAATAAAAAAATATAGGTACAAGGAGAAAATCAAATGAAAAATTTGTTTGAAAGAATCAAATCTGGTGAAGAAACTCTTTCACTTATCGGTCTTGGTTATGTTGGTATGCCTATCGCAGTTGCTTTTGCTAATGAAGGTGTAAAAGTTATTGGTTTTGATCTCAACAAAGCAAAGATTGAGCTTTATAAGAACGGGAAAGACCCTACAAACGAAGTTGGTGACGATGCTATCAAGCAGACAAGCGTTATGTTTACTTCTGATGAAGCAGACTTAAAGAAAGCAAAGTTCCACATTGTTGCAGTTCCTACACCTGTAAACCAGGATCATACCCCCGATCTTACCCCCGTTATCGGAGCAAGTGAGATTGTTGGTAGAAATCTCACAAAGGGTTCTATTGTTGTATTTGAATCTACAGTATACCCAGGTGTAACAGAGGATGTTTGCTTACCTATTATTGAGCGCGAATCCGGTTTGACGTGCGGTGTTGATTTTAAGATTGGGTATTCTCCCGAAAGAATCAACCCCGGTGACAAGGTTCATAGACTTGAGAATATTAGAAAAATTGTATCCGGTTGTGATGCAGAAGCTCTTGAAGAAATTAAGGCTGTTTATGATCTTGTTATCAAAGTCGGTACATACCCCGTTTCAAATATCAAGACTGCCGAAGCTGTCAAAGTCGTTGAAAACAGTCAGCGCGACATTAATATTGCGTTTATGAACGAGCTTGCGATGGTCTTTGACCGTATGGGCATCGATACAAATGAAGTCGTTGAAGGCATGAATACTAAGTGGAATGCACTTGGTTTCCGTCCTGGCTTGGTTGGTGGTCATTGTATCGGTGTTGACCCTTACTACTTTACTTATGAAGCAGAAAAACTCGGCTATCATAGTCAGATCATTCTCAACGGTCGTATTGTCAATGACAGCATGGGCAAGTTTGTTGCAGATGCTGCAATCAAGCAGATGATTAAGGTTGGCAAGGCCCCTGCAAAGTCAAAAGTTGTTATTCTCGGTTTGACATTTAAGGAGAATTGTCCCGATACGCGAAACTCTAAAGTGTCTGATGTTTATAACAGCTTAGTGGAATATGGCGTACATCCTATTGTCATTGACCCATGGGCAAGCGAGCGTGATGCGAAGCATGAATACAATATTGAGCTTAAACCGATGGAAGAAGCCAAAGATGCTGATTGTGTTATTCTTGCTGTTGCTCATAATGAGTTTAAGCAGCTTGGGCTTGATAAACTTAGCAGTATGTTCAAGGATATTCCTCAAAAAGAAAAGGTGCTGATTGATGTCAAGGGTCTGTATTCTGTAAATGATCTCAACGAAAGTGGACTTACTTATTGGAGACTATAATTTAGAGTAGGTAGAGTATATGCGTATATTACACATTAATTGCAATTACATATTATCTAATTTGCATCAAACTATGATTGAGAATTTAAATAAACAAGACATTCAAAGCGATGTTTTCGTTCCAACATACGATGTTAACAGATCAATAGTTGATGTCAAATCATATGTTCGAGTTGTAGAGTGTTTCAAAAAATGGGATCGCTTGTTCTACTATAAGAAGCAGGATAAGATTATTAAAGCGATACATAAAACATATAGTTGCGACCAATATGAATGTATACATGCATATACTCTCTTTTCTGACGGAAACGTTGCTATGAATTTGTCAGAAGCATATGGAGTACCATATGTTGTTGCGATAAGAAACACTGATGTGAATGATTTTTTTAGACTGATGCCTCATTTGCGAAGTCGTGGAATTGAGATTATGCGAAAAGCATCAGCCGTCTTTTTCTTGTCAAATGCCTACTTGGATCAAGTGCTAAAAAAATATATTCCGACAAAATATCATGAAGAGATCCTTCAGAAAACTCATATTATTCCCAATGGGATAGATGATTTTTGGTTGAACAATTCTGTTATCGAGAATAAGAGTATAGACATAAAAAACGGTGTTAAATTGATATATGCTGGGCGTATTGATAAAAATAAAAATATTCCGACAACACAAAAAGCAATGTCAATACTGTCTGATCGGGGAATTAATACAACATTAACAGTTATAGGAAAAGTCGAAGATAAGAAAGAGTATCTAAAAATAATAAAAGACAAACGCACAAGTTATCTTCCTGCAATGCCCAAGGAAAAATTAATAGATGAATACAAGAAAGCGGAAATATTTGTTATGCCGTCCTTTACTGAATCTTTTGGTTTAGTATACGCAGAAGCAATGAGTCAAGGGCTTCCTGTTGTTTATTCTAAGGGACAAGGCTTTGACAATCAATTTCCAGAAGGAACTGTTGGGTTCCACGTATCATCTAATGATCCGAAGTCTGTCGCTGACGGTATTGAAAAGATTATTGATTCATTTGATGTTATCAGAGAAAGAACAGCTATTAACGCAAGTAAATTCAATTGGGAGTATATAGCGGGCGAATATCTGACAATATATACAGAAATTATTGGATAATCATTGATAAAAGAAAGTAGGATAAAGAGCATGGAAAAAGGTTGTGTTTTTTCTTATTTGATTACGGAAGATAAATTTACCATTGCTGAACTCCCAACGGAAAAGAAATTTGGGAAATATACAGTTCTTGTTGACAGAAATACTCCTTTTTCTTCTGCTTCTGACGGTTCTGTG
>JAZRZS010000020.1:0-13002 GCA_045601505.1 Acutalibacteraceae bacterium
ACCTGTGAGCCAACATGACAATGAAAACCAACAAGTTCAAGATTTTCGAGTGAAAGGGCGGTTTTTGTAATTAGGAACGCCTGACCTGTTTCAATGGCAGAGCCAAACTTCGAATCAACCTTGCCCGTTGCAACCTCCTCGTAAGTATGGGGGTCTATTCCGGGCGTTATGCGCAAAAGTACAGGTTGAACACAGTTTTTCTCTTTAGCAATTCGGTCAATTGCAAACAGTTCTTCCTCGTTATCCACAACAAAGTATCCAATGCCTCTCTGGATAGCGTACTCTATGTCGGCATCGGTCTTATTATTAGAGTGAAAATATGCGTTTGCTAGGGGGAACTCTGCCTTTTCTGCAGTGCGAATTTCGCCGCACGAAACAACATCAATTCCCATACCTTCTTCGCGCATAATTTCATAAATACGCTTAAATGAAGCCGCCTTGGAAGCATAAAGCACCTGTCCTTTATCAGCGAAAGCGGTGCGGACAGCATTAATATAAGTTCTGCAGCGTTCGCGTATGCGGTCTTCGTCCATAAGATAAAGCGGTGTGCCATAGTCTTTTGCCAGTGCGGCAGTATCCTGTCCCGCAAAAAGCAGATGTCCGTCATCACGCACAGACAGGTTGCCGCAAAGCATAAATGGTGTTAAATCGTTCAAAAGTAAAATCCTCTCTGGGTGTTTTAATAATTATAACATAGTAGCGCGGATTTCCTCTGCTGAGAGGGGGGATAAATCTGCGGGAGCAACATCAAAAACAGTTACGCATCCGCGGACACCGCGCTTATACATTTTGCATACTGCACGGGCATAAGCGGTAATAACACTTGCTGTGAATTCTGGGTTGGAATCAAGTTTAAGGCTGTATTCAATAACATGCTTGTGTTCGCCGCCGTAACCTGTTTCGCCCGTGCGGATAACAAATCCGCCGTGCGGAATACCGCTGTGGTCGTGCTTTAGTTCTTCAAGCGATATAAAATGTACTATTGTGTCGTAATCTGCAAAATAGTTGGGCATGGTTTTAATTTCGTTTTCAATACGCGCTTTGTCAGTATTTTCTTCTGCCACAACAAAACATTCACGTAGATGCTTTTGTCTTGCCGTGAATTCGGGATTTTCGCCGTTTCTTACCGATTCAAGTGCTGTATCAAGCGGGATGGTATACTGACGCGCATCCAAAACACCGTCAATTCGTCTTATAGCATCGGAATGTCCTTGACTTACGCCTTTACCCCAAAAAGTGTAGTCCTTACCGTTTGGCAAAACAGCCGAAGCATAAAGGCGGTTTATAGAGAACATGCCTGGGTCCCAACCTGCCGAAATAAGTGCAAGTTTGTCACCCGATTTAGCGGCAGCATCGGTAGCCGCAAAATGAGAGGGTATATTAGCGTGTGTGTCAAAACTATCCACAACGCAGAAATTTTTTGCAAGTTCGGGTGTCATTTGCGGTAAATCCGTTGCGCTTCCCGCACAGATAACAAGCACATCAATTTCGTCTTTATATTTAAGGATATCATTAATATTGTAAACAGGAACGTTTGTGGCAACCTTTATTCTTTCGGGGTCACGCTTGGTAAATACCGCAAAAAGTTCCATATCATCTGCGGCGGTAACTGCACATTCAACGCCGCGTCCTAAATTGCCGTATCCGCAAATAGCGATTTTCATAGAATTTTCCTCTCGCATTTAAAATTTAATTCCGCAGTTTTTCATAGCGGTAATCAGTTTTTCTTGGTTTGCCGCTTCAATAGGTGTCAGTGGCAAACGCAGATAGTTTTCGCAATAGCCCATAGCCGCCATAGCCGCTTTTACGGGAATGGGGTTAACCTCGCAGAAAAGGGTGTTTGCAAGGTCAAGGTAATCGAGTTGAAGTTTAGTTGCGGCTTTAACATCACCCTCAAAATACTTGTGGCACATAAGCGAGGTATCACGCGGTGCTACATTGGAAAGCACCGAGATAACGCCCTTGCCGCCGAGTGATAAAATCGGTACAATTTGGTCATCGTTACCTGAATAAATAGTTAGCTCATCGCCACAGAGTTTAGCAAGTTTGGCAATCTGTGAAATGTCGCCGCTTGCCTCTTTAATTGCAACAATGTTGGGATGTTTTGCAAGGGAAGCCACCGTTTCGGGCAGGATATTACAACCTGTACGGCTTGGAACATTGTAAAGAATACAGGGCTTGGTGCTGACATCGGCAATAGCGGTAAAAGATTTAATAAGTCCTTTTTGAGTTGCCTTGTTGTAATAGGGTGTAACAAGCAACACACCGTCAACACCAACGTCACAGGCGTATTTTGTGAGTTGACAGGCATAATCTATATCGTTAGAGCCTGTTCCTGCAATAACGGGAACGCGCTTTGCAACCTTCTCAACACAGTATTTAATAACATTCTTGTGTTCCTCATCCGTAAGGGTAGAAGCCTCTCCTGTTGTACCGGCAACAACAATGGCATCAATGCCTTCTTCAATCTGCCATTCAATAAGGCGAGAGAATGCTTCGTAATCAACACCGTTTTCGTTAGTTGGGGTTATAATTGCGGTAGCTGCACCCGTAAAAATAGTTTTTTTCATATATGTTTCTCCCTTCATACAAAAAAGATAGCTGTAAAATCATACAGCTATCTCCACAAATTACCAAATATATAATTTGAATGGATAGCTCTCCGCATTGCTGCGACAACAACGCGGATATTATCCGAGCTGCCAGCAGGATGTACGCCACGACACCCACTTCGGCATCAGCCCCTTTTCCGCACGGCTTTGGCAGCCATATTTAAGTGCGGTACTTTTGGCGTGATGCGCCTCTATCTTTTTACAAACACAGTTTAACACAAATAAACTATTATGTCAACAACTTAAAATTAAAAAATTTAAAATTCGCCGCGTTTTAACAGTTCGTTCACCTTTAAAACTGCGGTTTGAGTTTTGGCGTCCGTAATTTCGCCCGATAAAATCATATCAACAAGATTATCAAGAGGAATTTTTTCCACTGCTAAAAACTCATCTTCGTCTGTTTGCTGTTTTCCGAAAGTTAGTCCCCGTGCGGCGTACATATAAATAATTTCACCGCAATACCCAGGCGAAGGGTAGAGTTTGCCAAGAAATTTATATTCTTCTGCTACCGCACCCGTTTCCTCTAAGAGTTCGCGTTTTCCGCAAATTAGAGGTGCTTCATCACCGTCACGCTTTCCTGCGGGGATTTCCAAAACTGTTTCAGAGTAGGGGTAGCGGTATTGGCGTACCATAAGTATGCTGTTGTCAGCGGTAAGGGGAACAACGCAAACACCGCCGTTATGTTCAATAACCTCACGTGTAGCAGTTTTACCATCGGGTAGCAAAACGCTGTCAACGCGCATTTGTATAATTTTGCCCTTGTATTTGTATTCCTGTGATAAAGTTTTTTCTGTAAAATCCATAATATTTTCTCCCTTGGGGTAATATATTTTAAGTATAGATTTTTAAAAGGTGGCAGAAGTTATGCAAAGTAGTATTTTCCCTATAGATTATGAGTATAGCGGGGTAAAAAAAGCAATAGATAAAATGCTTTCTACATACAGCTTTTTACGATGTAAATCCATTGGCAGAAGTTGCGCGGGTAGAGATATTTTTTGTTTGCAAATAGGCGAGGCGGACGAGTATGTGCTATACGCCGCCGCCTTTCACGGAAGTGAACATATAACCACCAACATAGCGCTTATGTTTGTAGAAGAGGTCTGCGAAGCGTTACTGACGGGTGGCGAAATAGCGGGGATTGATGCCCGTAGAGCACTTTACGGCAGGGGAATTTTGGTAGTACCCCTTGTCAATCCCGATGGGTGTGAAATTTCTATAAAGGGCGAAGTCGGTGCAGGGTATATGGCACCTAAAATCAAACGCCTTTGCGGCGGTAAATTTCAAAAATGGAACGCTAACTTGCGCGGTGTGGATATAAACCACAATTTTGACGCGGGTTGGAACGAACTTAGAAAACTTGAAAAGGAAGAGGGAATATACGGACCCGCACCAACGCGTTTTGGTGGATATTCCCCCGAAAGCGAACCCGAAACCCGTGCGCTGACAGAACTTTGCCGCAGGGTAAAAATGCGGCATGTAATAGCGTTACATACACAGGGTGAGGTCATATATTGGTCATATCAGGATATACAACCCGCAAGGAGTGCAAAAATGGCAGAAATCATGGCGGCAGAAAGCGGCTATGCGCTTGAAGTGCCGACAGGACTTGCGTCAATGGGAGGTTTCAAAGATTGGTTTATCGCCGAACACCGCAAACCTGGTTTTACAATAGAAATCGGAAAAGGCGAAAACCCATTACCCTCAAGCAGTTTACAGGCGCTTTATTCACGCGTGCGAGAGGCGCTGGTACTTGCGTCAATAATGTAGATAAAAACCGATTCTAATTTTAGAATCGGTTTTTTAAATTTATTCTTTAAGTGCGCGTGTTAACCAAATATCGCCAAGGTCCATAGCCTCGAAAAAGCCCTGTTTTTCACTCTTTTTCTTAACCCTGTCTTTTTCTGCGAGTGAAGTATCGCTAAGCATAAGGGTAATAGCCATTTTATCGGGCACTTTTTGTCCGTTTTCTTCTTTTTCAGAAAGTACGTCAAATTTTATGACATATTTTTCAGACATATCACCGTAATAAATTTCATTTCCCTTGCGAACAAGAGGCTTACCTTTATATGTTAAAAAATCCATTTTTATCCCTCCAGTAATGTATAAAGGTATTTTACCACAACAAAGCCACTTTGTAAAGCGGTTGCTTGAAAAAATACTTTTTATATGTTAGACTATTTAAAAAGGCGGTGTTACAATGAAGAAAGTTTTAAGTATTGTTTTTGCTGTAATTATTGCTTTGTCTGCGCTTACCGTTTCGGCAGAGCCGATGCCTGATGCGCTTAAAGACGGCAAACTCTCCACGCGTAAAACCGTGAAGACGCTTACGGTGCAGAGCGATACGGCAATTGACTACATATATATAATATTCTGGAACGAGTTTGTGCCGTATGTGGTAAAAAACAGCGAAAACAAGGGTGAAGCTTTCAGCATACAGCATCTTCACCACCTTGCCGATGTTAAAAAAGTAGAGGGTGACCGCAAAACGTTAACCATTGAATTTTCAAGCGAAGCCACCATTTGCGATGTTTTTACATATAGCGGTGAACTGCCCGATACCGTGCAAAAATGGGAATCGGGCGCAGAAAAGACAGATTTACTGCTTTTTACCACCCACGCCGATGACGAACAACTGTTTTTTGCGGGAATTCTGCCGTATTACGCCAAGGAAAAGGGCTATAGGGTTAGGGTTGCGTATTTTGTAAATCACAATAATAACATAAAAAGAAAACACGAACTTCTTGACGGGCTGTGGGAGGTCGGCGTTACACTTTATCCCCATATTGGCGTGTATCCCGATGCATATTCAGAATCCTATGACGGTGCGCTTAAAAATTTGCAGTCGGCAGGATACAGCGAAGAAGATGTACTTAAAAGTCAGGTAAAACTTTTACGCCTTTATAAACCACAGGTTGTAATAGGGCACGACCTTAAAGGTGAATATGGACACGGACAGCATATGTTAAACGCGGGAACGCTCATAAAAGCGGTCGAACTTGCCGCTAAAGAAGAGCCATATCCTGTAGAAAACCTTACAGTTTGGGATACGCCGAAAGTTTATTTGCACCTTTATAGCCAAAACAAAGTGAAACTTGAATTTTTGGATACTCCGCTTGAATCATTGGGTGGCCTTACACCGTTTCAGGTAACACAAAAGGGCTTTTTGAAACACGAGTCGCAACAGTATACCTGGTTCCGCAAATGGCTTAACGGAAAAAACGGAGAAATAAGCAGGGCGTCACAAATTACCACATATTCGCCAATGGAATATGGACTTTACCGCAGTACAGTCGGCGAAGATACCGAGAAAACGGGCTTTTTTGAAAATATCGTTTCCTATGACGAACAGGAGCGATTAGAGCAAGAAAAAGAGGAAAAACGCAAAGCGGAAGAACGGGAAAAGGCAGAGGAAGAAAAGGTAAAAGCCAAAGAGAAAAATAACAGCAAAACGCTAATTATATTACTCTTTTCCGCCTGTTCTTTAATCATTATTTTTACCGTAATTTTTAATATCGTAATCAAAAAGAGATACCGTTAATTCGATATCTCTTTTTCTCTTTCATTTATTGCTTTAAGCATCTCTGCTGATGATTGTTCTTTTGCATCGTCAATCTGGCGCAAAAATATACCATCAGGGGTGGGGGTTATTACAATCGTGCCAACGGCACACCTAACCTCTTCACTTTTCACTATTCACTCTTCACTAAAAAATCCCCGTATAAAACGGGGATTTTTTATATATCATTTCTGCCCTCAAGCGCACGGGCAAGGGTAACTTCATCAGCATATTCAAGGTCGCTTCCAACAGGCACACCGTATGCAAGACGCGTTATGCGAATCCCCATCGGTTTTATAAGGCGGGAAAGATAACTAGCCGTAGCCTCACCTTCAATGGTGGGGTTGGTAGCCATAATAACTTCACGAACGGTGCCGTCTGCAAGACGCGCCATAAGTTCCTTTATTTTAAGTTGGTCTGGACCTATGTTGTCAAGGGGAGAGAGTGTGCCGTGAAGCACGTGGTAAATGCCCTTATATTCGCGTGTGCGCTCAAACGCCAAAATATCTTTTGGGTCTTCCACAACGCAAACAGTGGTGCGGTCACGCGTACTGTCTGCACAAATAGGACAAACTTCCATATCCGTAAGACATTGGCATTCCTTGCAAAAGTGGATTTTCTCTCTCGCGTCTGTCAGTGCGCGGGAGAAAGCCTCTGCTCGTTCTTTTGGTTGTGTTAAAATATAAAACGCAAGACGTTGTGCTGTTTTTTTGCCAATAGACGGCAAACGCTCAAACTGGTTTATAAGCTCCGCAAGGGGAGCATTGTTGTAAGTCATTTTACATCAACCCCGGAATGTTAAGTCCGCTTGTGATAGCGCTCATCTCAGACTCCGAAGTGCGTTTTGCGGTCTCAATAGCCTCGTTCACCGCAACGGTTACAAGGTCCTCAAGCATTTCGCTGTCATCGGGGTCAACAGCCTCAGGTTTTATTTTAAGCGAACGGATTTTATAACTGCCGTCAATAGTAACGGTTACGATTCCGCCGCCTGATGACGCGGTGTACTCGCGTGTTTCAAGGTCAGCCTGCAATGCTGCCATATCGTCCTGCATCTTTTGTGCTTGTTTAAGCATGGCGTTCATGCTCTGTCCGTTTCCGCCTGGAATTCTGCATTTCATAATCTGTATCTCCTATTTATTCATTAAATCAAGTTTTTCAGCAAAGGCTAAAAGCGGGTCGGTTTTTTCTTTTGCCTTGTCCCTCTTGTGGTAGGGACCGATGTTATAACTTCTGCCAAGCACCTCGGCAATCGCGCGTTTAAGCGTTTCCTTGTTGTGCGGAGAGCCGTTCATAATACCACGCAGCTGCGAATTATCACTTTCTATCAGCAGATGGTCAGCTTTGATGTAGGCGCGTGAGCCGCGAAGCACACTGCACATTAAGGGGTTAACCTTTGAAAGTACGGTTAAAATATCGTTCCATTCTTTTATAGGCGTGTCACCGTCACTCTCTGTTTTTGAGGTGGGCGTTTCTTCTGCGGCGGGTGCATCTGTATCATCAATGGGAGGTATTTCTTCCTCTTCACAGACAGGTGCTTGTGCAGGGATTTCTTTTTCTTTAGTTTCGGGCGTACTAATAACGGGTGCGCCGTTTTCAAGCGCCTCAATTCGTTTTTCAAGTGACTGTAAATCACTAAGTATACGGGGCGAACAAAGTTTTATAATTGCCATTTCCATCTCACAGCGGCGATTGGCATTTTTCATTCGCGGTAGAGTTTGCTGTAATAAATCAAGTGTATATACAATGTCTTTAAGACTGTAAAGACGCGATTGTTTTAAAAGTTCGTCATATTCACGCTTGGAGCAGACAATAGGTTTGGTTTCAAGCGATACCGTCTTCATAATCATCAAGTTGCGGTAATGACCTATAAGTTCCGTTAGCAGACGCGCCATATCAACAGATGAGTTATAAAGTTTGTCTATGAGCATAATGGCATCTTCTGTTTTGCATTCGCGTATATAATCGCAAAGACTGAAAAGATAGTCTTTTCCTGCCATTCCGCAAACTTCGCTGACGAGTTGCTCGGTAATTTCCGTACCTGCGGCGGCGCATAGGTCTAAAAGTGAGAGCGCGTCACGCATACCGCCATCCGCAATAGATGCTATAAGCAGCGCAGCATCGGACGATAGAGAAAGCCCCTCTTTTTCAGATACTGCAAAAAGTCTGTCACAAATATCCTTGTGGTCAATACGCTTGAAATCAAAGCGCTGACAACGGGACAAAATGGTGGCGGGAAGTTCGTTAACTTCGGTTGTGGCGAGAATAAATATAACGTGTGCAGGTGGCTCCTCAAGCGTTTTAAGCAGCGCGTTAAATGCCGCCTTTGAAAGCATATGCACCTCGTCTATAATATAAACTCGGTATTTGGCTGATGCGGGGGTAAAGGTGATTTGATCGCGAAGTTCCCTGACATCGTCAACGCCGTTGTTAGAGGCGGCGTCAAGTTCAACAATGTCCATAACCTCGCCCGATAAAATAGCGCGACAAGCCGCACATTCACCGCAAGGGTCACCGTTTTGCAAATTATCGCAGTTAACAGCACGTGCGAGGATTTTAGCGCAGCTTGTTTTACCCGTTCCGCGTGTTCCGGTAAATAGATACGCGTGGGAGAGCTTACCCTCGGACAATTCGTTTTTAAGGGTTTCGGTAATATGAGCCTGACCGACAACATCCGAAAATGTTAACGGTCGGTACTTTCTGTATAATGCCTGATACATACTGTCACCATCCCCAAAATTGCTAAGTGCGTACTAAAGTGTACGAACAGACCGATTTACTGCAGCGCATAGGACGTCCGCTTAATGCTGCTCGGTTCCCCGCCTGACATGGTTCACAGGGCCCCATCGCACAGGACCCGCCTGTTCGCACGCTTCGGTACGCACTTTTAACATTTCTACTATTATAATATACTTTTTATAATTTTACAATAGTTTTCAAAAAATATTGTAATTCTTATCAAAAAAAGTTATAATATCTATAAATGAATATTCGATTACGGAGGTAGAGGTATGAAAAGAGTAGAAATTAATTCGCTTTATGATTTAACACATTCGGTAGCGGGTGACTACCTTGCAGGGTTTAAATATCCTTGGGAAGCGCTGCGCGGCATAGGCGATTTTATAGTGTCGCTTGGCAAAACGCTTGACCCTCAGAAATTTGAGAAACGCGAGAACAATGTGTGGGTTGCAAAAAGCGCAAAGGTTGCCCCCACCGCTTTTCTAGGCGAAAACTGCATAATTGATGAAAATGCAGAGGTTAGACACTGCGCTTTTATCCGCGGTAACGCCCTTGTAGGTAAGGGTGCGGTTGTTGGAAACTCGACCGAACTTAAAAACGTAATTTTGTTTGATAATGTTCAGGTGCCGCATTATAACTATGTGGGTGATTCCATTTTAGGTTACCGTTCACACATGGGCGCGGGTTCTATAACATCAAATGTAAAATCGGATAAAACCTTGGTTGTTATCAATGTTGAGGGCGAAAAATACGAAACAGGGATTAAGAAAATCGGCGCAATGCTTGGCGACTGTGTAGAGGTTGGCTGTGGCTCTGTGCTGAATCCTGGTACGGTAATCGGCAAAAATTCCAACGTATATCCGCTTTCTTCGGTTCGTGGGTTTGTACCGCAGAACAGCATTTATAAAAAGCGTGGAGAGGTAGCAAAAAAACGTTAAACGGGGGAAACTATGGAAAAATGGGATATTCTTAATTCCCGCGGCGAACCCACTGGCAGACGTGTAAACCGTGGCAGAAGAGCAATTCTTCGCTCGGGAGAGTATCATTCGGTTGTCCATATCTGGATTATAGACAGCCGCGGCAGACTGCTCATTCAACGCCGAAGCGAGAAAAAGCATCTGATGCCGGGCGAATGGGCAGCAACGGGCGGTGCTACTATAGCGGGAGAAACCCCTTTTGCATCAGCCAGACGCGAACTGTTTGAAGAACTTTCAATCTATTCGGATGAAAATTCGCTTAAAAAGATTGCAACCATTAAACGCAGAAATTCTATTCTTACAATTTGGAAGATAGTAAAGGACGTTCCTGTTGACGCTCTGCGTTTGCAAAAGAGCGAGGTAGCCGAAGTGCGCTGGGTGACGCGTGAAGAACTTGAAAGAATGATTGCAGACGGTATGTACCACAATTACGGGCGGGAATATTTTGATATTGTTTTTGGGGCGCTTTATGAGCAAACAGAAGAAAAAGCGCTAAAGGAGATTTAGTATGAGTTTATCGGTAGAGGGACAAAAGTGTCCTGTATGCCACGCATATCTTTTTGACGATGAGGATGTAGTATTTTGTCCCGTTTGCGGCGCGCCGCATCATAGGGACTGTTATAACGCTGTTGGACATTGTGCGTTAGAGGATAAGCACGGTACAGCGGAGCAATACGATGCCTCAATTTATAAAACGGAAGAAACAAAAGAACATAGCGAAGAAAAAACAGAGCAAACGGAAAATGTTGTTCGTTGCCGTTTTTGCGGAAATGAATTAACAGACGATGCTAAGTTTTGTCCCCATTGTCGTGCCCCGCGTGAAAACGCGGTGTTGAATCCTTTTGGAAACATAAAAAAGGATGCGATTTTAGAAGATGGAATAAAGGCAGAACAACTTGCACGTTTTACCCTTATAAACCCTGCACGTTATGTTAAAAAGTTTTTCTCCCTAAATAAGAAAAACCGCACATCTTGGAACTGGGCGGCATTTCTTTTTCCGTGCGAGTGGTCGCTTTACCGCAAATGCTATAAATCGGGCATATTTATGGGCGTGTTGCTTGTTGCAGCGGCACTGCTAACAATGCCACTCGAAAAAGCGCTGTCACAGTTCGTGCTGCAAAATGCAAACTATCCAGAGATAGCAACGGTGTTGCTTGAAAACAGTGATAAAATAGGGCTTTTGCCTATGATTTTATTTTTAATAAGCGGTGCAATTACACTTGGAGTGCGCATTTTTGCGGGTGTTTATGGTGACTATATATATCGCTCAACTGCGATAGAACGCATTAAAGAAATAAACGAATCGCCAGAGGAAAAGGACGACCTTTATCGTAAAAAAGGCGGCGTTAATATACTTTTGTTTTTTGCGGCGTATTTAGTAAGAAGTTATCTTCCTGCCATAATATTTATGTTTTTGGGGTGAATTAAATGGAAAACAAAATCTGTAACGAATGCAATACCGTTAACGAAAGTGATTACAAATACTGTAAAAACTGCGGTGCTATGCTTCCTTGTGATGCAGAGCCAAAGACAGAAACGGCGTATGAGAACGCTACATATAATAACTATAACCCCTTTGCAAGTGATGAGGTTGAGGGTGTAAAAACCGAAGACCTTGTTCGTTTTGTTGGCAAGAACAGTGATAAAATCGTACCCAAAATGGCACTTATGGAGGCAACGGGTAAAAAAACTTCTTGGTGTTGGCCTGTTTTTATTTTAACATTTTTGTTCGGACTTTGCGGCGCGGGATTTTGGTTTTTGTACCGTAGAATGTATAAGTGGGGAATAACCTTGCTTGTAGTAGCACTTGTTTTGTCGGCGGGTAAAACCGTTCTTACAATAAACACAATGGAAGGTTTTCTCACAGGTTATTTTGATGCACTTGAAAACTACACTGTCACAATGGATACCACAAGACTGCAACACGATATAACCGCCCTTATGACAAGTGATGAGCTGTTAGGTGCAACGCTTGTGTCAAATGTTATTAACGCCTTAAGAATGGCGGTATCAATCATTATGGCACTTTTCTCTTTACATATATATAAGAGACACGCTGTAAATAAAATAAAGTCTTACGGCAGACCACTTTCCGACATAGAACTTATGCTTTCGGGCGGAACATCGGGGGGAGCGCTCGCCGCTACGCTTGTGCTTTATGCTATGGCGTCAATTACCGTTTATGTGATTCTGACAATATCGTTCTTGGCGGTGCTTTTATGAAATATACTACCCTGCTTTTTGACAATGACGATACGCTGATGGATTTTCTGGATGCCGAAAGACAGGGAATAGAGCGTACTTTCCTCGCAAACGGAATAACGTATAACGAGGAACTGCTTAAATCCTATAGCGCTATAAATTTGAGTCTGTGGAAACGATTTGAAAAGGGCGAAATCGAGAAAGAAAAGATATATACAGAGCGGTTTAGACTCTTTTCCGAAAAACACGGCATACCGCTTGATGCAGAGAAAATTGCCAAAGAGTATTTCAACAATCTGCAGTACGGACATAAATGTATAGACGGCGCGTATGAACTGATTTCAAGTCTTTATAAAGACTATGATATATATGTAATAACCAACGGCGAAAGCAATACACAGGCTAAACGCATTAAAGATTCGGGACTGCTTCCGTTTTATAAAGGCGTTTTCGTTTCGGAAAAAACGGGATACCAAAAACCGCATATAGAGTATTTTAATTACGTGTTCGCGCGTATAAACGAAAAGGATAAGTCTAAAATTCTTGTAATCGGCGATTCGCTTTCGTCCGATATACAGGGTGGCATAAATGCAGGGGTTGATACTTGCTGGTACAATCCTAAAGGTGCTGTTTCGGGCGATATTCACCCAACTTATGAAATACACAACCTTAGTGAACTTTATAATTGTTTGTAAAAAGCACTGCTTCGGCAGTGTTTTTTATAATGTAAAATTAAAAATCGCAAGTGAGCATTTGAGAGTATTCGGGAGAAAACAAGAGAAAAAACGAGCTCTAAGATTATAAATTAAAATTTTCAAAAAAAGGTGTTGACAAGTACTTTTGGGTGTGATATTATATCCAAGCACGAAAAAATTATGGAGGTTTAGTTTATGTCAACATTTATGGCTAACGCAAACAC
>JAZRZS010000021.1:0-20561 GCA_045601505.1 Acutalibacteraceae bacterium
CCTTGTTTGCCATCTCGCCAAACACCTCGACCTGTTTTGCAACATAGTCGTTAGAGAGTGTCATATAGGGGTTATCCCACTCGCCTAAAACGCCGAGTCTTTCAAACTGATGACGCTGTTCTTCGGCGTATTTGAGTGCAAATTCGTGACATATTTTGCGGAGTTCCAATTCGGAAATACGCTCACTCGATTTCATACCTGCGGCTTTACGCGCCTTTAGCTCTGTTGGAAGACCGTGCATATCGTAACCCGGTACATAGGGAGCTTTATAACCCGTCATATTCTTATAGCGCACAACGAAATCTTTAAGCGATTTGTTAAGTGCGGTACCCATATGGATTATGCCGTTAGCATAAGGGGGGCCGTCATGCAGAATGTAAAGCGGTTTGCCCTCATTATGCTTCATAAGCTCTTCATAACATTTATTGTCTGTCCACGCCTTAAGCGCTTCAGGTTCCCTTTGCGGCAATCCTGCACGCATCGGGAAGTCGGTTTTCGGTAAATTAAGGGTATTGTTGTAATCCATTTGGGGTTCTCCTATCTTTTGTCTTTGCGTCTGAAAAATCCACGAGAGGTTTTTTCTTCCTCTTCGTAATCATCGTCATCAAAATCTTCTTCCGTCTGTTCCTCTGTCAACATATCGGCTTGAATTTGAAAGCCGCTGAAACTAATCTCAGGCTCCACAACAGCGTCAACTTTAGAAGTTTCGGTATTTTCCTCTTCTGCTACAGGTGTTTCCTCTATAGCGGGTTCTTCAATTTCTTGCTCCTTAGGCTCTTCTGCCTTTACGAAATTCGGTTGGCTGTCAAAGGCAAATGCTGCTGCCTCTGCCGCACGGGCGGCGTCAAACGGAACCTCATCAGGCAATTTAGAAAGCGAATCAATATGCTCTTTATATATTGCCATTACCTGTGATTTGAAATTGACAATATCAAGCTTGAGTTTATCAAAGAGCAGTTGTTGTCTTGCAACGCTGTCGTGCGCGGCAGAAATCATTTCTTGCGATTTGTCGGCAGTTTTCTTCATTATTTCTGCATACTCTTCGGTTGCACGTTGTTTGTTCTGCTCTGCTATAAGTTTATCAGCGGCGGCCTTTTCTTCTATGGAAGAAGTAATCTCACCCGCTCTCACCTTAGCTTCTACAATAATCTCCTCTGCCTTTTTCTTGGCGTCATCTACTATCTGGTCGGCGAGTTTTTGTGCCGAAACCAAAACATTTTGTAATCCCGACTGGGAAATTTTAAGGTCATCGTTTTCCTTTTTTAGAGATAATATCTGCGAATTCAGTTCGGCAAATTTTGCATCAAACTGCTGATAATCTTGTTCTACGCTATCAAGGAAAATGTCAACATCCTCCTGCTTATAACCGTTCATCTGCTTTGAAAATCTTACATTTCTGATATCGTTTGCGTTGTACATAATCTTCCCCCTGTGTTTGTAGTGTGATAGGACTATTTAAAAGCCCGAAAGCTGACGGGTAAATTTTGCCCGTCAGCCGTTTTTAGAAATATATGTTGCCACTTTCAAAATCGTCAAGCATAAGTTCGCCCATAACGTTGACATCGTTGGGTGTGACGATAAATGTGCTATTGGCAATTTTTTTAATGTTGCCGTGGTTTGCGTATGCAACACCGCTTAAGAAGTCTATGATTCTTCTTGAAGTTTCGCGGTTGGCAGATTCCAAATTAAGTACTACTGTTTTCTTTTCATTAAGGTGGTCTGCAACCGATGGAACGTCATCAAAGCGTTCGGGTTTACAGAGAACCACCTGCATTTGTGCAAGGCTTTGATTATAACTTACAACCTTTTTCCTATCAGACTGGAAAAGACGAGTGGCAGTTTCGCGGCGGGGTTTTTCCTCCTCCACTACCTCTTCCTCTTCTACTAAAGTTTCGTCCTCGTAATCTTCGTCCTGGGGAACAAACACCTTTTTCATATCATCAAAAAAGCCCATAACAAAATTCTCCTTTAAAAATAATTTCTTGCACCGAAAAGCGCCGTTCCGATGCGGACAATATTTGCGCCACACTCAATAGCAAGGTCATAATCCTGTGACATTCCCATCGAGAGATATAATCTATTACTATTATCTAATTTTTTACGCGATATGTCAATAAAAATATCATAAAGTTTTGTAAAATATTCGCGTTGTTTCTCTCTATCGCTGCACACAGGCGGAATTGACATTATTCCTTTAATGGAAACGCCCTCGATTTTTGCTATTTCATCCACTGCAGAATTCACTTCCTGCGGCGAAAAACCCGATTTGCTCTCCTCCGCGCCTATGTTGATTTCCAGCAAAATATCCATAACCTTGCCGCATTTTACTGCCTCTTTACCGATTACGGTTGCAAGACGCACTGAATCAACCGATTCTATCATTTCTACACGCGGCACAACATCCTTAACTTTATTGGTTTGGAGGTGTCCAATAAAATGACGGTGCGCGGTTTTTATAATATCATCATCCTTTGAAAGCAATTCCTGAACACGATTTTCGCCGATATACGATATACCTTTCTCTATGGCATAGTTTATCTTATCTGCGCTGACGGTTTTGGTAGCGGCAAGTAAAATAATATCCTCTGCGCCTCTGCCCGATTTTTCTGCGCTCAATTTAATTTTTTCGCATATTTCGGCATAATTCTTCAAAAAATTATCAGCGAATGATTTTTCCGTCATACAGGTTTTTTCCTTTCTCTATAACCTCATCATAAAGGCGAAGTCCGCCTTTAGTGTTATCCGTTTTACAAAGGGTATATCCGCTTGTAGAATGAATAATATTTATCTCCACAAACTTCGCTTGCATACCAGATATAACATAAACACCCGTTTTGCCGTCAACTATTCGCACTGCCTTGTTGCTGACCCGCAAACCCTCGTACTCACCCATTACAACCGTTATGGGTATTGTGCGCATAACAGCCAAATCACCGTTCATATTGCGGCAAGAAAAGACCATTACAACGCGGTCGTCTTCACCGAGATTTATCGATTCAACCGTAACCATAAGTTCACTTGCGGTTTTAAGGGTGGTTTTAAGTTTTACTGTATCACCTGTTTTGAAACGGGCAGATTCTTTAAGCGACATATTACAGGCAATATACCAAGTATAATTGGAAACCACCTTACCGACAGTGCCGCTTTCTACCTCTTGTGGTTTAAGTTCATCAAGTTGTTTAGGTGTCAATGTTTTGACAACATCAGATGTTAACACCTTTTCATACCCGTCAACCGTTGACACAAAATAACCCGAAACATCCGATGTTACCCTGCCGATAGCAGCAGGTGCGGTGGCTGTAAGAGAATTATACTGCGATGTCAGTTGTGCAATAGCGCCGCTGTAATCCTGTTCTTCACCGATGGCAATTTTTTTGCGGTTTAAGAGTTTAAGCAATTCGTCCGTATGGGCACGGCTGTCACCATACACGCCGTCCTGACACGAGCCTATCATACTTATAAACTCGGCATCTATTTTTCTGTTCAGCACATTAAGGTCGACCGCTTCGGTGTTGTTATAACTCTGTACCTCTTTGAGTGTTGCTATCCTTGTTTCAAGGTTTTTCATATCGGTATACACCTGTGCTTCCTGTTTAGAAGCATAAACATTGGCAACCGTTCCGTTTTTATGCACCTTTTCGCCGTCACCAACGACAAAATAGCGTACGCCCTCTTGTGTACTCTCAAGTAGTTTTTCATCGCGGATTATGGTGCCTACCGTTTGAACGCCGTCATAGGTCGTATAGTGGACAGCGGTGCCGGTTGTCAATGGCATTAGGGTTGCAAATGCCTGATAAACAAAATATACCAAAAAGAGTATTAAAAAAAGTGCTGTTAAAACACGGCCGCCTGTGAAAACAGAATTTTTACCCTTCATTTGCAAACCTCCTTACTATTTCCTTTGCAGATGCATAAACATCACATTCATCTGCATAAAGCCAATTTATTCTTTCATCTCTGGAAAACCAAGTCAATTGGCGTTTGGCATAACGCCTTGTTTCACGCTTAAGGTTATCTATCGCACACTCGAGCGAACATTCCCCGCTAATAAAAGGCATTAGTTCCTTATGTCCTATGGCTTGTCCTGCACCGCGACCGATTTTTGCCACGCTTTTCCCAGCTTCATCAACAAGCCCGTTTTCAATCATTTTATCCACACGCAGATTTATGCGTTCATAAAGCTTTTCTCTATCCCTATAAGTTATGCCTAGCATAATCGTATCATAGGGAGAGGGATTTTGTCTGGAAAGAGCATTTTGCTCTGTTACCGTTTTGCCCGTTTGGTAGTAAACTTCAAACGCGCGTATTATTCTGCGGCGGTTATTTTCGTGCAGCCGCATAGCCGTTTCTTTATCAAACTCTGCAAGTCTGCGCAGCATTTCCTTTGCGCCAAGTGTGTCCATTTCGGCTTCTAACTTTTCTCGTAATGTTTCATCAAACGGCTCTTGTGAAAATGTTATATTATCAACAACCGAGTTTACATAAAGTCCTGTTCCGCCAACAAGTATAGGTAGCCGTTCTCGCCTATTCACCTCGCAAATCGTTTTGTGTGCGAGGTTTACATAATCTGCAACCGAAAAAGCGGTGTCAGGCTCTAAAAATTCAAACAAATGGTGGGGTATATCGCCTTTTTCCTCACTTGTCGGAACGGCAGATGCTATGGGCATTCCCCTATAAATCTGCATTGAGTCGGCTGATATAATTTCACCGTCAAAATATTTTGCCAACTCTAACGACAATGCGGTTTTGCCACTTGCGGTTGGACCGACTATGCATAAAAGCGGTATTTTTTTTATATCTTTCATTACTGTATCCTGCCAAACTGTTTTTCAATCTCACGGCGCGACAATTTCATAGCAACCGGACGCCCGTGCGGACAGTACATTATATCTTCATTTGAAAGTACGCGCTCAGCAAGGATAGACAATTCCTGCGGTGACTGTAAATTACCCGCTTTTATAGCGCTTCTACAGGCAACGATATGGAATATATCGTCTATTCTCTCGATTTGTGCGGTACCCGTTTTTATAATACTTTCGGCAATTTCGCGCACAGCTGAGGGAATATCACAACCCACAAGCATAGCGGGGACAGCCGTTACAAGCACTGTGTCTATGCCAAAATCTTCTATTAAAAATCCCGCTCTCTCAAGCAATTCGGGGTTTTCTATTATTGCGTTATATTCATTCTTTTGCAAAGATACCGAAACAGACGACATAAGCATTTGTTGTTCGGTATTAACATCTTTTTTAATCTGTTCAAACAAAATTCGCTCATGTGCGGCGTGTTTATCCACAAGATAAATATCATTACCCTGCTCTGCCACTATATAGGTCTTAAAGGCTTCGCCTATATATCGTATTGGCGGTTTTTGCTCTACAGGTTCTATGCTTTTTTCTTCCTCTTTTATTACAGGTGGTGCCGCCTGTACTTTTTTTGCGCTGTTTAACATTGCCTTTCTTTCGGGTGGCTCGTCAAAAACCATTTTTTGTGTGTCCGACAGCACATAACTAGTTTTGGGTTTTATGGACTCTGTAAACACAGGCTCTGTTTTTTGCGGTTTCTCTGTTTCCTTGATAACGGTTTGACGGAACTGTTCCACCGACATAGTTTGAAAACGGTTTACAGGTTTTTTATCAAGCATCATTTCAGGACGGGTATCGCCCTCTGCGAGTGCCGATTTTACGGCATAGTATATACAGTTGAACACGCGGCGTTCGTCTGTAAAGCGCACCTCTGTTTTAGCGGGGTGGACATTCACATCGACCGTATCAAGCGGCACAGAAATATTAAGCACACAGTATGGAAATTTGCCCACCATTGCACTGTTTTTATAGGCTTGTTCGAGCGCGGCACAGGCTGTGCCCGATTTCACAAGGCGGCCGTTTAAGAAGAAAAACTGACCGTTTCTGTTCGGTCTGCAAAGTACGGGTTTGCATACAAATCCCATAACACTTACGCCGTCTTGCGAGTTTTCTGCACTAATTAATCCTCCGAAATATTCGCGTCCAAGTACCGAGTATATAGCCGATGAAAGTTTACCGTCACCCGATGTCACGAGAGCTTGTTTGCCGTCACGAATGAATTTAAACGAAACCTCAGGATGAGAGAGCGCCATTCTGTCCATAACGAGTGCAACTGCATTGGATTCGGCTACATCGGTTTTAAGAAATTTCATTCTTGCGGGAGTGTTATAAAAAATATCGCGCACTATAATTGTTGTGCCGACAGGACAGCCTGTTTCAAAAAAGTCCTGTTCAACGCCGCCGCTTATTACATAGCGGGTGCCTATTTCTTCATCCTTTGTGCAGGTAAGAAGTTCTACTCGCGCTACCGAACTGATGGCAGCAAGGGCTTCACCGCGAAAGCCAAGTGTACCGATTTTATTAAGGTCATCCCCTGTTTTAATCTTACTTGTGGCATGGCGAAGAAAGGCGAGTGGAACATCGTCACGCGATATTCCACAGCCGTTATCGGTTATACGCATATATGTGACACCGCCGCGCTGTATTTCAACCGTTACTGCGGTTGCACCCGCGTCAATAGAGTTTTCAACAAGCTCCTTTATAACCGATGCAGGTCGCTCAACAACCTCACCCGCGGCTATAAGTTCTGCCACATTTTTTGGTAATACATTGATTTTCGCCATTTTTCACCACTCTTTTCTATACGTTCTTAGCCTTATCGGCAAGGTCGTGAAGCATTCCCATACATTCTATGGGTGTCAAAGTATTTACATCAAGTATTTTAAGTTCCTTTATGATTTCTGCCGCCGTTTGCATTTCAAGCGGTATCTGAGCGCTATCTTCACGTTCTACTCGGTTAACGGTGATACCTTGCGACAGCACCTCGTCAAGA
Organism: Acutalibacteraceae bacterium; assembly: GCA_045601505.1. Taxonomy (GTDB): domain Bacteria; phylum Bacillota; class Clostridia; order Oscillospirales; family Acutalibacteraceae; genus SIG589. The sequence goes on from JAZRZS010000021.1 coordinate 6,859, forward strand.
ATTTCTTTAGCGCGGGTTATGACTTTATTCGGTATACCCGAAAGTCTTGCAACGTCTATACCATAACTGTCGGACGCGCCGCCGCGTACAATTCTTCTAAGAAATGTTATATCGTCTCCGCGTTTTTTAACCGCTATATTATAGTTCTTTACGCCCTTGATTTCGTCCTCTAGCTGAACGAGTTCATGATAGTGGGTTGCGAAGAGCGTTTTAGCGCCGATTTTGCTTTTATCGGTTACATATTCCAGTACAGCACGGGCGATTGACATTCCGTCAAAAGTTGCGGTGCCTCTGCCAATTTCATCGAAAATAATAAGACTGTGTTTGGTGGCGTTTTTGAGTATATACGCAACCTCATTCATCTCTACCATAAATGTCGACTGACCTGTTGCTAAGTCGTCTGATGCACCCACACGGGTATATACCGCATCAACAACGCCGATACTTGCCGACTGTGCAGGTACGAAACAACCTATTTGCGCCATTATGGTTATGATTGCAACCTGACGCATATATGTAGATTTACCCGCCATATTTGGTCCTGTTATAAGTGCTAAGCGGTTATCGTTACCGTCAAGCAATGTATCGTTCGCCACAAAAGGCGTTTTGCTCAATTGCTCTACAACGGGATGACGACCGTTTATTATGTTGATAACGCCATCGGTATTGAGTTGCGGACAACAATACCCACCCGCAACCGAAATGGTTGAAAATGAACAAAGCACATCGAGTGCCGCAATTGCAGCAGCAGTTGCCTGTACGCGTGAGAGTTCTGCGGCAACAGCAGTACGGACGGTCTCGAAAATCTGGTATTCAACCTCTTTAATTCGTTCCTTTGCGCCGAGAATTTTTGCCTCAAGCACCTTTAATTCATCAGTTATAAATCTTTCGCCGTTTGTTAAGGTCTGCTTTCTAACATAATCCTCAGGAACACGGTCGAGATATGAATTTGAAACCTCAATATAATATCCGAAAACCTTGTTATAACGCACACGCAAGTTTTTGATTCCCGTACGTTCACGCTCTCGGCTTTCTATTGATTTAATATAATCGGTGCCGTTTTCGACAATAGAACGGAGTTCATCAACCTCGCTATTATAGCCTTCTTTTATTATTCCGCCCTCTTTTACAATGGCGGGAGCTTCGCGGCTTATAGCATTGTCTATAAGGTTTTTGATATCCTCAAGTGTATCAATATTTTCATTTATCTCCTTAAGCATACGGCTCCCCACACCCGACAATACCGCTTTTATGTATGGAAAACGCGCCGCGGTATCGGCGATAGAGATAAGGTCGCGTCCGTTCGTGGTTGCATATACCACACGGGCTATAAGTCTTTCAAGGTCCTTTATTCCCGTTAGATATTCGCTCGTTTCGCCAAGCATAAGCGGATTTGAAACAAGTTCGTTAACTGCGTTCAGCCGCAATGTGATTTCGGTCACATTTTTAAGCGGCTGCTCTATCCAACCGCGCATAAGGCGTTTACCCATTGGGGTTTTGGTTTTATCTAAAACCGAAAGCAAAGAACCGCGGCGGCTTCTGCCACGCATTGTTTCAAAAAGTTCTAAATTGCGTATAGCAGAAATATCAAGTTTCATATACTGCGTTTCGCTATAGACATTTATTTTGCGTATAGCCGAAACCATCGACAGACGGGTTCTATAAAGATAACGGAGTGTGGCGCCAACCGCCGAAACGGCAGTGCTACCCTCCTCTAAATCAAGATTCCCAAGACTCTGTGACTTAAAATGCTCACATATAAGTGTTTGCGAGGTTATGGGGTCAAAATCCCCCTTTTCCATAACATTAACCATACATCTGAGTTGGTTTTCAATATATTCGCCCAGAGTTTTATGATTCTTTAAATCGTTTTCAAGCAGAATTTCACTTGGTGAAAAGCGTCCGATTTCATCGCAGACACGTTGCTCTATATTGCTTCCCGAAATTTTGGTCACGTTCATCTGACCTGTTGAAACATCGGCAAAGCACAGACCGACAGAGGTATCCGAAAAGCAGACCGAACACAAAAAGTTGTTTTTACCTTCCTCTAACATACTGTCCTCTGTGACGGTGCCCGGCGTAATTATGCGGACAATGCCACGCTTGACTATTCCCTTTGTTTTTGAGGGGTCTTCCATCTGCTCACAAATAGCAACCTTGTAGCCTTTTTCAACAAGACGCGCAATATACCCCTCACAACTGTGATAAGGTACGCCGCACATTGGGGCGCGTTCAGATAATCCGCAATCTCTACCCGTTAAGACAATATCTAGCTCGTCCGATACCAAACGCGCATCATCAAAAAACATTTCATAAAAGTCGCCCAAACGGAAGAAGAGTATGCTATCCTTATTTTTTTCCTTGATGTCAAGGTATTGGCGCATCATTGGTGATAACTCTGCCAAGTTGTTCACTTCCTATAAATTAGTTTGGTTTTTAGTGGCAGCCGCCGCAAGAAGCGCAGTCACCGCCGCAAGAAGCGTGGGGGTCGATTGTATCAGGGTCTTGTCCGTTCACAGACATTGTAATTATGGTGTTAACCGAATTAACAAGTTCATCAAGTGCGCTCTTTGCCTCATTGAATTTTGTCATGCTTTCGGTACTCATAATCTCGCCGTAAAGGGTGCGAAGTTTTTCGTTATACTCTCTTATACGCTCATCACTGCGCTCTTCTGCCGACAATTCGCGCTCAAGCGACATACGAACAAGATTAAATTCGCCTATTTGCTGTTGCAGTTTCTCATCGTCATCATTAACCTTTTTTGCGGCATTATATGCGGCATATCTTTCGTCCGCCTGTATAGCCTTTCCCAATTCTCTTGCAAGTTCAATTACATCCATTTTTATTTCTCCTTCTATATTATCGTGCCTTTAAGCACATTTGTTAACTCTGTTACCTTAACGTCAAGGTATTTTCCGTAAAGGGTTTTATCACCCTTAAATTCTATGACCATATTGCTGTCGGTTCTACCCGCCATATAGCCATCTTCCCGTCCCTCACCCTCGCATAAAACGCGGTAGCATTTGCCAACGGCTCCTTTATAATGCTCTTTGGATATTTTTTCCTGTAATGCCAAAAGCGACTGGAACCATTTGCCCTTTTCTTCGCGCGATATCGGGTCATCCATTACGGCGGCAGGGGTGCCGTCACGCTTTGAATAAATAAATGTGAAAAGTGACGTAAACCGCACTTTTTCAAGCATTTTGAGGGTTTTTTGAAAATCTTCATAGGTTTCGCCCGGAAAGCCGACTATAATATCACTCGTAAGCGAAATATCGGGCATCTTTTGCCTTGCGTATTCTATCAAATGATAATATTTTTCGGTATCGTAATGGCGGTTCATTAGTGAGAGAATCCGGTCACTTCCGCTTTGCATCGGCAAATGCAGATTGTGGCAGACCTTTTCGCATTCTGCCATGGTATCAAGCAGTTCTTCGGTGCAGTCTTTGGGGTGCGAGGTCATAAAACGGATTTTAAAATCACCTGGGATATCGTTAATCATCCTAAGAAGTTTTGCAAAATTGACGCCGTGCGCTTCACCCTTACCGTAAGAATTAACATTTTGACCAAGCAAGGTGATCTCACGAAAGCCCTGCGACACCATCTGTTTAACCTCTTTTAAAATCTCTTCGGGTGCGCGGGAATGTTCGCGTCCGCGGACATACGGTACTATACAGTATGTGCAGAAATTGTTGCAACCGTGCATTATGGGCAGCCAACCTTTTAAGTCGCCGTCACGGTGAATTGGTATATCTTCTATAACCTCGCTATCCTGTTGGCTTATTTCAAAAACACGTTTTTTGTCAAATATTGTTCTGTAAACAAACTCGGGCAGTCGGTGACGTGCGTGTGTGCCGAAGACGATATCAACATACGGATAACTTTTTTTAATTCTTTCACACACAGCCGCCTGTTGCACCATACAACCGCATATTGCAATTATCATATCGGGGTTGCGGCGTTTATTATGCTTGAGTGCACCCAAATTGCCATACACCCTTGCCTCTGCGTGTTCACGCACTGCACAGGTGTTGAAAAGCACAAAATCAGCATCATCCGTATCACCACAAAGCGCAAATCCCATTGAATCGAGTATGCCTTTTAGGTGTTCGCTGACACTTACATTCTGCTGACAGCCATAGGTTTCAACGCAAGCTTTTGGCGCGGTTCCCCGCGTGCTTTTTATATATTCAAGAACGCGCTGTATATAAACTTGCTGTTCTGTCATACTTTGAAAACTGTTGTTTTTTAGGTCTTGCAAAATACAAACTCCCTTAATATTATATATATTTAATTTATTATACAATAAACAGCGCGTCTGTTCAAGCACAAAAAAACACAAAGGGAAAATATTTTCCCTTTGTGTTTTATGGTAAAGCAATATACTGTTTTGCGGCATAGCCGTCCACGCCATTATAGTTTACAATATACCACTCAGGCAGTTCGCCGTAAACCGCAACAGTGGCGCCGTTTGGAATAGACAAAAGCACACTCGCATATATATCGGGCGCCGAACGCACATTAAGCCCCGCGCCTGACGGCGTAACCACTGTGCCGTAACGGACAACCGTAGGCTCAACAAACGGTATTCCAAAATATTCCGTTAGCGCCAAGACAGTATAACGCGCTATCAAGTTTATATTATTCCTTATCCAATTAGCGTCCTCTACATTATCGTGAAAGGCATATTCTATAAGCACTGCAGGGGCGCGTGTTCGCGCTACCTCGCCGAGAGTTGTGGTTGCAACTGTGCGGACATCCTGCGGATTCGGGTATATAAGCCGCATATTGTTGGCAATTATTTCGGCGGCGCGGCGGCTATTCTCACTATACGGATAATAATACACCTCTACACCCTGCGCACTACCCGAAAACTGCCCCGCACCCGCGTTTGAATGAAGCGCAAGATGCAAATCATAATTACCCTCATTAGACTGCCGTATGGACGATGCGGCGGTCATATCTTTTGTATTGCGAACATAGTTAATGCCCGATGCATCCAAATACGGTATCATTGCATCGGCTACTAAATTCATATAATATTCTTCGCTTTGTGTATCTCCTACATAAAGATTATATTCCTGTGTTGACGGACTTAAATATATTGTTGGCATATAATAAACCCCCTCGCTTTAATACTATGTGCAAGGGGGTTTTTATATTATTTTATTTTTGCGTTGTCGTAGATAAAGTTCTGTACTTTTTCGTAGATAATTGTAAACTCCATCTCTTCTTCGGGCATCTGTTTTTTGATTTCAGCTACTTCCGCAGAATATTCCTTAGCAAGTTTTTCATATTCTTTTTGCAGTTCGTCCTTGGTTGCGGTGAGGTTTTCTTGTCTTGCTATATAGTAAACTACAAGATAATAAACCATTGTATCTTCATAATTTGCTCTTATTTGCTCACGGAAAGTCTTTTCGTCCATACCGTAATTTTTAAGATAATTTTCGAAGGTATAACCCATTGATTCAGCAGAACTTTTATAATACTCTATATTGTTTTCAACATAGTAATCAAGTTCTTTTTCGGGCATTTTTATAACCTTTGAATCACTTGCAATTCTTTCAACAAGTTCCGTCTTTATACAGTTTTTAAGCACATCTGCGTTATATTCTATCAGCATATCATAGCCGAGCTGTTTTGCAATTTCGTCTGTAAGAGCAGGATATCTTGTGCGTTTAACATACTCAATATCAACCGTAAAGACAACATCTTTACCTGCGTAATCTTTCTGATGATAATCTTTGGGGAATTTAAGATTAAGTACCTTTGTGCTACCTATTGCGGCACCGATAAGTCCCGTTTCAAAGCCGTCAATATAACTGTTAGAACCTATGACCAGGTCTGCGCCCTCGTCACCTGTTGAGCCACCCTCAAAAGCAACTCCGTCAATTTTGCCGACATACTTAATGTGAGCAGAATCACCTTTTTCAACAGTGCCGGATGCTACCTCTACCTCTTCGCCAAGCTCGAGTGAATCGAGGTTGTTTTTATTTGCCGCATCAACAGCATCGGTGATTTTTTCGTCCGACTTTGAAATCTCAATTCCCTTATACTTCGCAATATCAATATATTTGCCGAGGTCCTTATAATCAAAAAGTTTTGTGCTATCCGTTTTACCGCAGCCGCAAACCGACAGCAAAAGCAAAGCGCACAGTAAAAAAGCAATAATCTTTTTCATAATTAAACTCCTTTTTGCTATGAATTGGTTTTCATAGCACATTTTTAACAAAAATATAATATCAGTTTATTATATATCGAGGTATCTTGTCAACCAATTTTTAGCTGTATGCTATATATTTAGGTCCTTCATCGGAATAGCCGATTTGAATAAATACCTTTCCGTCAATTTCGCCTATATACATAACACCTTCGTCACCGTCAAGAACATAGTATATGCAGTGCGAAAAGTTATCAAACGGATAGCGTTTGTTCTCCTCTATCGCAGTTTTGCCCTCAAGCATTCGGGGGAGGTCTATGTTTCCCTCGTTTTCGGTGATTTCCCAATTTTCCAGTAAATAATTTATATTTTCCTCTTTGAGCAAAAACTGTGATTCACGCATATCGCCCACTTTATATTTCATAGTGATTTTATAAAAAAATAAAAAGTTTTGAACATCAAAATCATAAAGTGAAATATCATATTTTTCGTTATAAAAATATGTTTCATCTACAGTTCCAAGTGCATCAAATTCAGAAATATCATCACTGTAGCGAAAGGCTATAAGCGAGTTTTCGGTTTTAATCTCTATATGCGGAAAAGACACAAAAAACACTGCTATTAAAATAATCGAAAGAATGAGAACTGAAATGCGTTTTTTCATAAAACCACCCTCTTTATTTAATTATATATGCGATAAGATAAAATAGCAAGGAAAAAAGAGAGTCGTGATATCACGACTCTTTTGCTTTTACGAAAACTTTTCGTTTAAGGGCGACGTTTAAAATGCTTAAGTTTATAAGCACGTGGGTTACGGCGCCTATCAGTTTTCCGTTTTGCAGTATCGGACTTCCCGACACCAGTGTGTCAATATAGGATCAACATTTTTATGATTTTACTTGATAACAAAATTTAAACAATAACCGTCAATTGACATAAAAAGTGTGCGGTTAAACAATGAATTGTTACTGATATTTGCCGTACCTTCTATGCCTTCTATAACGATTTCACAGCTTTGCGGGGTATGATGTCTACCCCAAGATTTCACTTTATATGTGCCGTTATAAACCTTGTTATTCGTTTTATCCGTTATTGTTAGTTTTCTGTTTTTGGCAACGCAAGTTAGTTCTATCGGCTTTGAGAATTTAAAAAGAGTATCATCTTCATCAGAAAAATCATAATCCTTATTATGTGCGATTGTAATAAATGGTGGGCCTACTTGCTGTGCTGAGGAAAGCTCCCAAGTATACAGCTCGATTTTCGGTTTGAGAAAAGCGGAATATACAAATATACACAATATTATAACAAATATAGGTGTTAAAGCAATCGCGTTCTTTTTAGAAAATAATTTAGTCTTCAAATTGCAACATTCTATCATTGTGTTTTATTGCTCCTCTTTATAGAAAACAAAATGTTTGTTACGATAATTATAAGTGAGATTATAATATAAATAAACTGTATGTACTTTAAAAAAGATAGTTTTCTAAATAAAGCATAAAGAAAAACAACATAAGTCTGAGCAGGAATCAGCATGTAAATAATTAATGTGAGTGCCAAAAATATGCAAAGTAATATTTTAAATTTCTGGTTGGTTTGTTTTTGAATTATTGATACAGTAAAAAGAAATACGGTTGCAAGGCTTAATAATACAAAGAGTACTGAACAAGCACAACCCAAAATACCACCCATTATAAAACTCCATGTTGGTAAATCTGCACCGCCGATTATTGTTATGCTAGGACCTCTCCGTTGAATTTCAGTAAGATTATAAACAATATTACTTGAAATAATATAACACCATAAAAGCGATACGACATCGTAAATAATAACGAATGCATATAAAACAAATTTTTTAATTAGATTATTTTTCATTAAATTCTACTTTTTCCATTTGCGTTTAAAAAAACAAAATTCAGATTCATTAATTTTTAAATGATTTTTTAATATTCCTAAAACGCTTAAACGAAGCCAAGAAAGTTGTTATTGCCATAAGAAAGTATAGTTGCAGTATAACAGGTTGAAATGCAACCTCAACCGCTTTATATAGACTGAATCTAGTTACTACATCGTTTTCTTCTAAAAATCCAAAAAAGTACATACAGCATAAAAATGATAATGGTATAATTACGGTTAACAAATAATCAAAAGTTTTGTGTGTAGTAGAAAAAAAGCCCATGACCAAAGAAAAGAACAATAGTACCACACTTGCTGTATAAGGATTCATTTCCACCACATGCGTATAATGAAGCACCTCACACAATAACATTAATATAGGAACCGCCACAAATGGTATCAAACAATACAGTATTCTTTTCACCTTGTCACTGATTTTCTTATAATGCTTTTTTAATATATTACCAACCAATTCAAAAATCCAAAAAATAAATATTATTGAAATACCAATATATATTGAATAAATAATGTTCGGAAGATTAATTGCCTCTAATATAGAAGGTTTATATTCTAAAAATTGGAATATTACTGATTTACTTGTAAACGAGTCACTAAACATATAAGAAAGCACCAAACTAAGATAAGCGCAATAAAATAAAGTAGTAACCACACCAATTATAAAACTGCCAAAATAAAATACCCGTCTCGGTGATTTTAACTTTTTTCTTACTAAAAACACTATAACCGCAAATATAGCTGCCACCAAAATACCAAGTATTGCCGGATTTAAAAAGGTATTTAACAATGCCTTCCCAAAGATTTTGTCATTCGAAAACATTCTTATGTAATTAACAATACTGGCAAAACGTGTTCCAACCAAATCCACATTGTTAGCAAGACTTATAATCACAAAATTAATTATAATAGGAGCAACCAAAAGCGCCAAGAATATCAAAAGTTCTTTTACTTTTTTCATCGCGAATCCTCACCCCAAACATCTATCTCAAAAGTTTTTGCGACTTCAAAAGCATCATCATAATTGAAGTCATTTGCTTTTTGAAGTATCAATAACTTCCCACATTCAAACCATTTTAATATTACTGTACCATCCGTCGGTTCTTTGTAAACAAATATCCAAATACCATCCTTTTGTTTGATGTCACTTGCAGTTTTAGATACTTCACCTTTGTAATCCTCAAAATTTGAAAAATTCATATCACTAACACTCATAGATATAGACCAATCCAATTTGTCTTCAATACAATCCGCATAAATGCACATATTAGCATCATCATCAGATGATACAGCATTGTACCTCTTAGGATATTTATAACTAACACTAAAGCCTAACTGGGAATATGTATGTTCTGCCTTTTGCCAATCAGAGTCACTTTTACATGAAGTTAATAAGACAAAAAAGCAAATTGTAAGTAATAGTGAAATAAGCTTTTTCATTTTCTCACCCCAAATATTGTCTGTGTATTCTGTTTTCGGGTTTTGTATCAAATGTATAAAGAACCAAAAGGAACAGCCATTCAAGCGGTTTCATAATGAAATATACAATGTTTGAGCGGCGTTTAGTGGTGATATGCCTTGAAATCGGCAATCCTAATTGGTCATAAGATTTTCTGATAATCTTGTGCAATCTCGGCGTTCTCTCTGCGATTAAATCTTCAAATGCATTTGCGACCAACAACTGCCTATTGACAATAATCAATTCATTGTTTCTCTTTCCAGCTCGCAGAGGCTTAACAACTTTTTCATCACCACACGCAGCAACGGTGCAAAGATAATGGCCGTCATAATCGAGTCGAGGCGGTGGTATTTTTTGTGACAGGGTCCATTCAGCTGTTTCGGTAAACATTTTTATGAAAGAATCTGGTTGTTGACCAAACAAAAGAAGAATGATGATTACAACTATAAGAAGCGGTATTGCCATAAGAAAAGAAATAATCATAAACGATGCCGATTTACTTAAAATTGTTTTACATAGTTTCAAAAACTTATTATTATAGTTCGTATTTGCAATTTGCTCTGTATATTCCGAAACCGTATTTCTAATAAGGCGAACCGAACACAATACATAGTTATAAGGGAAAAGCAAGTAAAGTATTGTTTGGAAGTTTAGAATATCACACCAAAATTGAATGGTTAACACTACCGTCAAACAAAAACCTAGAAACAAACCGCTATAGCAAAGTGATGCTATAATAGGAGACAACTTTTTGCTGAAAAATCTCAGTAAAATATAACTTATAACTGCAACTATGCAAATGGTTATAAAAGTCGGCAGTGATTCAAATGAAATCGGAGAATACGTTCCGCCGTCTGTGTATTTTCCACCCGTAAAATACAGTTGCTCATTCCATTCGTGAAAGCCCGTAGCTCCTGATAATAGTATCGTGAATGATATTCCTAGGAAAAAAGTTATGATATCAATGGCATTGACGGTTCGTGTTTTGAATTTCTTTTCCGCAAATAATAGAACAATGTTTATCATAGTCAATATTATAGGAATGCCAACAAAAATGAAAAGCAATAAAAAAAGCAACGGATACATAGTCAGTCCACCCATCATTTAATATCTTCCTTTCTGCACTTTTTAGAAATAAAATATGTTGTGTAGAACAATGCAATTATGATAGCAAAAATAATATAAAATTCACAGTTATTTGGTATATGTATATCATAAAAATTTAGCACATCACTTACTCCATTGAAAAAATGCGTAATGGGCAAACCGAATGAAAGAAAGATTAACCCTAGTATCACATAGACAAAAAACAAGCTTGAAACTTCATTAAATATAATAACAGTTGATACAATCAAAACACTGACAAAGTATGCCGACACAATAATTAAAAACTTTTTACTTCTTGAATAAGTCGCAGTTACGAAAAGAAAAGAAATAATGGTAAGCAAAGAAAATATAAAGCTTACAAGCGGATGTTCTGCATATTCGGGATATGGAAAATTAGCTGTGTAAATGCTTAAAAAATAAAAAACAGCAAAAACAATTAATGATATTATCTTCTTCACTTTATCTCATCCTTTCGTTTTTGCACAGACGTTTTACGAAACTCCGCAGGGGTTGTACCTGTTATTTCTTTGAAAATTCGGTTGAAGTGTTGCACCGTTTTGAACCCTACCATATTTGCAATATCTTTAATCGGCACATCGGTAAAGCTAAGTTGCTTTTTTGCAATAGTAATTCGGTATTTTATCAAATACTCGATTGCTGTACAACCAATTTCTTCTTTCATAAGTGCGGTAAGGGTTGTGTGGTTTATTCCTGCATTGGCTGATATATCGGACAGGGTTATACTATCGCCGTAATGTCCCTCTATGTAAAGCACAGCATCACGAAGTTTTGGATTTTTTATGATAGGTGTATTGTCAGATTTTTGATGTGTTAAGCCGTAACCTATAAGACCGTACATACGCTCTAAGGCAATAATAATCTCCATAAAATAGGAACGACCACGGCAGGACCAATACCAATCTCTTTGCTCTTCTAGTTCCTCTAACATATAATCTGCCGAGTATTCAATTTTTTCAACCTGAGTATCAACAATAGGTATAACATACGCTTTGTCGATAAACGGTTTTAGCATAAACATATCGTGTGTGGTGGCAATATCACCATAATTTTTAGAACGCAAAAGCGGGAAGGTCATATTGATATTTAAGAATTTAGGGTGGAAGTATACACAGGTGTATTGTGCTTTTGATTTTGAAATAAGCACAGGATTTTCTGACTCGTCAAAGCACAAAAAAGATGGTGCGGTAGCAATAACTCTCTCGCCGCCAACTTTAAACTCTAATTTTCCTTTAGTGAGTATAATGAGCAAAAAACACTTGTCCTTAATATTGATATTATCAAGAGAACCGTCTTTTACACATTCCACAAAAGCGACTTTTCCTTCGTTATACTTTCTGCCTACCGTAATATGTTGCATATTTCCACCGCCTTTTATCGTTTTTATTTTACCATAATATACATAGCCACACAACAATGAAACTTTATCTATTCTCAAATTTGTTTTATCTAAAATTAAAAGCATACACAAAAACCGTTGCAGATTTTCTGCAACGGTTTCATTTTACGAGACTTCTTTTAATTGTCTTTGTGATACAGATTGTGCTGTTTTTAGCATATTCTCTGCAAATATGGCGTAGCCTTTTTTACTGTCGTTTATAAATACGTGGGTTACGGCGCCTATCAGTTTTCCGTTTTGCAAAACAGGACTGCCCGACACCAGTGCGTCAAGGATAGACCAACACTTTTGAGGCTATTTTTTATGCAAAAAAGGAGACAAGAGAACCGTCCCCTTGTCCCCCCGAAAAAGATAAGCTAACAATAACACTGTTTAATGTTGTTACAAGATTAATTATTTGTTTCTATTAAGCATCAGAACACACAACATTTAAATTACGAATAAATTGATAATCTTCATTTGTGTAACCGTAGTTCATAATTAGCAAATCCCATTCAGATCTTGTTCCGCCATAGTAAACTGTTTCCAATTTATCACAATTTGTAAAAACGCATTTATCAAAGGTTGAACCTTTTGGAATAATAATCTCTTTCATTTTACAATTTTTAAAAGCCTCATAGTCGAGATGAACCGGAGAGTTTAAAACAATTTTTTCTACTCCCACTCCATAAAAAGCGGAATTTTTAATTGTTGTGAGTGAAGTGGGAAATGAAATCTCTCCAATTTTTGTCCACATTAACGCTTCCTTTTCTATTGTTTTTAATCCTTCTGCCAGTATTAATTTATTGATTTTGGCACCACTAAGACCAGTTGAAAGAACCGCGTTGTCTATAGTAATAGTATCAAAAGACACACCGTAAAAACAATTGTATTCCAGTGTGCATTTTAATGTGAGTGAACCCAAATTTAACTTTGTGCAAGAAGAAAAAGCTTTTTGGCCAATGCTTTGTATCGAACTGGATAAATTTATTTCTGCAAGTTCGCTACAACCATCAAACATTCCTGACGGTATGGTTTTCATACCGCTGGGCAACACAACCTTTTTTAATGAGGTACATTTGTAAAACGCACGATATTCACAAGTTTTTACACTTTGCGGAATAATAACTTCCTCTAATTTCGTATTTTTATAAAATGCTTTTTCTGAAATACCTACAACGGGTTTTCCTTGGTATGTTGACGGTATTGTTAAAATAGGATTTGTACAACTTTGTATGCCGGTTACCCAATATCCGTCATTTCTCAGTTCAAAAAGAAAGACATTAAGCTCTGAAGGGTCAGAATTATTTATTGAAGGTATAGTTTCTGCAACTCCCAACGCACAAACTGTGCAAGTTTTTTGTCTAAGACCCTCTTTTGTTTCGGTTGGTTCTACCAACACTTTCCATGAACCATAAGTGTGAGGTTTTTGCGGAACAACCGTCTGCTTGATAATAACGGTATTACACTTAGAACAATGCTTACCCTCAGTAAGACCGGGACTCTCACAAGTGGCAGTAACCGCAGCATCCACCACAACAGTATGTCCTGTCGCACTTATTTTATCTGTTTTTACAGTGATACCGCAAGAGCATATAAATTCTTTGTTTCCTTCACTTTCACATGTTGGTTGTTTTGTAATAGAATAATACGTGCCTACATGCTGATGGTT
>JAZRZS010000022.1:0-5002 GCA_045601505.1 Acutalibacteraceae bacterium
ATTACAAAGGAAGAAACACCCGCTACAGTTTAGCGGGTGTATCTTTTTTTTATTATTCTGTTGTAGATTAAAATACCTGAAAAACTGATTATTCCAGTTATGCCGTAAAGCAGTAATGCGGCTATGTAATTTTTCTCTCCCAAAAGATGTCCGCCAAATGTGGAAGAGAGCATTGAAGGAATCCGCGCTATCAAAGTAATCGCCAAAAACGTGCCAATTTTTATATCTGTAAGGGCAGCAAAATAGGTTAAAAGGTCCTTAGGTGTACCGGGAATAAAGAAAAGCACAAAAATAAGTGTGTTTCGTTTCTTTTCGGTGTTTATAAATCTAAGACTCATAATTTTCTCGCGCGGAACAAAAAGTTCTACCATCCGCAGTCCAAATCGCCGCGTTAGTGAAAAAATCAACGCCGTTGCGGCTATAATACCCGCATAACAAACGGCTGTGCCAAGCACTGCGCCAAGGGCGTATCCCGCGCCTGATTCCAAAAGTTCGCCAGGAATCAAGGGAACAAACACCTGTAAAAACTGCAAAAAGAAGAGAACAAAAATTGACGCCGCGCCGAAAGAACGGATATAGTCGCGGAATTCGTCCTGTGAAAACGAGGAAAGCCAACGCCACACAAAAAGCGTAAAAAGCAATGCTAAAACCGCAACAACCCCTGCCGAAAACAACACAAGTTTTTGCCGCGTTAAAAACCTTTTCCCCATAACCGTCCCCCTTTTTTATAATCCTTGCGTAAACACTTCTTACCTATTACTTATTACCTAAAAAAACGGGGCGTAATGCCCCGTTTTTTTACCCTGCTGTGGGGTAAACTATTTTCTTTACTTTGAAACGATTGACAGCATAAGAATTTTTCTTTACAGACAGTTTCTTTGTAAAATCCGTCATGGTCTTCTCAAACTCTTCGCCCTTTATTATATTAAGCGTGGGCGTTGTAAGGTTTTCTGTCCAATACTCGTCCGCCATCATATCTACGCGAATGAGAATTGTAATAGCGCTATCGGTCTTGACGAGCTTGATTTCGCCCATTTTCATTTCCTTAACGGTTTTGAAATTGTCGTCTTGATACTCGGTTTTGTCAGAACCTAAAATGGATGCAAACTTATCTTTCGGCGCCTTTGCATCTGTTTCTTCGGTCTTATCGTCTTCGGTTTCTTCTATTTCATAATATTCATTATAAATGTCACCAAAGGCTTCACCCTTGTTAAGACGGGCAAGATAATCGTTAAACTTCTTTTCGGCGTCTTTCTTTTCCTCGTCCTTGAGTTCGGTAAGACTAACCGAAAGCACGTTTGCGGCTACAAAGTTTTCGTCCATTGTTTTTGTAACCTCGTCCTTGTCAACGGGGTTTGAGCCGTTTTCGCCGTAGATGCTCAAGAAATATTCATTAAGATAATACGTGGACTTGAACGCGCGGCTAAATGTTTCTTTGGAAACGCCGTTTGTTTCATAAAGTGCCTGATATCCGTAATATGCCCAGTAGTAATCCACATACTGTGCAATTTCAGTTTCCTGTTCCTCCGTAAGAGAAAGTTTGGTTTCCTTAAATTTGATTTCGTTTGCGGCAATATCCTTACAAAGTTCTATTGCGCGGTCTTTTACCCAAACCTCAAATTTCTTATCGTCAATTTTTTCTTTGTAATAGTCAACTTCAGCCTCTGCGTCCTCGCGGTTTTCATCAACTTTAGTACGGGCTTCGCCGTCTGCCGTTATAAGAGCGTACATATAAAGCGCCGATGTAATTTCAACATCATCAATAGTCAGCGCAACCTCGTCCTTTGGGTGACAGGCGGCAAAAGTAAAGAGCAAGCATACGCAAAGAAGCATTGCAGCGAGTTTTTTTAGAGTGTTCATAAAAAGTCCTCCATATAAATATCTAACAAACATTATATCGCAAAATGTCGAAAATGTCCAGTACTAATTGTAGTTTTCGCACAGCACTGTCATTATTTCTTTAAGGCAGACGGGCACAGACTCGTTTTCCAGTTTTATGCTGTAATACGGTCGTTTTCCCGCATTTAACATAAAGCGGTTTTTATAGTGGGAAACGAGTCGGGTTGTATGGTCTTCTGTCAGAACATTAGTGTAAAGCAGAATGTTTTTGCCCGTTTGCCCGATTTCCCTAATACCGCACTCTGCGGCGCGGTTGCGGATTTGCGCCACATCAATCAGTCCTAAAACAGCGCGTGGCGGTTCACCAAAGCGGTCACACAGTTCGTCTATTACATCCGATGCGTCCTCTTCGGTTTTAATATCGGCAATACGGCGATAAACCGAAAGCCTTTGAGGCAGGGCAGGTATATAATTTTCGGGAATATGCGCCGATATATTAACATCAATAACACAGTTGTTTTCTTCGGTTACCTTTTCGCCCTTTTCCTCGCTTATTGCATCCTGCAACAGACGGATATACATATCGTATCCCACCGATTCAAGATGCCCGTGCTGTTCGCCGCCCAAAAGGCTGCCCGCGCCGCGCAATTCGAGGTCGCGAAGCGCTATTTTAAAGCCCGAGCCAAACTCGGTATATTCCCTGATAGCCTCGAGTCGTTTTTCCGCAATTTCGGTAAGTCCTTTGCCGCGTTTAAAACAAAAATATGCATAGGCGCGGCGTGGTGAACGGCCAACGCGTCCGCGCAGCTGGTGTAATTGTGAAAGTCCCATTCGGTCGGCGTCCTCTATTATCAGCGTGTTAGCGTTAGGCACATCTACACCCGTCTCTATTATTGTGGTACAAACAAGAATATCTATTTCGCCGTCAAGCAATTGTTTCCATACACTTGACAGTTCTTCTTCGTCCATCTTGCCGTGCGCTATACCGATATTCGCATCGGGCAACTGCGCTTTAAGCCGCGCCGCACACGCCACAATGCTTTCCACTCGGTTGTGAAGGTAATAAACCTGTCCGCCGCGCCGCAGTTCGCGATTTATAGCGTCAAGCAAAACGCCGCCGTCATGTTCAAGAACATAGGTCTGTACGGGCAAACGGTCTTCGGGCGCTTCATCTATTGACGACATATCTCTAAGTCCCGACATAGCCATATTAAGCGTTCGCGGGATAGGCGTTGCCGAGAGAGTTAGCACATCAACCGATGGATAAAGTTCTTTAAGCCTTTCCTTTTGCGCCACACCAAACCGGTGTTCCTCGTCAATTATTATAAGTCCTAAATCACGAAACTCAATGTCCTTGGATATGAGCCTGTGTGTGCCTATAACCATATCGACACTGCCGCGTTTTAGTTCTTTTATTGTCTTGTTTTGTTCTGTCTTGGAAACAAATCGGGACAAAAGCCGCGTTTCAAGCGGGAAATCGCCGAATCGCGCCTTGACCGTATTAAAATGTTGCCACGCAAGAATGGTAGTAGGCGCCATTAAAGCGCACTGTTTGCCCTCGCTCACACACTTGAAGGCGGCGCGCAGGGCAACCTCTGTTTTTCCAAAACCAACATCACCGCACAGCAGTCTATCCATCGGAACAGGACGCTCCATATCCGCCTTGATTTCGTTTATACAGCGCAGTTGGTCATCGGTTTCCTCAAAGGGAAACCGCGCTTCAAAATCCGATTGAATGTCGGTATCTTCTGAAAAGGCATGGCCCTTTATTTCCAGTCGTTTACTATAAAGGGCGGTAAGCTGTTTTGCCATATCGCGCACAGCGCCCTTGACACGCGCTTTGGTTGTCTGCCACGCTGTGCCGCCTAATTTATTGACCTTTACATTGGCGCCATCTCCCGCGCCGATATATTTTGATATTAAATCAAGTTGAGTAACCGGCACGTAAAGTGCGTCCCCTTTTGCATATTCAAGGCGCAGATAATCCTTTACAATACCGTTGTTTTCAAGACTTTTAACACCTCGAAAAACACCTATTCCATGCACCGCATGTACCACAAAATCGCCAAACCGCAGTTCATCAAGCGAGGAAATTCCCTTTCCGTTTTTGTAGTAGGCTTTGCGTTTTGCGGCTTTCACCCCGCTATGTGTAATGACGGTTAAATCGGCGCTTGGCAGACGGAAACCCGCACTTAAAGCGCCAACGGTTATGGTAGCGGCGCCGACAGTTTGCGGCATTTCTTCCGAAAAGACGGCATTTATACCCTCTTTTTGCAAATCGTCACATAAAAGGCGCCCTGTTTTTTCGTTCCCCACAAGAATTAAGGTGTTGCCCCGCATTTCTTCGCGCAATATTTCGGCGCCGCCGCGCCACGCGGGTAAAACCGACATAGAAACGCTCTCTAAACTGTCTAGCGGCGTTTCATACGAAGAACGCGCAAAGTTATCCAGATAAAGCGCTCCGTGTGCCGAAACGCATGAAAGAAATTCGCCTTTAGATTTATAAAAACTACTGCAAAGCGGGTTTAAAGCACCGCTTTCAAGCAGTGAAGAAATATCTTCGTTCTGTCTTGCGAGGATTACGCGGTGCCGCTCCTTAATTCCACCCATATCACACAAAAACAGTATTTCGTCATCAATATAATCAAGCGCAGAACAAGGCTTTTCTTGCATCATTGGCAGATATCTGTCATAATCCGAAAAATGCTCGGTTTTTAGGGCATCAATGTCCTGTTCTATTCGCGATTTTTGCAATTCTGTCAGTTTTTTTCTGCCCGATAACAGTTTTTCTAATTTTTCACATAACTCATTTTCTGAAAAAAGTGCCTCACGCGCAGGGGAAACCAAAACGCTGTTTATTGTCTCCGTTCTTCGCTGTGTATTAGGGTCAAAATAGCAAACAGTATCAACCTCGTCACCCCAAAACTCAATTCGGACGGGTGTGCTGAGTCCTGTCGGGAAAAGCTCTAAAATTCCACCGCGAACAGAAAACTGTCCTGCACCCTCGACCTCGTCTGTTCTAACATATCCCGCTAGAATTAATTTTTCTTGCAAAAATCCTAGTCTTATCGTGTCACCTACCGCTATTTTGAATGTGTTTTGTTTCAAAGTTTGGCGGTCGGCGGTGATTTGTAAAAACGATTCTATAGAACCAACACAAACC
>JAZRZS010000023.1:0-4602 GCA_045601505.1 Acutalibacteraceae bacterium
GCTTTTTTTGTGTAAGCGCCGATAAGCAGGTGTCTTTACAAAGAGAAACAGGACAAGCCGTTTTACAAAGGCCGCAATCTTCACAAAAACTCGTTTTGTCGGTTGTTTTGATAGGTAAATCGGTAACAATTTCGCAAAGGAAGACAAAACTTCCGTATTTTTTATTTATAAGCAGTCCGTTTCTTCCAATCACACCAAGTCCTGCCGCTGCGGCTGCGCACACCTCGGGTATGGGAGAATTGTCGGCAAAAAACACAAATTGGTTTTCTGGATATAGAAATTTCAGTTTTTCGCACAAAGGGGCAAACCGTTCTTCCAACATCACGTGATAATCAGGCACAGCAGCATAACGCGATATGTTTTTGGGTGGTTCGCGCTTAACATTATACGGCACCGCAAAACAAATAATCGATTTTGCCTCTTTGGGCAGACGCTCTTTCGCGCGACACGGCAAAAGTCTGTCCGAAACCAAAGAAAAACTGCACACTCCAAAGGGGTTTTGGGTATGCTTTTTTATTACTTCTTCAATTTGCATACGCTTCCCTCCTATGTTCCACGTGGAACGCTACCGTCTTTGTTTAAAAAATTCTTGTAAAACGGTTTTACATTCCTCTTCCATAATTCCGCCGTACACCGTGGGCGGATTATCATAACCCAGCGCAAAAAGATTAACCACAGACTCATTAGCGCACGAACCCGCGCGACTGTCAAACGCTCCAAACACAACCTCGTCTAATCGTGCGTTCAAAATAGCGCCCGCACACATCGGACAAGGCTCAAGCGTGACATAAAGCGAACAGCCGCCAAGCCGCCAATCCTTTTGCGTCTTTGCGGCTGCATTTATAGCCATTATTTCTGCGTGGGCGGTGGGCGAAGACAACTCTTCACACCTGTTATACCCCTCGCCAATAATTTTTCCGTTTTGCACAACAACCGCACCGACAGGCACCTCGCCCTTTTCGGCGGCAATTTTTGATAGGGCTATTGCGCGTTCCATAAATTTTTTATTCATCAGTAAAGCACCTGTACTGCAATTATTTCTATTGCGGTGATAATTAGTGAAATTATAATAAACGGCGCAGAGAAAAAGTATTTGAGTTTTTCGCCGGTTGTTGCATTATTTTCTCCTTTTGTGAGTGAAATCGTTTCACCCTTGCGCGTAAAGCTTAAAAGACCAAAAACGCCCAATAGGAGTGCTGCAATTAGATAAACAGAATATGCTATATTCGCAATCTCTATCGTAAACATATCTGATATAAACTGAGTTACAAGCGAAACCGAGTTTACAATAGCGTGTAACAGTATAGCACCCCACAAAGAGCCGCTCTTTACAGCAACAAATCCAAGTCCCAACCCCGCAACAAAGGCGAAGGGCATTTGTATAAGATTTCCGTGCATAAGGCCAAAAAGCAAAGCCGAAACAAGAATTGCAAATCCCTCTCCAAATTTTTTGAAGATAGATAGCGCTATACCCCGCAATGCAAACTCCTCCACAAGCGGCGCAACTATTGCAATTGCCAGAATATAAAGCACTTTGCCCTCTACGCTGTTACCGCTTTCCATCTGTGGCATTTCGGGATTTATTCCGAAAGAAGATAAAAGGGAAGCAAATATGTTGGTAAAAATCTCGCTGAGAGCGCAAACGCCAAGTCCCACACATAAAAGGGGGGAAAGCGTTTTTACCTTTGGTCTGCGGAGCTCTACTAAATCAGATATATTGTATTTTAATATTTTTGCAACCACAATATATGGTATTGTAAACATTAATATTGAGGTTGCAATTTGCATTACTAAAGAAAAAACACTATCGCCTATAAGCGCTGTCATATCGGCAAATCCCGAAAACAGTGCGGTAAGCAAAATCAGAACCAATTGCAAAAAGAAAGTAATTGCAATCATAGAGGAATAGGCGGCGCCTATTCCATTCGCCGCCCTTCTTACCTCTGTTTTTATAATGTGTTTTTCCCCGTCAAAACCGAAAAAGTTTTGCATTCTTATTCCTCATTCACAGGTGTTGCTTCTATAACGGTTTCTTCTGTTTCTTCTTGTGTAGATTCTTCCTCGTCAGCGTGGTCTGCCTTTACAATCGAAAGAATTCTCTCGCCCTCTGCCACACGCATTACACGAACGCCCTTTGAGGGACGTGCAAAAGTGCTGATTTCAGCCGCGGCAATACGGATTATTATGCCGTTAGAAGCAATCATAATAATATCATCATCATCGGTTACGCTAAGCACCGTACAAACATCGCCGTATTTAGCGGTGTTATAGTTGGTAACGCCCTGTCCTCCGCGCGACTGTAAACGATAATCCTCAGAAAGAGAGCGTCTGCCATAGCCGGTTTCGGTTACTGTCAGAATAACAGATTCATCGTTTATACCCGTCATACCGACAACACAGTCGTCATTTTTGAGTTTAATAGCGCGAACGCCATGCGCCGTTCTGCCCATTTCACGCGCATCTTTTTCTGCTATGCGGATAGATTTACCCTTTTTGGTTGCAATAAGCAACTCTTCCTCGCCCGTTGTAAGTTTGACGAAAGCGAGTTCGTCATTTTCGTCAAGATTAATAGCAATAATTCCTGTTGAGCGGGTATTTTTATAAGCCGAAAGCGCGGTACGCTTGATGGTGCCGTTTTTGGTAACCATTACAACATATCCATTTTCATATTCCTTTGTCACGGGCAGTATGCGAGTAATCTTTTCGCCCGTCATAAGCGGTAAGAGATTTACAATATTAAGTCCCTTTGCCTGTCTGCTTGCCTCGGGAATTTCATAGGCTTTCATTCTATATACTCTGCCCAGGTTAGAGAAAAGCATAATGGTATCATGCGCCATACAGATGAACATATTTTCAACAATATCATCCTCACGCGTAGTCATACCCGTAATACCTCTGCCGCCCTTATGCTGAACAGAATAAGTATCTGTCGTAACGCGTTTGATATATCCGTTTTGCGTTTTGGTAAGAACGCACTCGTCATTTGGGATAAGGTCCTCAATATCAACCTCACCCGCAACATCAGAAATCTCTGTTCTGCGGTCGTCAGAGAAGCGGTCGCGCAGGTTAAGTGCCTCTGTCTTGACAATATCAAGAATTCTTGCCTGACTTGCCAAAATAGCTTCACATTCTTTAATGAAATCAAGCTTTTCTTTCAGTTCGTCAAGAATTTTCTGTTTTTCCATACCAGCCAATTTTCCGAGCTGCATCTGTACGATAGCCGTTGTCTGAATATCATCCAAACCAAATCGGTCGGTAAGGGCTTGTTTGCTTTCGGGAATAGTTTTACTTCCGCGGATAATTGCGATAACTTCGTCAATGAAATCGAGCGCAATTTTAAGTCCTTCCAAAATATGTGCGCGTTCTTCTGCCTTACGCTTATCGTAAGCGGTGCGGCGGCGAATAATATCACACTGGAAGTCGATGCAGTTTTGTAACATCTCTTTAAGTGTAAGCACCTGCGGTTTGCCGTTTACAATGGCAAGTAAAATAGCGCCAAAGGTGGTCTGCAAAGATGTGTAAGAATAAATTTTGTTAAGCACAACCTGCGGGTTTGCATCCTTTTTGATATCAACAATAATACGGATACCGCCGTCACGCTTTGAAGAATAGTCAACAACATCTTCAATGCCTTCGATGCGTTTATCTGCCGCAAGGTCGTATATGTTTTTAACAAGGTCTTTTTTGCGTACCTTATAGGGAATTTCGGTAATAACTATTCGGAATTTTCCGTTACGGATTTCCTCAATTTCCGCCTTACCGCGAACAATAATCTTACCGCGTCCCGTTGCATAGGCAGCACGAATACCCGCGCGTCCCATAATAATACCGCCAGTGGGGAAATCGGGGCCTTTGATGTACTGACAAATATCTGATAAGTCAGCATCGGGATTATCAATAAGACAGCACATACCGTCAATAACCTCGCCCAAGTTGTGAGGAGGAATTTCGGTTGCCATACCAACCGCAATACCCGAAGAGCCGTTTACAAGCAACTGAGGAAAACGAACCGGCAGAACCTCAGGCTCCTTCAAGCGATCGTCATAGTTGGGTATGAAATCAACCGTTTCTTTCTCAATATCATCAAGCATATGAAGGGAAAGGCGGTTCATTTTAGATTCAGTATAACGGTAAGCGGCGGCGGGATAACCGTCAATATTACCAAAGTTACCATGTCCGTCTATAAGAGGATAACGAAGTGAAAAATCCTGCGCCATACGCACCATTGCATCATAAACGCTGGTGTCGCCGTGCGGATGATATCTACCCAAAACAGCACCAACAGTATCGGCGCATTTACGGTAAGCCTTGTCGGGCGTCAGACCGTTTTCATACATAGTGTAAAGAATACGGCGGTGAACGGGTTTAAGACCGTCACGCACATCGGGCAGCGCACGGGAAATAATAACCGACATTGAATAATCGAGGAAGGATTTTTTCATCTCCTGCTCGATATCAACATCAATCATCTGACCGCCTGTTTGAATTAATGACTTGATATTTTCTGTGTTATCCATTATAAATGGCTCCTCCATGCGTAAAACTTACGCGATTTTGTTTTGAAAAGGCAGTGGGCTTTTAAGGCTCCCTTGTGCAAAGGGA
>JAZRZS010000024.1:0-15362 GCA_045601505.1 Acutalibacteraceae bacterium
CGTTTTCATACATAGTATAAAGAATACGGCGGTGAACGGGTTTAAGACCGTCACGCACATCGGGCAGTGCGCGTCCTACAAGAACAGACATCGAGTATTGAAGCATACTTGATTTTACTTCGTCAACAATTTCTACCGGTTGGATATTAGTTAATTCGTCTTCCGGCCAATATACATTTTCTTGTTTTGCCATTTGTCCTGCCCCCCTTAAATATCCAAATCTGTCGCAAATATTGCGTTTTCTTCAATAAATCTTCTTCTCGGTTCAACCTCGTCACCCATAAGCATTGAGAATGTTTCGTCTGCTATCTGGGCATCAAGCATTGTAACGCGCAAAAGTGTGCGTTTTTCGGGGTCAAGCGTGGTCTCCCAAAGTTGTTCGGGGTTCATTTCACCAAGACCTTTGTAACGCTGAACATCTGCTGTTCCGCCAAGTTTTTCTATATACATTGCCTTTTCTTCGTCTGTAAAGGCATCAAAATGCTGTTTACCTTTAGCAACGCGGTAAAGCGGCGGCTGCGCAAGATATATGTGGCCTGTTTCTATAAGTTCGGGCATATATCTAAAGAAGAAGGTTAGCAAAAGGGTACGAATGTGTGAACCGTCAACGTCAGCATCGGCCATAATAACAATTTTGTCATAACGAAGTTTTTCAATATCAAAATGTTCGCCAATGCCTGTTCCTAGAGCGATTATAACAGGTGTCAACTTATCGTTTCCGTAAACCTTATCTTCACGCGCTTTCTCAACATTAAGCATTTTACCCCAAAGCGGAAGTATAGCCTGATAGGTGCTGTTGCGTCCTTCAACCGCACTACCGCCTGCAGAATCTCCCTCAACTATAAAGATTTCGGTTTTTGTTGGGTCATTGCTTATACAGTCTGTAAGTTTTTCGGGCATTCTTGTCTTTCCGCCGATACCCGATTTATTTCTTATAGTTTCTCTTGCCTTTTGAGCGGCTTCACGCGCATTAGAGGCGGCAATGGATTTTTCTATAATAATTTTAGCCTCTGCTGGATGCTCTTCAAGGAATTGATAAAGTTTGTCGTTAACAATTTCTCTTACAAGTTTTCCAATAGATGTATTACCGAGTTTTGCTTTGGTCTGCGATTCAAACTGTGCATCGGCAAGTTTTACGCTGATAACAGCAACCAAACCCTCGGTTATATCCTCACCCTTAAGACGCGGATTACCGTCTTTTAGGTGTTTAAAATCAAAAGCATATTTATTAACGGTATTTGCAAGACTCATCTTAAAGCCCTGTTCGTGCGTACCTCCGTCTATTGTATGAAGTGTGTTTGCAAAAGACATAATGTTAGAACTATAGGAAGTAGACCACAAAAGCGCAATTTCTGCTGTTTCGTCATCCTTTGTTCCGGAAAGATATATAACCTCTGAATTGAGGCTGTCTTTTTTCATACCGGCAAGTAAAAATTCAACATAAGAACGGATACCGCCCTCATAATAAAACTCATCATTTTGCGGTTCAAAAATGTCGGTGCGAAGGTCTTTAAGTTCAACCCTAATACCCGCATTTAAGAAAGCCTGTTCACGCAGACGGGTTTTAAGTGTTTCGTAATCATATGTTGTGGTATCGGTAAAAATTTTCGGGTCAGGCTTAAATGTAACGGTGGTGCCTGTTTCATTGGTCTTACCAATAACCTCAAGTTCGGTTACAATATTACCCTTTTCGTAACGCTGTTTATAAACATTGGTGCCGTCTTTAACCTCAACCTCTAACCAGGAAGATAGCGCATTAACAACCGAAGCACCAACGCCGTGAAGTCCGCCCGAAACTTTATATCCGTTTCCGCCAAACTTACCGCCCGCATGCAGAATTGTGAAAACAACCGTAACGGTAGGAATTCCTTTTTGCGGATTTATTCCAACAGGAATACCGCGTCCGTTATCGGTAACGCGGACAATACCGTCATCTAAAAGTTCAACAAGGATTTTATCACAATGACCTGCTAAAGCCTCGTCTATCGAGTTATCTACAATCTCGTAAACCAAGTGGTGCAGACCGCGTTCGCCCGTTGAGCCTATGTACATACCGGGACGCTTTCTTACCGCCTCAAGTCCTTCTAAAACCTGAATGGAATTTTCGTCATAATTTTCGGTTATAGGTGTGTTAATTTCCGTACTCATTTTCTACTCCTCAAAAATTATTGTTTGTAATTTCAGAACGCTTATTAAGTGTTGAAGACGAAATTTGCGATATATAAACCCTTCTTTTTCCATCTTCTTTACATACTATAAAGGTTTTTGGCAACTCGGTTGTAACATTCACAACATCACCGCTTTTTTCCGCCATGGCAAGATAGTTTCTGGTCGCTTTGGAAATTGTTGCGGTATCGAGGTCAAAAATACCTATTATTTCATCTGTTTTAATAATTTTTTCTTTTCCTATATGAAGATACATAATTTAACTTAAAACTCCGTTCTTCATTGTAAATACCTTTCCGCTTGAAAGATTAAGAATATTAGACGGGTCGCAACAGGTTATAAAAACCTGCCAATTTTTTATGTGGTTAAGCACATAATTTTGTCTTTCGGGGTCAAGTTCGCTCATAACATCATCTAAAAGAGCTACAGTTTCTTCGCCCGTTTTAAGTTTTAATATTTCCGCTTCTGATAATTTAAGAGTTAATGCCACAGAACGTTTTTGTCCTTGTGAACCAAAAAGACGTGCATTTTTACCATTTATCAAAAATTCTATATCATCGCGGTGCGGACCAACGCTTGTAACACCCGTTTTTATATCTTCACGTCTTGCATTTTCAAGTCTTTCTTTAAAAAATTCGCTTGAGCAGTTGCAAAGATAAGATATTTCTAAATTTTCTTTATTTTCAGAAATTCCTGAATAAATTATAGGTGCTGTTTCTTTTAAATGGGTTATATATTTTTTTCTATACTCGATGATTTTTTCACCATTTTTTATAATTTCATTGTCAAAAGCATCAAGCATTGATAAAAGTTCGCTGTGATAATAAACATCTTTTAGTAAAATATTTCGCTGTGATATAGCGCGTACATATTTTCGAAGATAATCTGCATACTGCGGATAAATTTGAAAAATTGCAGTATCAAGAAATTTTCGTCTGACCGCAGGTCCGTCCTTTACAAGCTCAATGTCTTGCGGCGAAAATACAATAGCGCAAAAATTTCCCGCAAGAAGACCAACAGAAGACAGATTATTTCCATTAAGAACGGCACGGCGGCGGTCTTTTATTAAAATTTCTGCATCAGATAAAACACCGTTTTTTTGAAATTCAATACCTATTTTTGCCTCTTCCTCATCAAACATTATATATTCGTTTTCCTTTGCGCCGCGAAAACTTTTTGCCCCTGTAAAAAGCCATAAAGCTTCTAAAAGGTTAGTTTTTCCCTGCGCATTAGGTCCGCATATAACATTCATTTTACTGTCAGGCGTAAATAATATATTTTTGATATTTCGGAAATTTTTGATTTTTACATTTTTTACAGTCATATTATTCTACAACTATTTTCTGTCCATTAAAACTTACACAGTCACCGCTTTTAATCTTTTTTCCGCGCTGTAAACAAATTTCACCGTTTACAAAAACACTGCCAGAAAGTATTTCCATCTTAGCGTGACCGCCCGTTTCAACCAACCCTGCAAATTTAAGTAAACTATCAAGTTTAATAAATTCGCCTTCTATTTTAATTTTTTCCATTATCTTAACCTCATCGGCATTATCATATAAGTAAAGGAATCATCATCCGGTTTTATTACAACAGCTGCGCTTCCGCCGTTAAAACAAATATTAACGGTTTCATAATCAGCAGCTTTTAAAGCCTCAAGTAAATACTTGCTGTTAAGACCAATTTCAAAAGGTTGTCCGTCTAAAATTATACCAGCCGTTTCGGTTGCACGTCCTACGCTTGTAACACAACTGAAAACAGTTTCATTTTCTTTTATTATACATCTTACAGGAGTTGTAAAATTATCATTAATAATAAGCGAAATTCGTTCTATAATTTCTATTATATCGCGTGTATTTACCTTCATTTTCTGTGAATATTGCTCTGGGATAGTTTTCTTATAATCAATAAATTCACCGTCAAGCAAACGGGAAATGAAAGAATAACCCTCAATTTCAAAACAAATATGTCTTCTGCCAATGAAAATTGCAATATCTTGTTCTTCGTCTGTTATAATCTTCATAGCCTCAGCAACAGCGCGTCCAGAAATTACAAAATTTAAGGTTTCATCAATATTAACCTTTTCTTTACGAATAGCAAGTCTAAATCCGTCAATTGCTATAAGTTTTAAAGCGCCGTCTGCTATTTCAAAATTAATACCTGTTAAAATAGGTCTTGTTCCCTCAACAGGGGCTACGGCAAAAATAGTCTGTCTTACCATATCTTTAAGTATTCCGGCAGTAATGTTTATTTTTTTACTTTCGGCAATTGTAGGAATTTCGGGGAAATCAACAGCAGCCATTCCCATAACATCAAAAACAGCCGAACCGCTTTTAATGTTACACATCATTCTTTCATCAACAGAAACGGTTACAAGTTCTCCATTCATGCTATGCAATACTGAATTGAAAAATTTTGCCGAAATTACAATGCTTCCCTTTTCTTCAACAGAAGCTTCAATTTCTTTACAAAGTCCTGTTTCAAGGTTATAACTAGAAAGGTTTATTTTACCTTCCTCTGCTGAAATTAAAATACCTTCAAGTACAGGTATAGCTGTTTTTGAAGATACAACCCTTGAAAGATTAGAAACGGCTTCGCATAATTTATTTCTCTCAACAGAAAAAATCATTTTTATTCCTCCAAAATGTGTTTTGTATGTTAATATATTCGCAGTTGTAGTAGTGATGTTAGTAATGTTAAAAACCTTTTAAAACGCAGATAAATAAACAAAATAAGGGTGTTTAAGAAAAATATAACAAACAGTGAAAAAATTAGTAAGTTTAAGGTTACTAACAGAATTAAAAATAATTCAATTTTAATTAACCTTAATAACTTTAATAATTTCAATATTATGTAAACAGCGGTAACTATTCGCCCTTAATGTTTTTAATTATTTCTTCAATAATGTCTTTTTCATGCACATCTTTTTTAATTTTCTTTTCAATAGCGTTACAGGCATAAAGTACGGTGGTGTGGTCTTTTCCAAAACTTTCGCCAATAGCTTTATATGACATTTCGGTAGTTTCTTTTGCAATATACATAGAAACCTGACGTGCAAGTGCAATATTTGCCGTTCTGCGCTGTGATAAAATTTCGTTTTCACTAACGGAATAATTACGCGCAACCTCAGAAATAATTTGTTCAATTTTAATTGGCTCTTTTTGCGGGTCATTTACAATATCGCGAATGAAAACCTGCACAACAGGAATAGTAGGAGCTTTTTTCTGAAGTTCAATATAAGCCTGTAATTTTTTTACAACCCCTTCAAGCTGACGGGTGTTTGCGCGAATATGCTCTGCAATGTAGTAAATAATATTTTCTTCTAACTTAATTCCTAAAAATTCAGATTTAGTTTTAACAATACCAACGCGTGTTTCAAAGTCGGGAGATGTAATGTCAGCCATCAAACCGCTTTCAAAACGCGAACGTATACGGTCGGTTAAAGTTTTAACCTCCATAGGAGGACGGTCAAGAGTTACAACTATTTGTTTGTTGTTTTGTTTTAGTGTTTCAAAAGTATTGTAAAATTCTTCTTGTGTTTGTTCTTTACCCGCAATGAAGTGAACATCGTCCATAAGTAAAACGTCTGCTGTGCGGAATTTTTCACGGAAAATATCCATAGTTCCTGCATTGATGGAAGAAATGAGTTGGTTTGTAAAATCTTCACCGCGTATATAAACAATATTTTTTTCAGGAAAATTTTTATTTATATGATTTTTAATAGCAAGTAAAAGGTGTGTTTTGCCAACGCCTGATTTTCCGTAAATAACAAGAGGGTTATATATTATAAAGGGGTTGTCCGCAACAGCCATAGCCGCAGCATGTGCAAAACGGTTGGTTGAACCTACTATAAAATTATCAAAAGTAAAGGCTTCCTCAAAAAAGGTGTTATCATCAATTGGTTTAACAATATTACCCGCCTTGTCCTCAACAAGAATTTTAACGGGAGCAGAAATACCGATAACCTCTTTTAACGTTTCGCTGATAAGCGGAGCATAAAAACTATCAACAGAATTTTTAACAATATCAGACGGAGCAGAAAGAACAAGTCCATCCGCACCAAAATCAAGCGGTTTCAAATCTTTAATCCAAAGATTATAACCCACCAGAGTAATTTTCTCAGAATTTTTAAGTTCTTCACAAACGGCGTTCCAAATATCGCCAACAGATTGTATAGACAAAAACATCACCCCATAGCATATGTATTATACAATATAAATTCTATCATACTTATTCACATTTTTCAATATAAATCTTAATAAATATATAAAATGTTATTTATATATTTTATATTATAATATTATATAATGCAAAAATAAAAAAATAAAAATAAAAAAAGCCTTGATTTTTTATAAAAAGTGTGATATTATACTTTGGCTAAATAATTGCGCTGATAGCTCAGCTGGATAGAGCGTCTGGCTACGGACCAGAAGGTCGGGAGTTCGAATCTTCTTCAGCGCGCCAAATTACAGAGATACCGTTTGGTATTTCTGTAATTTTTTTTGTATAGTAAAGAAAGAAGATTCGAAAAGGAAGGAGAAAGCCTTTTGGCTTTCGGAAGAAAACAGTTCGGTGAACTGTTTTCGCTGACGTGTGCGTGTCGAAACGCCAAAAAGCGTTTCGAGCGAATCTTCTTCAGCGCGCCAAATTACAGGAATACCGCTTGGTATTTCTGTATTTTTTTTGTTTGTATAAGCAATTATAACATAATAAAAAAGCTTCAATTTTGCTCGTTTTTAATTTCACACATATTGTGCAAAACATAAATAATTATGCTAAAGATTTGCACATATTGTATATTTCCAAAAAAATCCTCGACAAAAAGTGTAATTTTTCTTGCACTTAAAAAGCATATATATTATAATGTTGAATATAAACTATTTTTGTGTTTCGGAGGTTCATAAAATGATTAAAAAATTGTTAGCGGTTACACTTTCAATGCTTCTTTTATTTACGGTTTGCGGTTGTAAAAACAAGGATGTTGTAATAAGTGATGATATAGAAAGCACCGTAGAAAACGAAAAATATTATAATGAACTAACGGGATTGGAAATTGAAGAGGATAAAAAAGATGCAAAACCCGTTGCGGTTATGGTAAACAACATTTCGGTAGCCCAGGGCGTTCAAACGGGACTTAATGATGTTGATATTATATATGAAACTATTGTTGAGGGCGGAATTACCCGAATGGTGACCGTTACTAAAGACGCACAAAAAATTAACCAAATAGGAACAGTGCGTTCGGCAAGATATGTTTTTCTTGATCTAGCTCTAGGACACAATGCAACCTATGTTCACGGAGGTTTTGACGGCACCTATTTTAAACCGCACAAAGAGTCTTTAGGTGTTAAAACAATGGATATAAACGGTCCGCAAGCAAAATATGGTTTCCGCGAAAGAAACGGACTTTCAAGCGAACATACACTTTATACAACGGGCGCGAAAATTGAAGAGGGAAGAAAAGCAATGGGTGTTGAAACCACTGCAACACAAAAGAAATGGCTCACCTTTGCAGATGAAAAAACACCCGCAACACCGTCTACACCCTGTGCAAAAGTAAACGTATTCTTCTCAGGCTCACAGAAAACAGGCTTTACATATGATGCCGCTACAGGAAGATACACAAAAAATTCCAACGGCAAGGAAAAAACAGACTTTAAAACGGGTAAAAAACTGACCATTAAGAATATTTTTGTGCTTTTCACAACCGTTTCTCCGTACGGAGACGGATATCATATGAATATCGGACTTGAGGGTGGCACAGGATATTATATTTCCAACGGCGGATACGAGGAAATCAAGTGGACAAAGGGCAGCGCTAAAGATCCGCTTTCTATAACAAAAGCGGACGGAAGCGAACTTACGGTTAACGCAGGTAACAGTTACATTTGTATAACAGGACAAAACGACCGCGCAAAAACAACACTAACTGCAGAATAAAAAAACGGGACTTTAAAGTCCCGTTTTTTTAAGTTAATATATATTCTGCGTCTTCTGCGTTTTTTTCGGATGCCGGTTTATAGGGTGTTGTGTCAAGCGGAATAATTTTATTAAATACACAGGTGTGGCGGGGGGTAACCGTTCTGTCCTCGTGCATACTTCCAAAGTACCAATGGCGGAAGGTACAGCTTTTATCAATTTCTGTAAAATAACCACCGAGTTTATTAACCTGGTCGGCTTTGCCGCGTCTTAGTAACATAGCGCTTTTTATAAGCGAGGGCGGTTCGTGTGTCAGTATGTAGTCAACGCAAAGGCCGTTTTCGTCAAGCGCCTTTGCGCCTTCGGCGAGTTCTTGTGGTGTTGGAAATTCGTGACGCCACCAACTTTTATCTTTTCGTAAATCAATATCTTCGCTTTCGCCGCCGCCCATAGTAAAAACACGGCAACCGTCAAGATTAAAAATCTGTCCGCGCATCAAATGATAAAGGTTAGGTCCAATGCGGTGAACTTTGCCGCCCTTCCAACGCGTTACGCGGCAAGAATTCAGCAAATCAAAGTTTTCGTGGGTTCCGTCCAAAAAAACGATAGTAAATTTTCGTGTGGATAGAAACTTTATAGCCTGTTTTTCGCGTTCGCTGCCGTCCCACAAAAATCCAAAATCGCCTAACACAATGAGCGTGTCACCCGATTTTAACTTATACCATTCTTTATCGTATATACGGGATTCGTCCCCGTGCATATCGCCCGTGAGATAATACATAAAATCACCTAAAAAATTAAAAATCGATTAAAATACTTTTCTTTTAACACATTATACTATATAATAAGATATATTACAAGTCGAGGAAGATTACAATGAAAAAAACTGTATTGGTAATTTTTTTAATAATAACACTTGCCGTGTCAATGTTTTCGGTTGGCGTGGGAGCATATCAGATTTCGGGTTTTGAGGTTACGGCACAGGGCGCAATACTTGCAAGTCTTGATACAGGCGATGTGCTGTTTTCCCGTAATACCGAAAAAAAGATGTATCCCGCATCGCTTACCAAGGTGATGACGGCGCTTTTAGTGATTGAAAAATCCAAAGACCTTGACGCCGAAATTATAACCGTAAGCGAAAACGCCGTAAAATCCATTCTTGGTACAGGCGCATCAAGCGGCGGACTGAAAGAAGGCGAACAGATTACGGCGCGTCAGGCAGTTTATTATCTTATGCTACCCTCTGCAAACGACTGCGCGAACGCCGTTGCAGAGCATTTTGGCGGCGATGTTTCGGGGTTTGTTAATTTGATGAACGCCCGTGCCGAAGAACTTGGAATGAAGAACACGCATTTCGCCAACCCGCATGGTCTGCACGATGACGAGCATTACACCACCGTACACGATATGTATATTCTGACAAAACACGCGCTATCGCAGGAAGCGTTTAAAGAGGCGGTAAGCCAAAAACGCTACCAAATGCCCGCCACCAACAAAAGTCCCGCAAAAACACTGGTTACCACAGTTTATATGCAGGACCTTTATAACGGCGTATCCCCTAATCTTTATTACCGCTATGCAAAGGGTGTTAAAACGGGATTTACGGATGAAGCGGGACGCTGTCTTATTTCTACCGCAACAAAAAACGGGCATAGTTATATTTGCGTATTGATGAACTGCCCACAGGAAACAAACACCAGAAACTATAACGAATTTAAGGAAAGTAAGCAGCTTTACGAATGGGCGTT
Organism: Acutalibacteraceae bacterium; assembly: GCA_045601505.1. Taxonomy (GTDB): domain Bacteria; phylum Bacillota; class Clostridia; order Oscillospirales; family Acutalibacteraceae; genus SIG589. The sequence continues at coordinate 9,834 of JAZRZS010000024.1, forward strand.
TAATAATTTTGAATATAAAACGGTTGTCGATGCCGACACACCCGTAGCAGAGGCAAAGGTTGCGCTGTGTTGGGACCACGACTATGTTACAATGCTAGTAGAGGGCGGACTTTCTGCCGTACTGCCGAAAGACGCCGATTCTTCCACCGTTCAAATCAAACCCATCCCCGACAAAGAGGTGTTTGATGCACCCATAAAAAAGGGACAACGACTTGGCACTGCTGATGTTGTTTATGCGGGCGAAACATTGGGAAAAGTTAACCTTATTGCAGGTGATTCGCGCGATGCAAATTGGGTGCTACTCATAACGCGTACCATAAAAAACGCCTTTACATCCACAGCGTTCAAAATAATTTTGCTCATTTTTGTTTTAGGTTTGGCAGGATTTATTACCGCCATTGTTATTATGAACAAGGGTAGAAAAAAACGCCGCAGAAGACGCGGCAGTCATACAAGATATAGATAAGAAAAAAGCCCGTTTTCACGGGCTTTTTTTATTTGTTTTCGAGATATTCTTCAAGCGTTACGCCAAGCGAATTAATTTCTCTGGCGACATTGATTCCTACAAAACGCCAATGCCAAGGCTCGTATACGATTTTTGTAATATGCTCTTTATCAGAGGGATAACGCATAATAAAGCCGTAATCTTCGGCGTTTTCTTTAAGCCAGGCATACTGTGGCATTGTTTCAAATGCGTTTGTTGTGGTATTAAAATCAACCGCCAAACCTGTCTGGTGTTCGCTTGTTCCGGGACGGGCTACCACCATTGCGGCAACCGCCTCCGCCTCATTTTCAGGCGTACCTGACTTAATTACGCGGTCAACCTTATTTTTAAAGAGCATTTGCTGTGTCGCATATGAACGATACGGCGAACGTACATATAGTTCTACCCCCTCTGCCCAAGCGGCTTCAAGCATTGCCATCAAATAAGGGTACATTTCGGCGTCAACCTGTTTTAATTCGCCGTTGAGATATTTTGCAGGAAGTTCTTTCAGTTCGTTAGTGGCATCATAGTCCTGCGGCAAAGCGTTATCGGGATTAGCAAGTATAAGGCAGGAAAATGAAGCGTCCAGTCCGGCAGGGGTCGGCTCTGACTGCACAGAGGATGTGTCATTTTTTGAACTTGAAGAAATATTTGGCATTTGAGGGTTTGAAACAACATTTTCTTCACCACAGCCCGAAAAAATCAGACACAGCGAAAGTATTGATAAAGCAATAGAAATAAACTTTTTCATATTTAACATTCACCCATTTTGTTATCATTTCAAGAAAAGTATACCACAACAGAGGTGGTGTGTGCAAGAAACTTGTAATATTTTGTTGTTACAAAAACCATATTATATTTTTACAATTGCGGGAAAAACTCCGCCATCAACGATATCTATATATGCGAAAGTATCACCATTTTCGCGTCCTCTTCCCACAGAACCGGGATTAACAAGATAAAGACCGTCTTCATATCTTATATTGGGAATGTGTGTGTGGCCGTAAAGCACAATGTCGGCGCCCGTTGCTTTAGCGTAAGACAACAGATGCGAATCGCTTGACTTTACGCCATACTCGTGCCCGTGGGTAAAAAATATTTTTTTACCCGCAACAGTCGCACTGCGGTGAGAGGGTATTTCGCTGTAAAAATCGCAGTTGCCACTCACCATATAAAAGGTGCGGTCGGGATAAAGTTCCTCTAAATATTCGGCATCGCGCAACACATCGCCTAAGAAAAAAATGTGTTTTGCGTCATCTTGTGACTCTATTATTTCTTCCAGACGGGATGCCTTGCCATGACTGTCTGACAGCACCAAAATTCTCATATTCTACCTCACAAAAAAATGTCATATAAATAGTATATATAAAAACGGGGGTGTTTGCAATGGAAAAAGATTTTGATAAACAAAAACTCTTGTCTGCTATAAACGAACTGATGGGGAATAAAAAGATAACTGACGCAATGGCAAAAAAGGATATGAACGGGGTTTTATCAAATTTAGGTGCCGAACAGGCAAAAGAACTTAAAAGTGTGTTGTCTGACAAGGCAAGGTTACAACAAATAATGTCCTCGCCACAGGCACAGCAGGTAATGAAGGCGCTGAAAAAAGATGGAAAATGATAATATTAGTGATAAATTGCAAGAACTGCTTGGCAATCCCGATATGATGGCAAAGGTAAGCGCTATGGCAGAGTCGTTGTTCACAAAAGAGGAAAAAACGGAAGAAACGCCTGTGTCCTCGAACGAAACACAAATGTTACTGCGGGCGGCAAAACTGTTGGGGGAGCAAAAGACCGATAACCGACAAGGTCTTTTGTTGGCATTAAAGCCGCATTTAAGCGCCGACAAGGGTCAGCGGGTTGACAGGGCGGTAAAACTTTTGAAATTAGCGCGACTTTTGCCGCTTATAAAGGAAAGTGATTTGTTCTTATGAGTAATATGAGCCGAGAAGAGTTTTTGCGTCTTCAAAGAGAGGCAGAAAAACGTATGCGCGAGATGCAAAAACGCAGTGATGAAATCACAGGAAAAATGCCCCCTGCGCCCGATTTCGTTACTGTGAGAAAAGAGGAAAAAACGCCGCAAGTTACAGAGCCACATCATATGCCGCAAAAGAAAACATCGCGCGGACTTGACCTAGTCAAAATGCTTAACTTTCAAAATATTAATATGGATTCTGACAGGATTTTGATTTTAGCCGTGATGTTGCTGCTTATAGGCGAATCAAATGATGAACTTTTGCTTTTAGCGTTGCTTTATATTATGCTATAAAAAAAACCCGACCGTTCGGTCGGGTTTTAATGTTTATTAGTCGTTTACATAGGGAAGTAAAGCAACCTGTCTTGCACGCTTAATAGCGGTTGTGAGTTCGCGCTGGTGCTTTGCGCAGGTGCCTGTTGCGCGGCGGGGAAGAATCTTTGCGCGTTCAGAGATGAACTTGCGAAGACGTGCAACATCCTTGTAATCGATTTCTTCAACACGGTCAACGCAGAAATGGCAAACCTTCTTATGAGGCTTTCTGCGTGCGGGTCTATCGTTTTTCTCCATGAGAATTATCCTCCATTCTTGAAACTAAATGTGACTTAACACGTTAAATTAAAACGGCAGGTCGTCATCAGCAGCGATAACAGAAAAATCTCCGCTATCGGTATTGTTGAAGGATGCGGGAGCGGTATCAACCTCTCCTGCTGCGGCGCCGTCACGGCGTGACTCTACAAACTGAACATTGTTGGCGATAACCTCAAATGCAGTTCTGTTCTTGCCGGTGTCCTTATCAACATATCTTCTTGTCTGAATAGAACCTTCAATGCCAATCATACTGCCCTTTTTGAAATACTTTGTAACAAATTCGGCAGTCTGGCGCCAGGCAACAATATTAATAAAATCTGCCTGACTTTCCTCTCCTGCTTTATAACGGCGGTTAACCGCGATAGAAAAAGAAGTCACGGGGATATTATTGCTTGTGTACCTGAGTTCGGGGTCGGCAGTCAATCTGCCTGTTAAAACAACCAGATTAAACATATTGGTTACCCTCCATTACTTTTTAATAATCATTGTGCGCAAAACACCGTCAGTGATTTTTGCTACACGCTCAAGTTCAGCCGGGAATGCGGCTTCGCTTTCAAATGTCGTAATGACATAGTGACCTTCGGTCTCATCGTTAATCGGATAGGCAAGTCTGCGCTTACCCCATTCGTCAACATTTTCGATGGTACCGTTAGCCTCGATAAGAGCCTTGAATTTCTCAACGAGTTCAGCAACTGTTTCATCGCCGCCTGCTACAGAGAAAATCATAGCTAATTCGTACTTAACTTTCATCTTGTTGCACCTCCTTTTGGACTATTGGCCGAACACACAGCTCGGCAAGGAGCTATAAAATGGGCATAATCCCACAAATAGCCTTGATATTATATCAGCAGTCGGATAATTTGTCAATAAAATTATTGACGAAATTTTACTACTGTGCTAAAATTTGATAATAAAAGTGAAGAATGGAGTGGATTTTATGCTTTTGGCAATCGACATCGGCAACACCAACATTACGCTCGGGCTGTACGAGGAAGAGAGGCTTTTATTCACCTCTCGTCTTGCCACGGATAAAACTCGAACCGAAGACCAGTACGCAATTGAAATCTGCGATGTTATGCGCTTAGGCGGTTATGACGCTAAGTCGATAGAAGACGCTATAATCTGCTCGGTTGTACCGCAGGTATGCGCCTCTGTCAGCAACGCTATCAGCAAATTGTGTAACATCGTTCCGCTCATTTTGGGACCTGGCGTAAAAACGGGGCTTAATATCCGCATTGATGACCCTGCGCAGCTCGGTGCAGACCTTGCGGCAGGTGCTGTGGGAGCGTTGGCGGAATATACGATGCCCTGTATTGTAATCGACCTAGGCACAGCCACCACTATAAGCGTACTTGATAAAAACGGCGCGTTTTTGGGCGGCGCAATTGCGGCGGGAATAGGTCTCACATTAGAGGCGCTAACCTCAAAAACCGCACAGTTGCCGTCGGTTCACATTGACCCCCCACCCTCTGTTATAGGCAAAAACACTGCCGACTGCATGAAATCGGGGCTTGTCTTTGGCGCTGCGGCTATGCTTGACGGAATGATTGAGCATATTGAATCAGAACTAGGCTGTACTGCCGCAATTGTTGCAACGGGCGGCAGAGCAAAACAGATTATTTCCTGTTGCAAACGCGAAATCATCTTAAACGAAAATCTGTTACTTGACGGACTGCGTATAATATACGAAAAAAATAACCGTCACTGATTTTTGTTTATATATGAACTGTACCCTAACGGGATGGTATCAAGGAGGAAATTTTATGTTAAAAAATGTAAGCAGAAAAGAAAAAACGAAAGCGCTTGTGCTTTCGGCCGTACTAACCGCACTTGTTATTGTGCTGCAACTGCTCGGCTCGTTTATACACCTCGGACCTTTCTCGGTTTCGCTTGTGCTCATACCCATCGTTTTGGGCGCGGCAACCTGTGGTAAAGGCGTTGGCGCGTGGCTTGGATTCGTCTTCGGCGTTGCCGTAATTTTAAGCGGCGATGCGGCGGCGTTTATGTCCATAAGCGTTGTCGGCACCATTATAACCGTTTTGGCAAAAGGTTTGCTTTGCGGTTTCGTTGCGGGTGTCGTCTACCGTCTTTTTGCAAAGAAAAACCAGTACCTTGCGGTACTTTTAGCGGCGTTCGTCTGCCCTGTTGTTAATACAGGTGTCTTTCTGCTCGGCTGTGTTTGTTTCTTCTTAAAAACGGTTGCCGAATGGGGCGCAGCAGAAGGTTATTCGAACGTTCTCGGCTATATGTTTTTAGGTTTGGCGGGTGGAAATTTTCTTTTTGAACTCGTAACTAACCTTATTTTAAGTCCCGCCATTGTTCGCATAATTAACTATAAAGATAAATAATTTATAAAATCCCACCGAAAAAAAGCGGTGGGATTTTGATTTTTTTGATGTTTTTTGCACAATATTATATATAATGTAAAAAAATGCTTTTATTTTTGTATCTTTAGTGGTATAATAAAGTGCTGATTT
>JAZRZS010000025.1:0-12200 GCA_045601505.1 Acutalibacteraceae bacterium
GGCACCTAGTATTATGGCACTATTGTATGAAAGTCACGCATCGGTCGAAATTGGCGCACCGCTTTTGCGAATTTATGGCATAGCGGCTGTCTTTTCGGGACTGTGTGTTCCGCTTGTCAGTATGTTACAGGCGGTCGGGAAAGCGTACGTACCTGTCCGCAATATGCTTATAGGCGCTGCGGTTAAGACCATACTAAATATAATTCTTATTTCGGTACCGACTATAAATGTTTACGGAGCTGCATACGGAACGCTTGGCTGTTTTTTCTGTATATTTATTTTAAATTATTATAGCCTTTGCAAATACACCCGTGTAAAGCCCGATGTTTTGGCAACCTTAATAAAACCATTGATTGCTGCAATGGTTTGTGGTGGTACAGCATATTTGTTGACGGCGCTTTTAGGGGCAGGAACGCTTAAAACTTTATTGTCAATTGTGGTATCCGCAGCGGTGTATTTTGCTTTGCTTTGCTTTTTTTCGGTAATAACATATGAAGAATTTTTACAAAATCCTATTATAAAAAGGTTAAATTTTTTAAAAAGAAAGCATTAAAATACTCAAAACATATCAAAAAACACCAAATTTTATCCACTTTTGCATAAAATTAGCATAAATATTATAATAACCTCTTGATTTTTAAAAATTTTTGTGGTATAGTAATCTTGGTAATAAGTTTGCCTGTGGACAAGCTTGTTTTTTATTAAAGCATAATTTATTTTATTTTTTGGAGGTAATTTAAAATGAACAAGGCAGAATTAGTAGCAGCAGTAGCTGAAAAGGCAGGTCTTTCTAAGAAGGATGCAGATGCAGCAGTAGCAGCATTCGTAGCAACAGTTGAAGATGCTCTCAAGAAGGGCGACAAGGTTTCTCTCGTTGGTTTCGGTACTTTTGAAGTTCGCACACGCAGTGCAAGAACAGGTATCAATCCTCAGACAAAAGAAACCATCAAAATCGCAGCATCTAAGGCTCCTGTTTTCAAGGCAGGCAAGGCATTCAAAGACGCTGTTGCAAAGTAATTAAATTTACTTAAAACTAAAGCCGCCTATGGCGGCTTTTCTTTTTGAAAGGGAAATATGAGACTGGATAAATATCTTAAGGTGTCGCGCCTCATAAAGCGCCGCACCGTAGCAAACGAAGCGTGTGATGCAGGTCGCGTTGCCGTAAATGGTAAACCGGCAAGGGCGTCTTATGATGTAAAGGTTGGCGACAAAATAGAAATATCCTTTGCGGGACGCACCGTGAGCGTAGAGGTGTTGTCGGTTAGCGAGGTTGTTCGCAAGGACGATGCACCCGACCTGTATCGAGTAATATAAGCATAGTTGCCTCTTGTGTTTCATAAACTGAAACATAAGGGGTGATTTTTTTGCAGGAAGAAAAGAACTTTACACATAGCGTTATAATGGAAAAACGCAAAAAGATGGTGGTTACAGGGGTGAAAGAGGTAGAAAGTTTTGACGAGAACATAATTATCTGCACCACCGAAATGGGCGAAATGACTGTTAAGGGCAACGGCCTTCATATATCGGGCTTCAATAAAGAGACAGGAGATTTTTCGCTGGACGGTACAGTATGCGCAGTTGCATATACGGACGACCGTAAAACAGGCGGCTCTATGTTCCAAAGAATTTTCAAATAATATGTGGGAAATAAGCAGTGGGGAACAGATAGTCACCTTTTTACTCTCGCTTTTGTTTGGCGGGGGATATTCAATAATGTATGATATATTCAAATCGGTAAGAACGGTGCGCCGTCATAGCAGAACGGCGGTGTTTGCAGAGGATATAATTTATTCAATTATTATTACATTTTTAACATTCTGTTTGTGTATTCTCCGCACAAACGGACAACCGCGGTCGTTTTTAATTTTAGGTATTGCCTTGGGATTTTCTATAATCCGTTATATATTATCAAAACCACTTGTTTTTGCGTTTTCGGCGGTTTTAAGATTTTTGATTAAAATAAAAACAATAGTTTTTAAAGTTTTAGGCTCTACTTTTTGCAAAATAGGTGCTAAAATTGCAGAAATATTGAAAAAGTTTGCTAAAACATTAAAAAAAGGCTTGAAAGGTGTAAAAAGGTTGTTGTATAATCTATTTAATAAAATTAGTGATACTAATAAAAAAGTAGATATAAATTAGGATGATTTAAATGACAAATAAACCGCGTAAAAAACGCAGTATTATTCGCAGGGTTTTGCTTTTGATCGTTTCGGTGTATCTTTTATATTCTCTGGGCGATTTGCAAGTTCAACTTATAAATCAGCGTAAAGAGTATAATGCACTTAATGAGGAAAAAAAGGTTATGGAGCAAAAAATATCGGAACTTAGTCGCCTTTTGGAAGACGGAACCGAAGCCGATATTATAGAAAAAGCGGCACGTGAAAGACTAGGCTTTGTCTATGCGGATGAGCAGGTCTTTGTGGATATTTCAGGCAACTGATTTTTTTGAGAGGATATAAGGGGGAAACACAGGCACTTATGCAGCTTACTGTCGGAGAAATTGTAGAGGGAAAGGTAACGGGCATCACTAATTTTGGTGTGTTTGTTGACCTTGGTGAAAACCAAACGGGAATGGTACATATTTCGGAGGTTGCGCAGACCTACGTAAATGATATCAATGAGCATGTAAAACAGGGCGAAACAGTTAAGATGAAGGTCTTGAGCGTTGGCGAAGACGGAAAAATCAGCCTTAGCATTAAACGCGCACAGGAGCCGAAACGCCGTGAACGCAAACCTTTCACTGCACCAAAGCCCGATAACTCTTTCGTTTGGACAGAGAGACGGGATGAGTCTGCTTCGTTTGAGGATATGATGAATAAATTCAAACAGTTAAGCGATGATAAGTTTTCTGACCTTAAGCGTAAAAACGCTGACACAAGGCGCTCACGCCGCGGAACGAAATAAAAATTCGGCAGACATAAACTTATGTCTGCCGTTTTCACTTTTTTAGTTAGGAATGGATAAATGGAAAGAATTAAAATGACGGCAATATGTCTTTTTGGAATAGAAGGCATATTGGCAGACGAATTAAGACGAATGGGAGCTGAAGATGTCGCCGCCGATAACGGTAGGGTTGATTTTTATGGTGATTTTTCGATTTTAGCCCGTGCAAACATTGGCAGCCGCTTTGCAGAGCGGATAATGATAAATATAGGCGAGTTTGATGCTTTATCGTTTACCGACCTTTTTGACGGTGTAAAATCACTTGAATGGGAAAATTATATCGGTAAAGATGACGCTTTCCCTGTTACGGGGTGGAGCCTTAATTCAAAACTTTATAGCATACCCGACTGTCAGTCGATTATCAAAAAAGCGGTGGTAGAACGACTTAAACTCAAGTACGGTGCTTCGTGGTTTGAGGAAACGGGAGCCGAGCATAAAATAAGGTTTTCGATACTCAAAGACAGGGTAACCTTGATGCTCGATACATCGGGTGAGGGGCTTCATAAACGCGGTTATCGCAGACAAGGAAACGAAGCACCCATAAAAGAAACTCTTGCCGCTGCAATGTGTGACCTTGCAAGAATATATCCTGATACCAGGCTTTTTGATACCTTTTGCGGCTCGGGAACGATTTTAATCGAGGCTGCGCTTATGGCGACCAAAACCGCACCAGGACTTAGAAGATTCTTTGCCGCAGAACGCTTTGATTTTATACCCAAAACCGTCTGGCAAGAGGAAAGAATGGCGGCGCAGGATAAAATATTGCACGATATTGACTTTACCGCAACAGGATTTGATATTGATGAAAAATCGGTTGCGCTGACACTGCAAAACGCAAAAAAAGCAGGTGTTGCAAAATATATAAAGGCGTCGGTTGCCGATGTTCGTGATTTTAAGATGCCCGAGGGCAGAAGTCTTTTGGTTACCAACCCGCCCTATGGGGAAAGACTGCTTGATATTAGGAAAGCGGAAGAACTTTATAAGGTAATGGGTGAACGCTTCGTGTGTGAAAAGGGCAAAAAATATTTCATAATAAGTCCACACGATGAGTTTGAAAAGTTTTTTGGCAGAACGGCAGATAAACGCCGCAAATTGTATAACGGAATGATAAAATGTCAATGTTATATGTATTTCAAAGGGGATAAATAAAAATGAGGTATGTGTTTTTAATTAACCCAAAAGCAGGTAAGGGCAAAGGTCCCGAAACGCTTGCCCCCGCAATTCATAAATATTTTGAGGGTAAAGACGCAGATTATAAAATAATACTAACAAGTGCGCCTGATGATGCGAGAATAAAGGCGGCAGAAGAGGTGCAAAAAGGGGACGAGGTTACTGTCTTCGCTTGTGGCGGAGACGGAACGGTTTTTGAAACGCTTAACGGTGTTTACGGATATAAAAATGCAAGACTCGGCGTTATACCCTGCGGATCGGGCAACGATTTTCTCAAAGTATTTGAAAGTGCGGAGCCCTTTTCAGATGTTGCTGCGCAACTTGAGGGCGAAGCGGTTGATATTGATATTATAAAAGCAGATGACATCTGTTGTATGAATATCTGCTCTCTCGGTATGGACGCTGTTGTGGCGGATGGAATGACAGCGTTTAAGAATATTCCGCTCGTTTCGGGAAGCATGGCTTATAAACTGTCGATTGTTAAAACTTTTTTAGGCAAACTTGGCGTAAAGGTAAAAGTGACTATTGACGGCAAATGTCTTGGTGTGATAGATTCACTATTTGCTATATGCGCAAACGGCACTACATACGGCGGCGGTTATAATGCCAGTCCAAAAGCCAGTCCTTTTGACGCTAAACTCGAGTGGTTGCTGGTCAAAAAGATTTCGAAACTTAAAATATTGTCCTTTCTTAAGCTGTATGAGGAGGGCAAACACGAAAACTTACCCTGCTGTATGAGCGGTAGTTGTACGTGGATGGAAATAGAAACCGAAGAACCGTCACCAATAAACCTTGACGGTGAGATAATACACAAGAACAAAGTGCGGTTTGAGGTTGCAAAACGCGGGGTAAAATTTGTGTTGCCACGCGGTATAGCGGCAAAATACGCAGCGGCAGATGCAACAACTGTATAATGTTAACAAATTTTGAAAAATTTCCAAATTCTGTTGCATTTTAGGCAAAATGTGATTAAAATAGTATTTAGCGCTCAAAAATATTGAGTACAAAACATAAATTAAATTACGGAGGTATATTTATGACTATAAAGCCTTTAGCAGACAGGGTTGTTACCAAAACCGTAAAGGCAGAGGAAACAACAAAAAGCGGCATTATCTTGACAGCCGCAGCACAGGAGAAACCGCAGGTAGCGGAAATTGTTGCTGTAGGTCCAGGCGGACTTGTTGACGGTAACGAGGTTAAAATGTATGTTAAGGTTGGCGACAAGGTGCTGACAAGCAAATATTCCGGTACAGAGGTTAAAATCGATGGCGAGGAATATAGCATCATCCGTCAGTCTGATATTTTGGCTATTGTTGAGTAGGAGGTATAGTAATGGCTAAAGAAATCATTTTTGGTGAAGAAGCCAGAAAAGCACTGCAGTCGGGTGTTGACGCACTTGCAAATGCAGTAAAGGTAACACTCGGTCCCAAGGGACGCAATGTTGTTCTTGATAAAAAATTCGGTTCACCCCTCATTACAAATGACGGTGTTACTATAGCAAAGGAAATCGAACTTGACAACCCGTTTGAAAATATGGGCGCACAACTTGTAAAGGAAGTTTCGGTTAAAACTAACGATGCCGCAGGTGACGGTACAACAACCGCTACAGTTTTGGCACAGGCACTTATTTGCGAGGGTATGAAAAACGTTGCCGCAGGTGCAAACCCGATGATTGTTAAAAAGGGTATCAGCCGCGCGGTAGAAACGGCGGTTAAAACCGTTGTTTCTAATTCTCAAAAAGTCACAGGCAGTCAGGATATTGCGCGTGTTGCAACCATCTCTGCAGGTGACGAGGTTATTGGCAATTTGATAGCAGAGGCTATGGAAAAGGTGTCTGCTGACGGTGTTATCACTGTTGAAGAATCCAAAACAGCCGAAACATATTCAGAGGTTGTAGAGGGTATGCAGTTCGACCGTGGCTACATCACACCCTATATGGCAACCGATACAGATAAGATGGAAGCTATCTTAGATGAACCATATATCCTTATAACCGATAAAAAGATTTCCAATATACAGGAAGTTTTGCCACTTTTAGAACAGATTGTTCAGACAGGTAAAAAGCTTGTTATCATCGCAGAGGATATTGAGGGCGAGGCACTTTCTACCATTATCGTTAATAAACTTCGCGGAACATTCACCTGCGTTGGCGTTAAAGCCCCCGGCTTTGGCGACCGTAGGAAAGAAATGCTTCAGGATATTGCCACTCTTACAGGCGGTCAGGTTGTAACCGAAGAGGTTGGACTCGAGCTCAAGAACGCAACCGTAAATATGCTCGGTACTGCCCGTCAGGTTAAAATTGGCAAAGAAAACACCATCATTGTTGATGGCGCAGGCGATAAAGAAGAAATCCGCGCACGCGTTGCACAGATTCGCACACAGATTGAAACCACAACATCTGATTTTGACCGCGAAAAACTGCAAGAAAGACTTGCAAAACTCGCAGGTGGTGTTGCAGTTATCAAGGTTGGTGCCGCAACCGAGATTGAAATGAAAGAAATGAAACTTCGTATAGAGGATGCACTTGCCGCAACAAGAGCCGCAGTAGAAGAGGGCATTGTCGCAGGTGGCGGTGTTGCGCTTATCAACGCAATCCCCGCTGTAAAAGCACTTCTTGACGAAACCGCAGGTGACGAAAAGACAGGTGTTTCCATCGTTCTTAAGTCACTTGAGGCCCCCATTCGTCAGATTGCCGCAAACGCAGGTCTTGAGGGTTCTGTAATTGTTGATAAGATTCTCTCAAGCGGCAAAGTCAACTACGGATTTGACGCTTATAACGAAGACTATACAGATATGTTATCTGCAGGTATCGTTGACCCGACAAAAGTTACACGTTCTGCATTGCAGAATGCCGCATCGGTTGCATCAATGGTGCTCACAACCGAGTCCCTTGTAACCGAAAAGAAAGAAGACGCTGCTTTAGCTGCCGCACAGGCAGCAGCCGCCGCAGGCGCAGCAGGTGGAATGTATTAAAATCAAAACCGTCCCTGTTTTCAGGGACGGTTTTTTTAGTGAAGAGTGAAAAGTGAATAGTGAATAGTGAAGAGTTTAGGTGTCGGCTGCGCCGACTGATTATAAATGCCACTTCCTTGACAAATTCCCCCAAAAATCATACAATAAATTTAAGAGATTTTTTGAAAAGGGGTAGTGCTATGAAAAAATGTAACATATTAAAAATAATCATCGCCGTTTTGGTGCTTTTAACCCTAATCTCTCTTTTTGTTTTCAAAGACTTTCTAATCGCAAAAAACGATATTTTTGAAAAAACAGGCACAAAAATCCAACTGGATTGTGCTGGGATTAAAGAAACGAAAATAACAAAAAACATTTTTGAAATAAGAAAAATACAAAATTATATAGAAAAGGTCGATAAAGAGCCATATGTCGAACCGGAGGGCCCTAAGGTGCGCGGCTGGAAAATAAAAGGTTATATAGTTGTGAACGGTAAGGTGAAAAATATTTTAGTCCGCGGAAATGTTTTGTTTGTTGAAGACAATGCGTATAAAATGGCAGACCAAAACTTCCAACAAAAAATGACAGAGTATTATGAGAAAATAAAATAACTGTAAAAACCGTCCCTGTTTGGAGGACGGTTTTTATTTGACAATTTTCTAAAATGGGTATATTATATTTATAATAAGATTTTTCATAAGGAGTACCTAAAATGCGCAAAGACCTTTCAATGTTACTTGATTTATACGAAATGACCATGTCGAACGGATTTTTCGACAGCGAATATAAGGACACAACGGTCTATTTTGATATGTTCTTCCGCCGTGTGCCCGATAACGGTGGCTTTGCCATTATGGCGGGTATCGAGCAACTTATAGAGTATTTTAATAACCTTTCTTTTTCTGATGAGGATATAGAGTATCTTCGTTCACTTTCGCTTTTCTCGGAAGAATATTTAGAGTATCTTAGAGATTTCAAGTTCACCTGTGACGTTTGGGCAGTGCCAGAGGGTACACCCATATTCCCGAACGAGCCCATTGTCACCGTTCGCGGTCCTGCACTACAGGCTTTTTTGGTCGAAACAATGGTGCTTCTTACAATAAACCATCAGTCACTCATAGCCACCAAGGCAAACCGCATAGTCCGCGCCGCAGAGGGTAGGGCGGTGCTTGAGTTTGGTTCCCGCCGCGCCCACGGTTATGATGCTGCAATTTACGGCGCACGCGCCGCAATAATCGGCGGTTGCGCGGGTACTGCCTGTGTTAAATCGGCAAAAGATTTCGGCGTTCCGCCTTCGGGTACAATGGCGCACAGTTGGGTGCAACTCTTTGATAGCGAGTATTTGGCTTTCAAAGCATATGCCGAAAAATATCCTAACTCTTGCGTACTGCTTGTTGATACGTATAACGTCTTAAAATCAGGTATCCCCAACGCTATTAAGGTGTTTGACGAGGTCTTAAAACCATTGGGCGCCCGTCCTCGCGGCGTTCGTATTGATAGCGGTGATATCACATATCTCACTAAGAAATGCCGTAAGATGCTTGATGATGCGGGTTACCCCGACTGCAAAATTGTCGTTTCAAACTCACTTGACGAGTATCTTATTCGCGATATGCTTGTACAAGGTGCCTGTGCGGACAGTTTTGGAGTGGGCGAACGCCTTATAACCGCATCGAGCGAGGCTGTTTTCGGCGGAGTATATAAACTTGCCGCAGTTGAAAAGAACGGCATGGTTATTCCTAAAATCAAGGTCAGTGAAAACACTGTAAAAATCACCATACCAGGTGTTAAAATTCCGTGGCGCCTTTACGATAACGAAACAGGAAAAGCAATTGCCGATGTAATTACAACGGGTGACGAAAAAATTGATCATACTAAACCTTATGAAATTTTTGACCCCGTCCACACCTGGAAACGCAAGACGGTCGAAAACTTTACCGCCAAAAAGCTACAGGTTAAGATTATGGAGGGCGGCAAACAGATTTATGAATGTCCGCCCGTAAATGAAATTAAAGCGTACTGTAAAGAGCAAATAGAAAACCTGTGGGACGAGGTAAAACGTTTCGAAAAACCGCATAACTATTATGTTGACTTGTCACAAAAACTTTGGGATTTGCGTCATACACTGCTTCACGAAAAATCAAAGACAGGAGATGTAAAATAATGAAAAAAATCATATCTCTTTTGTTGGTTGTTTTGATGTTTTTTTCGCTTTCTGCCTGTAAACAAGACGGAGAGAAAATAAACCAAGCTACAAAAACAATTGATTCTTACGCTATAAACGGCGAAATCCCTGAAATCCCTGTAACCTTAGGTATGACGATAGAAAAAGTAAAGCAAGTTTTCCCAATGGATACGGGAGATGCAGACCAAGACAAAGTTATTCTTTCGGAAGTAGTAGGCGAAACCGCTGTATGCCTTGTTACAAGCAACGCGTCTTTTTATTACGAAAAAGCAAATGAAGAAAAAGGTGTTTCCGTAATTGCCGTAACAGGCGGCAGTGTATATGGCCTTAAACTTTTAGATGTTACCACAAAAAGTGATATCACAGCAAAGTTAGAGGCGGAATATACCGAGAGAGTTGCAACCGAAGCAGACCAGTATTTCCTATTAGGTCCGGCACAAAACTGCAATATTTTATCGGCAACATTTGATAAAATCAGACTTGACTTTTTCCTTGTGGACGGCTATCTGACCGCCGCCACAATCACAAACACAGAATATTGGACAGATTAGATAAAAAAGCAGGTGTCAAAAACCTGCTTTTTTATGTTTAATTTTGTTGACATTATATATATGTTATGATATAATCTATTGGAAATAAATCTTTAACAGACGGTCCAGAGAGGTCGGCAAGATTTTGGTAAATATGGAAAAATGATACGGCTTGCGGCTGTGTCCTGTTTTTGTATGCAAATCCTGCCGTTTTCGGTGGGATTTTTTGTGGGAAGGAAAGAGAAATGACATACAATCAAACAAACGGTAAAATAAAGTTCATAGGCACAAAAAACACCGTGGCTGATTGTCCCCATTTTTCAGCATTGGTATCTTTTTCTTCAAATATTGTTGTTTTACCCGGCTTTTGCGATGTGCATGTGCATTTTCGTGAGCCGGGTTTTTCATATAAAGAAACGATAGAAAGCGGTAGCAAGGCGGCGGCACACGGCGGTTACACCGCGGTATGCACAATGCCAAACCTAAATCCTGTACCTGATAGTGCCGATAATCTTCAAAAACAAATAGATATCATAAAAAAAGATTCGCTTATAAATATTTACCCATACGCCGCAATAACGGTGGGGCAACGTGGCGAAGAACTGTCTGGGATGGAAGACTTAGCGCAAAACGCCATAGCCTTTTCAGATGACGGCCGAGGTGTTCAGTCTTCTGAACTTATGCGCCTTGCAATGCAAAAGGCAAAGTCACTCGGGAAAATGATAGTGGCACACTGCGAAGATAATTCGCTTTTGCGCGGCGGATATATACATGACGGTGTCTACGCAAAGGCGCACGGACATAAAGGGATTTGCAGCGAGAGCGAGTATGGACCCATTGCGCGTGATTTGAAATTGGTTGCCGAAACGGGCTGTGATTACCATGTTTGCCATATATCTACAAAAGAAAGCGTTGAACTGATACGCAAGGCTAAGAAAGCGGGACTTCCCGTAACATGCGAAACCGCACCGCACTACCTCGTTTTGTGTGACGAGGATTTGAGGGAAGAGGGCAGATTCAAAATGAATCCTCCGCTTCGTAGCCGTGAGGATAGGAACGCGTTGATAGAAGGCATACGGGACGGCACGATTGATATTATAGCAACCGACCACGCTCCTCATTCGGCAGAGGAAAAAGGAAGAGGGCTTGAAAAAAGCGCATTTGGAATAGTCGGGCTTGAAACGGCATTTCCTGTTATGTATACCCACCTTGTTAAAACGGGCATCATAACGCTTGAAAAATTAGTTGAACTTATGTGTGAAAATCCGCGCCGCCGATTTGGCATCCCACTCGGCAACGATTATACTGTGTGGGACCTTGATTTTGAGGGCGAAGTCAATACCGATGACTTCTTGTCACTCGGCAAGGCAACACCGTTTGAGAATGAAAAACTATATAGCAGATGTCTTATGACGGTCTGTGACGGAAAACTTGTGTATAAACTTAATGTGGAGGCTTAAAAAATGGCTAAAAGAACAGATATAAAAAAGATACTTATAATTGGTTCAGGACCTATTGTTATAGGTCAGGCAGCAGAGTTTGACTATGCTGGAACACAAGCATGTCTTGCACTGCGCGAGGAGGGATATGAAGTTATACTATGTAACTCTAACCCCGCTACAATAATGACCGATACCGTAATAGCCGATAAGGTGTATATGGAGCCTCTTACACTTGAATATATTGCAAAAATTCTGCGTTATGAGCGTCCCGATGCCATCGTTCCGGGCATTGGCGGACAAACAGGTCTTAATATTGCAATGCAACTTGAAAAGAAGGGCGTACTTAAAGAGTGCGGAGTAGAGCTTCTTGGCACGAGTAGCGAAAGTATTGAACGCGCAGAGGATAGAGAACTTTTTAAAGAACTTTGCCAGTCAATTGGAGAGCCGACAATACCCTCTGAAATCACCTATAGCATTGAAGAGGCTAAAGCGGCGGCAGAGCGCATAGGTTATCCTGTTGTTCTGCGTCCGGCATTTACTCTTGGCGGTACGGGCGGTGGATTTGCCTATAATGAAGCAGACCTTGTGGAAATAGGACTAAACGCATTTAAACTGTCACCTGTTCATCAGGTGCTTATTGAAAAGAGCGTTAAGGGATACAAGGAAATTGAGTTTGAGGTAATGCGTGATACAAACGACCACGCAATCACCATCTGCGGTATGGAAAACATCGACCCTGTCGGAGTACATACAGGCGACTCGTTGGTTGTAGCTCCCATAATGACACTTAACGACCACGACCTTAAAATGCTTAACGACAGCGCAATTAAGATTATAAAAGAACTCAAAATCGAAGGTGGCTGTAACGTTCAGTTTGCGCTTAATCCCGAAACAAGTGAGTATTATCTCATAGAGGTAAACCCGCGTGTTTCTCGTTCATCCGCCCTGGCTTCAAAGGCAAGCGGATATCCGATAGCA
>JAZRZS010000026.1:0-14784 GCA_045601505.1 Acutalibacteraceae bacterium
AGGTATAAAATAGGTAAATACGGAATCCAAAAGTCCTAAATTTTTGAAAATTGCATACTGCTGAACTATCAGCAACTGTGGCGGCACAATAATCGTGATTACCACTAGCAAAAAGATTAAATTTTGTCCGCGGAATTTAAACCTTGCAAGTCCGTATGCTGCTAAAGAACAGCTGACAATCTGGAAAAGCACACTTGTACAAACCAAGAACGCGGTAAACAGGAAGTTTGAACTGTAAGACATTACTTCCCATACAGTTATGTAGTTTGAAAATGTTACCGCCTTTGGCACCCATACAACCGAAGGATCTAAAAGTTGTGCTTCGGTCATAAGACTTGTGCTGAAGGCATAGATTAACGGAAACAAGATAACATATATTATTCCGATTAAGAACGCCCAACGAATGATACCTGTAAGAACAGAGCGGACGATGTTTATTGTCTTTCTATTCAAAACTGTCCCCTCCCCTTACATTGCGGCACGTTGGAGCGGTTTTCTGAATATTATCAGAATTGCGCCGATAACAACGCCCAAAATTACGAAATAACTCCACATTATTGCGGCAGATTTATTATAGTTGTTGTTTTGAATGAGGCTATATGCCTGTTGCATAACCTTATTGTTGTTGGATGTGAACAGGTCAATACAGGTATATACAACGTTAAGAACGATAACGTTTGCCATCATTGGAACGGTTACATACCAGAAAGTTTCCCAACCTGTTGCACCTTCAACCTTTGCAACCTCATAATACTGTGCCGAAATGGACTGCAAACCTGCAAGGAACAGGATTGTCTGAACGCCCGAACTCCACACTAGATTGAAAATTGAAGCAATATACTCATTCAGTTTTGTTACAACTGCATCCGGAAGACCCACATTCTCAAGCATAGTAGCAAAGCTAAAAGAATTATAAAGTCCGCTGCCACTGCCCGATTCAAGTAGTTCCTGTGCGTTGGTATCACCGTTAAGATAGGTCAAAACAACACCACTTGCGATTATAACGGGCAAGAAGAAAATTGCTCTTACTATCAGTCTGCCGCGGAAATTCTGGTTAAGTACAATTGCGAAAACAAAACTTAAAAACAGAATAATTGGCAGTGAATAAAAGAAATCTACGATTGAATCGAAAAGGTTTGTTGTGAAATTTGTGTCCTTTGTCCAAATATCATTAAAAAACTCTAGCCCTGCAAAACGGGTTTTAAAATATTCTATTATAGTACCCTGAAACTCGTCAAGCGGCGTTGCCTTTGAAAATGCATACCAGATTGACTGCAAAGCAGGATAAAAGAAGAATATAAGAAAGCCGATAACCCACGGAATTGTGAAAACAAATCCCTGTCTTGCACGGCGCTTCTCCATAGATGCGGGGAGTAATTTTTCCAATATACTATTTTTCATATTATCCTACTCCCCTATCTTTTAATAATAAAATCATTTGCGCCGATGCTTATGCCCTCGGCATTATAATCCGTTTCGTTGCAGTTGATGGTAATTTCTACGCCGTTGCTGAAGGATGTTTTATAAACACCATTTGCAAGTACAGCATAGCCGTTTATTGTGGCGCCGTTTGTCGCCTCAATAGCGTCCTTACCTCTCTTTATTGTTGCAAGCATTGTTTCTTTGCGGTCTTCATAACTTCCAGCAGCAAGAATATCAAACACCGATGATGAATATTCTGATGTTTGAGTTCCGCAAACTGTGAACTGAAGACCCGTTCCCAAAGCAACCGAACGCAAGAAGTCGTCCGTTTCGTTGTTGGAAAGGGTGAGCGATGCGCCTGACATTGCCCTGTATCCTTTAAATATAATGTGGTAGAAAGGCAACCATTCATCCTCTACAGCAAAGTTACTGCTGTTTATTGGTGAATCCATTATATAATCCGCATTCAGTGCTGCGTACTGATTTGCAGAATCAAACATTATTTCAGTTTTGTTCTTCTTAAGAGCCTTGGCTGCCTTTGTTACATTCTCAGAAAAGTTGAGAGCAACGTAGTTTTCCATTCTTCTGTAATCACCATAGGTGATATTACCCATTTCGCCAAGCGAAACGCCTGAAAAAGCACTCTTTTTCAAGGTTTTTGTGAGCTTTTCTGCTGCTTCCTTAAAGAAGTTAGGAGCAAGCAAATAATATTCATAAGCGTTATTCTTCGCTCCGCCTGTAGAAACAGAATAGAAATATTGTGACGCCTTAAGTGATGTGGTCGAGGTTGCGGCATCGGTATTAACCCTGAATCCGTTAGCAGATTTCGTGAAACGGATTAAATCAAATTCGGGGAAAAGTTTTGCGCCGTTCTTTTCTGTCACATCAAGCAATGCGGCAAGAGATTTTTTATCTCCAAGCACTTTTTCTGTTTTATAGCCGCCTGCAATCTTTGTAGCGTCAAGACCGCCGCCCTGAACACCGCTTAGTTTTACAGCGGGAGAAATTCCCGTTGACTTTGCAACATCAGCAATGATTTCTGCCGCCTGTGCATAAGTGGTGATGGGTTTTACAACCTTTTTAGGCAAGCCAAAGAAAAATTCACGTTTTGATGCCGCCATCGGCAAATCAAGATAAAGTGCGGTTTCGTTTTCCTGCTTTTTAAGTCCCTTTTCATTTACAAGATATTCTCTGTAAACATTGGCAGTCTTAAAGAAGTCGGTATCCTGACCGTCTATAAAGATTATACGCTGACCGACCTTATCGCCCTTTGCAAGTTTACTGAACTGGAAGCCGATCATAACATTTCCCCAACCTTGAGGAAGTGCAATTGCTTCTGTGCCGCGAACAGCAAAGGTGGTGTGTGCGTATGAGAAGCCAAGGTCCTTATCACCTGCGGTGGCATTAATTTCCGCACATTCCTCGCCTCTGTCAATAATGGTGCAGTATGTTGCTTCTGCATCACTTACCGCATAGACCGGAAGTTTTACATTTTCAGTTTTTGTAAACTGATACTGTGTGGTGGAAGCCTTATCCTCGCCGTAAACATAACCTGTGTAGTTACGAACAGCGCGGTCTGTATCGCAATACATTACCATACCGCTGCCATCAGGCATGAACATTTCGTTTGTCTTTTCGTTCAATACTGATGAAGCATAAGGCAATACCGAAATTCTATAAATCTGATATTGACTCTCATATATGCTGTCAAGATTTATGTTGACATCAAGATAGCCATTAATTAAACGGTATTCAACAGGAATTGCTGCATTCTGCTCGTCAAAGCAATAAAGCAATCTTATACCGTTATCAATTTTGTATGAATAGGTTCTACCGTATTCATAAGCACCTGTGTATGATGTTACGGTGGTAAGTCCATCTTCTTTTACACTCTTGCCTTCGATTAAAAGCGAGGATTCAAGATAGGATTTAGTTCCGCCCTCATACAGATTATTTAGATATTGTTCTTTAGGCATACTTGACCATATAAGCTCGTCACCTTTGTATATAAGCAACGCCATACGGTCGGCATCCCAATCAAGTCTTAATTCTCCGTCTTGTGCAACTGTTCCGCTACTTACGTAGTTTTCGGCAGTTTTTACGGGTTTTCCCTCTGCATTCTCATCAACGGTACAACCCGACAAAACTGTTACAAGCTGTATTAGACAAAGAATAAGACATATTATTTTTTTACGCATCTTTGACCTCCTACAGCTAATTGTTTCTAAAGACTACTTCATTATATACGGAACGGATGAATTGCAAAACGTCTTGGAAAAGTGTAAGAACGAGCAATATAAGGAACGCGCAGAGCACCATTCCAAGTATTGTTACAATTCCCATTCCAAGCGCACGGAAGAAACTGTAATCGTGTATGATTGTGAGTTCCACAAGCAAAACAACAATTGTAATTATCCAGCAGATCGACTGTGCACCTGACAAAATAACTTGTTCGCTATACACAAGGAAGTGTGAAGCGATTATAAAGAATATGCTGTATACAATCTGCGGAATAAGTGCAAATCCCGTTGCAATTACAATTTCCTTAAAGGTTCCTTTACCCTCAAACAATGTGCAAAGTCCCCAGTTTACAACACACCACAACACAGCGATGCCCACTGTTGTGATTAGCACCATTGCAGAATTGTATTTGTCGGGGTCATAATCGGAATACATAAATCCGCCCCATGTGGTTTCAAGCACCTTGCCTATAAACATCAAAAACATTAGGCCGAAAGCTATAAACATATAAATGTTAAGTTGCTTGGACTTTTGTTTGCGCAAGGTTTTAATCTTTAGCGAGGTTTGAATTGGACGTAAAGGCGCTAAAAGCGATGTCAAAACTATTCCTGGTTCGCGTTTTTCACGAGGATGCTTTTTACGCCAAACCAAATATACGATTATTCCAATAATTGCAGCAATGGCTACAATGAATATAATTGCAAAATTCTCAGACAGCAAGTTAAGTCTTACCTGTTCAAAGGCGTGTTCATAAATGTCACGCTCATATCCGAGTTTTGCATATTCGAGTGCAGATTCGTAATCCTCTATAGAGATATAGTAATTAGCAATTCCTACATACGCTAACTGATTATATCCATCCTGCTCTTTAACGTCAAGCCAAAGCGGATATGCGCCTTCAAAATCGCCGTTATCCGTCTTTTCCATTGCAGAGAAAAGAAGTTTACCAAAATCTGTAAGTGTAAATACGGTTAAACTGTTTGTAAGTGAATCTACAACTAATACATCTTTTCCGTTTACTGCAAGTTCGGTTGCATTTTTAAAGGTTCCGACCTGTTCGCCAAGTCCTTTACCACCGCCAAATGCGGTAACCAAGTTACAACCCGTGTCGTACACGAAAACTCTACCGTATGTGGAATCAAGAGCATATATGTATCCGTTATCATCAACCGCAACTGCAGAAAAATGCTCTATAGCCGCAGTTTTATCGATAAGTTGAATTGTCTCACCGTTACCAAAAGCAAAAGTATCTGCCGAGTCGCCGTCACGGTTAAGAATATTTATTCCCGAATAACTGAGTTTTCGAATTTGTCCCTTGCCGCTTTCGGAGTTCGCGGTCGCGGTGTAAATAAAACCGCCTTTTTCATAGATATCGTCAAACTCGTAGGGCAATTCGCGCACAGAAAACTCATACTGTGCTTCGGTTTTAAGAGTATTTACAAAAAAATTCTTTATTGCATCAAACACGGTAGCAGATGTCTGGTTAGCACCAAAGAACCCCGAAAACTCATAATCCTGTGTGAATACGAGCGCACCGTAGTAGACGCCTTTACAAAGAACAAAGATAAAGCCGTCTTCATCCTCTACAACCTTTATAGCATTAAACTCTAAATTGTCTGGGATGATGGGTGAGTCGGGCTTTGTTATGATTTTTTTAACTACGCCGTCTATGTTTGCTACAACAACATACTGGTTTGTACTATCGGCAATATAAATTGTGCCGCTCTTTGTAACATAAAGTCCGTTTGCGCTTGAAAGGTCAAGTACTTCTTCACCATTTTTTATGCTATCAATAACACGTACAAACTGATAATTATTATCAAGCACAACTATACGAGAATTACCGCTGTCAAGCAAATAAATATAATTTCCACAAACGCAAATGTCATTTATTGCGTTGAATTCACCGATGCCAAAATCCTGTCCTTGCAAATAGCGGTTGCTTACAAACACATCCTTTTGCTGAACAAGAACTGTCTTACCCTGACCGTTCTTCTCCTGAAAAGATTCTGCGCTTGCGGTAACGCCCGCTACAGCAATTATCAAGGCGAGGGTGATGCAACATAAAACTTTTAACATTTTTTTCATATACATCACTCCCCTTATCCCTTAATTCCCGAGCTGCTCATCGTCTTGGTAACACTCGACTGAGAGATGAGATATACTGTTGTCGGGAACAGAAGCATTATTACTGATGCCGCCATAGTACTACCTTGACGGGTAATACCTGCGGTTGAAATCTGCTCGATGATATTCGGGAGCAGCTTTATGTCTTCATCAAATACCATTGATGAGGACGAGGTTGCCCACAAATCTCTGAACGCAAACAAAACAAGCGTCAGCACTGCGGGACGTATAAGCGGCAGCGCAATTTTGAAATAAATTGTGAAACAAGTTGCGCCGTCTATTTTTGCCGCCTCCATCAATACATCGGGTATACTGCTGTCCATATACTGTTTAAGCAGGAATACGCCAAGTGTTGACGGTATGTAAGGCAAAATATATACGAGATATGTGTTAAGAATTTTAAGCTCTGACATAATTACATACTGCGGAATTGCAAGTGTGTAAGCGTTGAAAAGCAGAGACATCTGAACAAATGTAAATATAAGTGTATATGCCTTATGGTGATATTTTGAAAGCGTGAAAGCCGCCATTGACGCGACAAAAACGTGAAGCATTGTTGTAATTACGCTGACGAATACGCTGTTTATTATATATCTTGAAAACGGAACCCATTCGGTTGATAACAGCTGTGGAAGCGCTGTATAGTTTTCAAGTGTTGGCGCCACAACATAAAACTTGGGCGGGAACGCCATAATTTCATCCAAAGGCTTTAATGATGTAACTATAAGATATATCAGCGGCAAAAGCATAAATGCACCGAAAATTGTTAAAAACATTGCAATTACTGCGGTGCCGAACTTTGAACGCGTATATCTTTTTACCTGATTACGTGCCATAAGTGTTAAACCTTTCCCTTCAATTAATCCAATTACTATTTATCAAGCGTGTTAAGCAGTTTTCCTATTACATATCTTGTGATTGCCATAAGTGCAAATAGGAATACCGCAATTGCCGAGGCATAACCCATTTCGTACCTGACAGCACCATAGTCAGTCATATGGGTAACAATTGTGTGGGTTATGTAGTTAGTACTCGGATTACCTGTAAGGGCTATTGCAACAGCACTGACAGAGAATGCCGCCTGAATTTGCATAACCGCTGAGAATAGCAATATGCTCTTCATTGAAGGCAGTGTAATATACCAAACCTCTTGCCAACGATTGCGGATACCCTCGATTGCGCCAACTTCATAGAGTTCGCTTCCAACATTCTGCAAACCTGAAATATTAGCAAGGAACGAGGTTCCCATACTCATCCACAACTGAACTATCATAACAATAGGCAGTGCGTAGGAGGCATCCTTAAGCCAGATAACCGGCTCGGTTATAAATCCGTATTCCAAAAGGAAACCGTTTATAAGACCATAGCTATCACCACTGAAGATGAAAAGCCAGATGAAATAAACATTACCAACAAGTGCGGGTGAATAGAAAATAAAGGAAACAACAGCCCTTGCAACGCGCGGAAGTTCGTTTATGAACCACGCAAGAAGGAATGCAAATGCATATCCAAGCGGACCTGTTATAACCGCGAATATAAGCGTGTTTTTGAGTGCGATTTTGAATATATCGTCATACAAAAACAGTCTTACATAGTTCTGAACACCGTTAAATGTCGGTAGATTAAGCATATCAAAGGTTGTGAAACTAAGCACAACCGATGACAAAATCGGCAAAACGGTGAACAGGAAAAAGAGTGCCAGAAACGGCGTTAAGAGAAGCGAGGGCTGAAGGAAGCTTTCACTTCTGTAACGTTTTATTTTAGTTTTCATTTAGCTTCCCCTCCCTACTTTTTACCTGAATATTCTTTGCTCTTTCTTTCCATCTCTTCGTCTATCATAAGCGCCCATTTGGTAAGAGCATCCTTGGGTGCTTCGCCATCACTGTAAACAGCATAAAATGCGTTTTCAAGTGAACGGTTTACATAGTAACTTCCCGGTACTTCGGGTATGAATTCTGCAAGGTCATATTGATTCATAATAACCTTTGCATCATCTCTGCTCCAAGAAAGAAGTTGAAGTGCTTCTCTGTTAGAGGTTGGTACACGCGCTGCGATACCAACAATTGATTCAACGTCCGAACTGTATCTGTACTGAACTTCTGCGCTGGTCCACCACTTAAGGAATTCCCAAGCCGCATCGGGCGAGTTTGTATCCTTAAGTATTACCGAGGCAGTTGCCGTACCGACAGTCTTGTTGTTTAAACCGGTTTCACTTTCAAATCCCGGAAGCGGATGAACACTCCAGCTACCGCTGATTTCGGGTGCAGCTGCCATTAATGTAGCATAGGTTGTGTAAGGTTCTATACCAAGCGGCATTTCACCCGTACGGAAACGGTTGTAAAGGCTGAAGGTTACGGGCAATTTATATTCAACATACAAGTCTGTATAGAAATTAAACGCATCGAACGCTTCTGCGGTGTCAAGGTTGGTTTTTGAAAGGTCTTTTGTATAAAGGCTTCCGTCCTTTTGATAAAGGAACATTCTATATGAAAGCGGAACACCTACTGAAAGATTGTTTCTCATAAGTACCGCACAGCAACGTAGGAACTCATCCCATGTTTTCGGTACAGAGATTTCAAGCTGTTTAAATATGTCATCTCTGACATACATCATATTAAAGGAAATACTATCAGCTAGTCCATAAACACCGCCTTTATATCTGAAGGGGTTGATAGGTTTATCGCTGCCGTAGTTATTCTTCAGTGTTGCTTCAAAATCATCAAACTGTGACAAATCATAAAGTGCGCCACGCATAGCAAGGTTTACGGGAATATCGTTAGCCTGCATAATGGTGCAGTCGGGTGCAACGCCCGAAAGTTTTGCCTGAATTATGGTTGCTGCTGCAATTTTGATGTTTGCTTTTATGCCTGTTTTGGGTGTGAAGCTATCGTCAACCATTTTCTGCAGTACTCTTGACTGGTCGCGGCCGATATTTACCCAAACATCAATAACATCTTCACCCTCTGCTGTAGAAAGTGAGTTATAATCAACTATATATGAAGCGAGAAGTTTGTTGAAACCGAAAACAAATCTTTCTATGAAATTAGATTTATATTCCTTTTCGTCAACGCTTTCTCCGCCTATAATTATCTTTTCAATATCAAGCGGCATTTTGCGCATTTCGTAAATCCATGCACCTGCACTACCATAGTTATTGAAAAGGTCGCTTACATATTTATGTGCCTTGAACTTGGATTCGAGCATACGCTCAAGCACGAGTGCAAGACTTTCAAGTGTAACGGCGTTAGAGCCGCCCTTTGCGCCTGTAATGGCATTGTATTCATCTACCAAGCCATCAATATCTTCTATGTATTTCTTAAGGTCTTCTGTGAGCGTAGGAATTTGCTCATAAAGGCGATAGTCACGGTTAGCATCGGGGCTTGTGCCCGTAATCATAATAATCTGACGGTACATTTCGCCAACGTTGTATATGAGCGTTTCAAGTCTACGGCTTATATCTGCAACCGAGCCCAATGTAACCTTGAGCGAGATTGTGTGCGGACCCTCTTTTAAATGGACATAATAGGGTGCATCTTCGCCAAAGGTAAGTAAATCCCAGCTTGTGTTATAGGGGAATTTGAGTTCTCCCGCCTCTGCAAACGGAGTTTTACCATCTATTTTTAGGCTTCTGATGGAACTTGCATTGGTAAGATAACCCTGCTTATATTTGAAGGTTATGCTATAGTATGCATCCTTGGGTGCATTAAACTCCCAAGTTATTTCTTCACCTGCGGCATCCCAGTTACTACCACCGATACAGTTAATAGATGTATGGTATGCGCTTGACGGTGTGCTGGACGGGTCAGATGCGTCTGCAAGGGGACGAAGTTCTTTAGAGTTTTTATAAACCGCGTCCTGTGCTTCAATTACTATATTATTGCCATCATAAATATTCGAAACGTTTTCCTTTGAATATGCAGGGGTTTTCTCTGCACCTGAAAGCGTTATGGATTCAAGAGCAATTGTTCCCGAATAAAGTTCGATGGTTATGGTGTTTGTACCTTTCTGGAGTCCAAACTTAAGAGGCTCAAGATAGAGTTCGTCAGGGTCTATAAGCTTTTCGCTTACCCACTGTGGTTTTTGAACCTGTGAAGGACTTGCCTCGTTACCAAGAGCGTCCACAGTAACTTTGCCCTCATTAACCCAAACGCGCGGTATGAACATACTGTCGGCCTCTGTAAAGGGCTCTTTACCGTTTATTTTGCAAGAAAGCTCAATTTTTGCCTCGTTATTATCAACAGCTGCATAGTTGAGCGCAATGTTATAAAGTGCCTCTATTTCGCAGTTTGCAGTAAACGAAATAGGTCCACTTTCTGAATCTATGATAAGAACATTGTCCTTACCGCAATATGAGTCAAGTTTTGCATTGGAACCCTCTGCAGCAACGAAACCTGACGCATCTATTTTCACAGATGCGCCGGTATAATCGTTTTTGCCTTCGAGGTAATCGATATATCCGCTATCGGCCGCGTTTAGAGCAGCCGAAGCGTTGATGTCAGACACCGTATCCGCAGAACAAATCGCCTGTGAAAACAGTGTTGTTATCAAAGATATAACCAAAACTGTACAAATAAACTTTGAAACGTATTTCAAAATTATACCTCCCAAAATAAGTGTCTGACATCAATAAAACTTTATTTTGCTTTACTGAGCAGTCTGTGCTTTTTTCTTTTTCCTTTTAACAAGGAAGATGATCAAGAATGTTGTTCCTGCGAGAACGACAACTGCAACTGCAATCACAAGAATGATAAACCATGTTGCAAGTCTAACAGCGGTAGGCTTCTTCTTGTATTTATACAGAACCTTTTTAGTGGTTTCCTCAGGTTCTTCGTCCTCGTATTCTTCGTCCTCGTATTCTTCATCATAACCGGGTTCTTCAAAGATTTCCTCTTGCTCCTCTTCCTCAAGTTTTACAAGTCCCAGACTTCCTAATTTGGAATCCGAGAAAGTAAGACCGCCTTTAGGCATATCTTCTTCAAGAGAAAGTGCGTATCCGTTTTTCGATTCAAACAAACGAATCTTATCAAATACAGCTTCGCCGTCTTTATCGTAGATAGCAAGTGAAATCTTGCTCTCTTCAGAGGTTTTGAACGTGATGGAAACGAGCGTCCACTCACCGCGGTTGCTTGTTACATCCAACTGAGTTGTAATGTAAGAACGCGGATTCTTGAGTGATACAATACCGAACTTGGCGTTTTCACCATTAAGCGTTCTGTACCAATAAGAGAATGTGTAGGTCTTATTTGCTTCAAGCTCAACTGCGGGCAGATAATAGTAACTCCATTGTGCGCCCTTATAGTGAAGCATCTTATTGCCTTCACTTGTAGCAACCTCTACGAATTTGTCCATTCCGTTGAACTTGTTCCAGAACTCTGTTCCCTTATCGAACATACCGTTTGGAATGAGGTTGTGCTTTTCGTCACAAGCAAATTTAGCCTCTTCATCGTTTGTGGTATCAACATCTTGAATTGTTACGCTTTCTTTTACAAGCTTTTTCTTGGTAGCTTCAAAAATGGCGATATTATCAAAATACATCTCGCCCTTGACGCCCTCGATAAAGAAGTAAACCTCATCGTAACTGCCTGTGTTGAACTGATATGTACGATTGTACCATGTTCCGTCAGGATATCTGATAGTAACTTCCTGTTTGGAAGCGGACAAATTTGAGCTATTGCTTTCCTCATGTGCAGATATCGGGTTTTCGAACGGAAGTTTGTACACAGTATCCCTGATACCGAAATGGATGTGCGGAACAACTGTATCCGAATATCCCTTACCATATAGGCTTATGTAGTAGTTTGTATTAGGCTTAACCTTCAATTTCTTAAGATACAGGCCTTCTTCGCTAACCTTAAGCGAGGTGTTACCCTCATATTTTTCCTCCGTTGTGACAGTTACAAAGCCCGAGTCATCTGCCCAGTATGTTGCATCATCACAAGCATAGTTGGTAATAAGGTTATCAGCAGGGTCACAGGTATAAGCAGTATCCTGTTTTCTAAAACCTTTACCAAAAGGAGCAAAACCTCTGCCAAGCTTATCCTGTATCTGATAGTCCTTATAATACTTATCAAAGAGTGAAACATAAGTAACTTCTTGTGTATCGGTGCTCTTTACAGGACTTACAAGTTCGCGCCAAATTTTGTATTCTTTCTTATATTCATCGTTTGCGCCAAAGACATCTCTAGGTGAACCTGCAATCGCGCTGTTAAGAACGCCTTCTTTGTAAGTATCAATTATAGATGCAGCTTCTGCTACTTTTTGGGGTAACGTATGAACCGAAACGCCATCGACATAAATTTCTTTGCCCGATGTGAGAACATTGGTGTCAAAGGCGATATCAATATTAACATAGTCGCCTGGGTTGAAAATTGTTGTTACAAGTTTCCAGCCGTCGTTGGTTGCATCTGTATTTATTGTACGAACAGCGCCTTTATCGTTAGTAAAGGTTGCAGAAACCTTATCTGTCGATGTGAAGCCCTTTGTTCTTACATAGTAGGTAACAAGATAATACTTCATAAACGAAAGTTTAGGCAATTTAATCTTGTTGTTTTCTACCGTTACATTAAATACCTTATCGCCATCCTTCGCAGAAGAATTAGGAACACCGCTTTCTTCAAACGAAGCATCTGTCATAAGGTTGTTGTCTGCTGCAAAGTCGTAACCTTCAACATTAGGAGTTGGAGCAACTGCGCCATCTTTTTGAAGAAGTTTAGCCGCTTCAACGCACTGTGCGCCATACTCGGTATCCAACTTGTAAACAGCAAAATCGTCAACCCACATCGCTACATTGGCGAAAAAAGCGATAGTGCTGGTTGAAGTTTTTTTACCGGTGTAAACAATGTACGATATACGGTTCCAAGAATCCGACTCATAACCGCCATCTATCTCGTGGGCATCCCAGTAGGCATACCAATGGCGAACATTGTTGAATTGAGCTTTCTCATTTTTAGCAAAATATGTTACAAGGTAATACGATTTCGCCTCCATAGTAGGAGCAATATTGAGTCCCGGCAGACCATTCTTTGCAATATAAATGGAGCCGCTGTCATCTGCAGTATGCGATTCCTCTTTATTATTAGAGAATGTAACCTTGCTTTTACCTTCAGATATTTTTATTCCGTTATCAGTATCATATGTTGTGCCGTCAGCAAGGAACTTTGAAACGGTCGAGTCATATGCAAGGTTTTCGCCAAGTTTTTCGTCTGTAAAATCGTAATCATCATCAATGGTTACAACAGTTACACCGCGCTCGTCCGGCAATGTGTCATCGTCCTCGCCAAGCTGTCCTTTTTCATACGCTTCACCGCCGAGAGTTGCATCAAGTTTATAAACGGCGAAATCGTCAAGCGAAATCGGGGTTTGAGAGTAAAATTCTGTAGCACACCAAGCAGTTTTGTCGCCCGTATAAAAAATGTACGAGAACTGTTGCCACTCTGTTGAGTAGTTGTACATATCTTTCTCGTTGCCAAGTCTTGACCAGTCACCATACCAATGCCGAATGGTTACACCCTTGTCGTCGTTACATTTAATGTAAAATGTTACAAGATAGTACGAATATGCATCAAAATTATCAGCGAGTTTAAGCGTACGTTGACCCTTAGTTAAATAAACAACACCGGTTCCGTCATCGGTTCGGGAGGATGCTGTTTGACTGTCAGGAGAAATGAAAGCGCTGCCTGCATTATAGGCGTTTTTAATTCCGTTTGTTGTATCGTATGTTCCATCAGGAAGGAACTTTGAAACGGTTGAGTCATACGCAAGATTATTGCCGAGGGACGTGAAATCGTAGTTGCCGGAAATGGTTATCTCTTTTATATCACGTTCAGCAGGCAATGTGTCGTTGCCGCCTTCGTTGCCGCCTTCGTTGCCGCCTTCGTTACCGCCTTCATTGCCGCCTTCGTTACCGCCTTCATTGCCGCCTTCGTTACCGCCTTCATTGCCGCCACCGTTGCCACCTTCGTTGCCGCCACCGTTATCATCTTTACCATGGCCATCGGTAGGAAGTAATTTACCTTCCGCCATACAACTGAGTGCATATGCGTTGTCGAGTTTATAAACAGCAATATCATCTACATATAAAGTTCCATTATTAAATATTTGCAATCCTAAGTTTGTTGCTGTTGCGCGAGACACTATGATACTAACCCTGTGCCATTCATTATAAGTCCCGAAATTAGACGCCACATAGCTTGTGTCAAGGGGATTAGCACCGCCTCCAGTCATAATTTTTATGTTATGAGGAGACTCGTCTCCAGCCTTAACCCAAAAAGTTATGAGATAAGCACTGTTTGCCTCAAAAGCGGGAAGCGCAAAACCACGATTGTTTGTAGTTGTAATTTTCAAAACACCTGAGCCATCACCTTGGGTGTGTGATTCAGAGTTATCGTTAAGAGCAAAGCCTCCAAGTTTAGGCAACCAAGAGAATCCGCTTCCGAAAACGCCACTACTGTTATAAGTTGTGCCATTAAAGTTATTAACGGTCGGGTCGGTGAAAAGGTTCTCACCGAAAGAACTAAAATTAATATCGTCATATTGGTTTCCAGCGCTATATATATCCTTATACTGCGTGGTTACAGTAACAGCGTCTTCCGCGTTGGCCAATAAGCCAAGGGAACCCGTCAGCACCGTGAGCGCCAACACAACAGACAATATTCTGCCTAATTGTTTTTTTAATATCATAATCGTTACCTCGTTTATGAAGATTTATATATATAATTTATATATACAAAGTAGGTGCACATTCCCATGTGTGCACACGCGCTCGCGCGTGGCAAATTTTCGGGAATGTTTTTGAGTGAAAAGTAAAGTAATAATGTATGTTGTTGGCATGGTTTATTACCCACAACTTTTCAATCTTATATATTACTTCTTCGGTAAAAGTTCGGTGTAGTTTCTGGTCTTGAGCTCGTTAGAGAATACCATATTACCGTCTTTTGTTTTTACATAGCCGATTGCAGTGAAGTCTATGTCTGCCAATTCGTTTTCTGTAATACC